>QNEL01000015.1 GCA_003645185.1 Candidatus Parabeggiatoa sp. nov. 3
AAATAGAAGCAACCAAGAAGAGGGGCAACCACAAGGGATTGCCCCTACAAGCAGGTCGTAGGGGCAATCCCTTGTGGTTGCCCTTTGCGGTAAAATACCTGTTTATTTGTGCTTCAGTACTTAAACAGTTAACACTCAAAACATGATAATTAAACATTTTATTGTGCTGATTGTCATGATTGACGCTAATTATAAATGATTAAGTTCCAAATCAATCTGGCCACTACATTTTTATTCATTCTTTCACTTTCACTATGAAAAAAAACCACCAAATCATCCCAAGCCTCAAAGCAAGAGAGCTTTATTGAGCCTCCCCTTGTCATTGATTTTGTCAAATTGCTTGCACAATCGCATATGTCTGAAAATGAACAAGGCCTCATAAAAAGGCGATTGCTTGAAAACCGAGAGTTGTTTACCAACGTGCTGCAATTGCTACTGCAATGGGGTGAACAGGCGAACAAAACCATTGATATTGGTGCATCACTCAAGAAACTTGAGGAGGATGAAAAAAAGGAAGTCAGAAGTTTCGACGCAATCGCTAAAGTACTGTCAAAGGAATTTCCAGAGTTACTTCGATTCATCTTGGATGAATATCAAGTCGATGCGACGCAATCAAAGACGTTGATCGGAAAAGAGTTTATTATGATCAAACGCATTGCCGATGTGCTTTTTGAAGCCAAGGATAAAAACGGCAATGATGTCATTATTCATTTGGAATTTGAACGCCAGTATGAATCTGATGGCAAAATGGACAAACGGAAATTGGAATACCGACATCTGATGGAAATGGATGACGAACTTGAGGGAAAAACCATTCTGTGTAATGTGTTTTATCTCAAAGGTTCGCCGCAAAACAAGCAAGCCATTGAAGAAAGGCATATCAAACTGCCAACGGCCGATCCCAGATATTCAGGTGAATTGAAGTATAAGGCTTATCATGTGAGTTTGATGACAGTTGACATGATTCTCCAGAGAAATCTGCCTTTTTTGTTGCCCTTTATTGTCAAGTCAGAACTTCAAGCTGAAGTCTCAAGCCCTAAGACTCCCACTCATGTCTTCTCTATTCGTCAGCAAATTGACGACAATGAAGCAGGGCTGACTTCGATGATTGAGCGTCTCACAGCGGATCAATTGGAAATTTTACGACTCAGTGTTGAATATCTGTGGGCTAGATCATATAGTAAAGAGGTGTTCAACAAATCGACTTTACTTAAGCTTATGAGAGAACAACTTGATTTACGGCAAGATGACATTCAGTGGGGCAGAAACGAAGCCAAAGCCGTGGCAAAACAAATGCGACAAGAAGGAGAACTGACCCAAGAACAAATGGAAAAATTTCTAAAACGCATGGAAAGGCTCAATCAAAGTCAAAAGAAGAAAGAGTAATGCCCCTTTTTTCAGGTTCCAAGGCTTTTACCTTGGAACCCTTATCGTGGACGTTCCAATGCTTGAATTGTATAGAGGCCTTCAATAACTCAACTGGAGTGATGCTTATGAATATGAGAGAAGAATTACGCCAATATGACATTCAGTGCGGCATAAACTATCAAAGGGCTTTGTTCACAGCTTCGCTGAAAGCGGCGGCAGAACAAATGGTAGAGAAAGGAAAAATGACACAGGAGCAAGCGGAAGAACTGCTTACATGCATAGAAGAAGAACTCAAAAAGCTTTGAACAGGATTGAACGGATTTAAGGATTAACAGGATTTATTAAGGTTTATCGTCTAAAGTGTTGAAATGATTAATTATTGTGAGTTTTGCTGGATTTAAAATCCTGTTAATCTATTAATCCGTGTAATCCTGTTCAAAATCTTTTGGCACAATCCTTGTAGTTAGTGCAAATGGAACACCTTGCAACCCCCGTCAAAGCAGTCAAAGAACAACGGATGACGTGGATAAACGGATTGAACCCTAGAAAAAGAATAATTTAATTCGCTTAGCAACAAAATTCGCTGTACTCCATTTAAACAAACCACCATCCCTCAAAAACAGGAAAAAAATCGAGCAAGTGGGACACCCTGGGGTGTTAAATTTCAGGGATTTTGATGACTTTTTCTTCACCCCAGATTTGTAGGGTGGGTAAGCGGGCGCCAATAAACTCAATATAAACCCAGATGTAACCGCCCGCTTGCCCACCATCCCAGCCGATGGAATAAAAATAGGGTGAAAAATAAACCCAAAAATTGGATATAATCTAATACTCCAGTACCACACCCTTGCAACCCCCGTCAAAGTCCTCAAAGTCTCAAAGACTCTATTGTCGGCTACGCACGGGCCACACGTAGTAGGCGTTAGACTTGACGACGAAGTTGACGCAGCCATTGGAGAGTAAGACAAACCATGCGAAGTTCGTGACAAATTCGCGGGTAGAAGACGACCAGTAGAAGCTCGCATACAGGCGCGAAAACGCATCACCTTCCTTCCATTGATCCGTACCTGCCGCATTGGAAAGTACCGGCGAACGATATTTCCTATCTATCATCGACTTCCACTCTTCTTTCGTAGGTAAACGCCAATCATTAGGCTTTGAACCGTCACTGAGTCCACATTGTCCATCAGCTAATTGAGCAACCCGTTGCATAGCACTTTCCCAATTATGTTTCCCAAAACAATTAGCATTTTTTAGCCATATCAGGCCAGTTCGATTGTCTGTGACGGTGCCATCACCATTATCAATATAGCGGTAGTTGGCCAGTTTAGCTTGTCGCTCTTGTTTAGCTTCAATTTCTCTTAAACGCCTCACCAATTGCTCTGCCGATTCTGGGCGTTTTGCCGGATCAGCGCGAGTACAACTATAGAGTAATTTAAACCAATCGGGGGCATGTTCTAAGGCTTCTGGCTCAACTTCAATAGGCCGTTCCTTGGTAAGCAGACGATACAGGGTTTTCCCAAAGGCAAAAATATCGCTTTTGACACTCGGTTCGCCATAATCGGTATAACCCCGTTGTTCTGGCGGGGCGTAATCCAAAGTGTCAAATATCGCTTGCCCAAATCGGCTTAATCCTGAGCGACTTTGTTGTACGACGGCCTCTTGCCGCAAAGAATGCGCGACTTGAGATAAGCCAAAATCAATGATTTTCACAGAAACTTCGGCGGTTTTGGAAACAGAAGCGGTTTTTAATAGGATATTCGCTGGCTTTAAATCTAAATGATAAATACCGGCATCATGGGCAAGTTGTAAACCTTTGGCGATTTGTAAACCCACTTGTAAACCCCTCTCTAAATCCATCGCGCCGTATTGTTCTAACCAGCTTTCACCATCTATCGCGCCTGCCAGGTATTCGGTGACAAAATAAGCCCGTTTTTGTTGGACATTATCGGCATAGCCATAATCCAGTGGCTCTGGCACAAAATCGCCGGCAATTTCGGACATCAATAAGGGTTCTTTAAAAATCTCTTCGGGTGACTCTTGGCGCGTTTCCCAAAAACATTTGACAACGACGTGCTGCGTTTTTTTCAAGCGACGTTGGCATAAAAACACGCATCCCATGCCTCCAGCACCCAATAACTGTTCAATCGGATATTTGTGGGTATCGTGCAAGGCATATTTTTGCGGGTTAATCGCCAGTGCGGCTTGTAAATGGTTTAATGCTTCAACGTAAGCCTTGCGCCGTAATTGCAGCTGAAATAGATTAAAATAAGCCAGGGCTTTGTCATCAGGATTCTTAGCTTTTTCAAGGGCTTGCAGAAATAACCGCTCTGCTTGCGCTAAATCGCCTGTCGAAGAGACAGCACTGCCCATCATGAGAGACACACGACTGTATTCAGGGGTTTGCGTCGGCAACTGTTTAAATAGGCTAACCGCTTCACGAATCCATTTCAGGCTCGTGCTATTGTGTTGCGTGAATTCATCGCGGGGTTTGATTTGGGGCGATAAATCCTGACGCGCCATCAACTCGGTGAGTTTTTGTAAGATTTCTTCAGCTAAACCCTTGGTTTCTTTCACATCGGCTTTGGTTTCCTTCACATCCTCTTGGATTTCTTCTAAAGTGGCATAAACCGTTTTCGCCCACGCCAGCATTTTTCCCAGTTGATTGTCAAAACGCTGGGTAAACCGTATTAATTCTTCATGGCGCGTTTGCCAAGCGATTTCGGTTTGTTGCCAGTTTTGCAATTGCAAGGCAAGTTGCCCCAAATCTGGCGATTTTTGCGCTATCGCTTGAGTGAGATTCTCTTCAGCCTGTTTCAGCGCAATTTGGAGATTTCGCACTTCAATACATAAACCCTCGCGTTGTAATGCCGCTTGTGTTTTTTCGAGCCGATCATCTGTGCGGATTGATTCACGAAAGAAAAAGAGTAGCGCATCGCCCAATAATCCGTCATAACGGAGAAATGCGGCTAAGCTGTCATCCACAGGTTCGATGTGCTGTATTTGTGCTAACACCAAATCCGTAATGGCAAAACTGTCTCGATAACTGATGAGGGCCGCTAAATCGTCTTCGGTGATGTCATCAATCTGAAAGATTTGATCCTTGTGTTTAGCGAAACGTTTCAGTGATTTGGCGCTTTGTTGGCGAAAATCGGATAACACAAAACCGGCGTTTGAAACCTTATCTATTTGATTGACAAAGGGTTGTAAGTAATGGTGTTCAATTTGTTCAGCAAATTCGCGAGTGATTTTGGCGTTGAAAATCTTTTGAGAAAAGCCCAATTTTTCATCAGCCACCCCGACGCTTATCGCCATGAGGGCATATCCAAAGCCATCTTGGTAAGCGGTAGTGATTTGCGCGGCCGAATAGGTAAAATGTTCCTTGATAATAGTAAACGCCTTTTCGCCCGCTTTCGAGGCAAGTTCCACAACGGCGGGGCTATCTAGTAATGAACCGAGTAAGATTTGAGTGAGGGTTGATGAAGGCATGGTTTTTTTTCCTTGAATTGGGCATTGGGAATTTAGAATTAATGGGGCTGTGATGATTAAAATCAATTTTATTTTTGATATGATTCAATTTAAGGTGTTATTATATTATATAAATTTTTAAGATAGTGTGAGTGGCTTCGGTTCGATTTTGCCACGGAAAAACACGGAAAAACACGGAAATATTCCGTGCTTTCTGTGTCATTCCGTGGCTAATATCCCAATTCTTTCATTCTTTGTACTTCATTCAATTGGGAAACGCTATATATTAATAGAAAAATCAAATGGTTAATATGATCAAAATCGCTACTTGGAATGTCAATTCGCTACGTGTTCGCCTACCGCAGGTATTAAATTGGTTAACAAACACTGCGCCAGATATTGTCGCTTTGCAGGAAACCAAAATGACAGATGAGCAATTTCCGCTAGAAGAAATAGAAGCTGCGGGTTATCATGTCTTGTTTTCAGGACAAAAAACGTATAATGGTGTGGCCTTGCTCAGTCGTTCAAAAGGCCATGATGTTATCATGGATTTACCGGGTTTAGATGATCCACAACGGCGCTTTTTAGGGGCGACTTATGATTCGCTGCGCGTATTAAATTTATATGTGCCTAATGGTTCGGCCGTCGGTTCTGAGAAATATCAGTATAAATTAAATTGGCTTAATCATTTACAGGATTATATCCGTGATATCAAAAAGCATTATCCCCGTTTGATTGTGCTAGGTGACTTTAATATTGCTCCTGAAGATCGTGATCTGTATGATCCTGCTGCTTGGGCTGGTAATATATTAGTGAGTCCACCAGAACGAGCGGCCTTACAAGATTTGCTTGATTTAGGATTGCATGATACTTTTCGTTTATTTGAACAAGCGCCAGCGTGTTTTAGTTGGTGGGATTACCGTGCAGGCGCGTTTCAACGCAATCATGGAGTGCGTATTGATTTTATTTTAGCCAGTCAAGCACTCGCATCCGATTGCACAGATTGTACGATAGATATTGGCCCTCGGCGTAATGAACGCCCTTCGGATCATGCACCGGTAGTCGCAACTTTTAGAGTTTAGCAATTGGAGTGGTGCAATTGGAATGCCTGTTATTTTGCGATAGCCCGTTTTCAAATTCTGCCGCAAAATAAATTTGGAACGAAAATAGGGCATCCAACGACAAAGTGACGGATAATTAATATGTTTGAGACTGCGGAATTAGATCAAAAAATTTCTAAAGAAGAGTATAAAAAACAGTTGCCTGAATTAAGGGCGGAA
Source organism: Candidatus Parabeggiatoa sp. nov. 3 (assembly GCA_003645185.1). Lineage (GTDB taxonomy): Bacteria > Pseudomonadota > Gammaproteobacteria > Beggiatoales > Beggiatoaceae > Parabeggiatoa. Next base: position 6,117 of record QNEL01000015.1, read on the forward strand.
CTGTTGCAGGCGCAATTTGCTTTGAGCAAAACCAATACGCCTGTTATTATTATCATTTCGGGTATTGATGCTGCTGGGCGGGGCGATGTGGTGAATGCCTTAAATGAGTGGCTGGATACGCGCGGTTTGGAAACCATTGCGCTTGATTCGCTCACGGATGAGGAATGTGAACGGCCTTATTATTGGCGATTTTGGCGGCATTTGCCGGCGCGGGGGCGTATTGGCATTTTTTTTGGTGGTTGGTATGTTGATCCGATTGTGCAAACGGCCTATCAAAAGATGGATACTGCGTCATTCAATGAAGCCTTGGCACATATTCATCGTTTTGAAACGATGTTGGTAGAAGATGGGGCTTTGATTCTGAAATTTTGGCTGCATTTATCCAAAGAACAACAATACAAGCGTTTAAAGAAACTTGAAAAAATCCGCATACTAAGCGTTCCGTTTCTAAACGCGATTGGAAACATGCTAAAAGATATCCCAGCTTTGTTAAAGCGGCTGAAACGGCTTTACGATTGACCGATTCTGGTGATGCCCCGTGGTTATTGATAGAAGCGAGTGATTGGCGTTATCGTAATTTAACCGTTGTTCGTACTGTCGCGGAAGCTTTACGCAAGCATCTTGATGCACAAGCGAATATCACCGCGCATAAGACTGTGCCTGATAGCCTTGAAACTCAGCCTGTGATGCCGACAACGGCTTTGTTAGCACAGCAACCTGCTTCTGATTCTAACCGAAGCATTTTGGATACCGTCAATTTGACGCAACAGTTGTCGCGCAAAAGCTATCGTCAAGAGTTGGATACTTATCAAGGCAAATTACATCGCTTAGCTTGGCTGGCTTCTAAAAAACATTGTTCCACGGTTATAGTCTTTGAAGGCTGGGATGCGGCCGGTAAAGGCGGTGCGATTCGGCGAATGACGCAAGCGATGGATGCCCGCTTGTATCAAGTCATTTCTAGCGCAGCACCGACAGATGAAGAACGAGCCCATCATTATCTGTGGCGATTTTGGCGACATATCCCGCGTGCCGGAAGAGTCACGATTTATGATCGCTCTTGGTATGGGCGCGTTTTGGTAGAGCGCGTTGAAGGCTTTGCCCAAGAGAAAGAATGGCAACGGGCTTATTTGGAAATCAATGAGTTTGAAGAACAACTGGTTAAACATGGCAGCCTAGTCATCAAATTTTGGATACATATCAGCAAAGATGAACAACTACGCCGTTTTCAAGAACGTGAACAGATTTCTTATAAAAAACATAAGATTACTGAAGAAGACTGGCGTAATCGTGAAAAATGGGATGATTATACCCTTGCGCTTAACGAGATGATTGCCCGCACCAGTACCCATTTTGCCCCTTGGACATTGGTAGCAGGAGATGATAAATATTTTGCTCGCGTACAGGTTATCAAAACCGTGTGTGAGCGTTTAGAAACCGTGTTAAACAACAAATAGGAAATCATTATGCAAGTCTTGATTGTACGTCATGCCCCGGCAGAAGATCGTGAAGCATTTGCCCGTAGTGGGCAATCGGATGAATTGCGGCCCTTGAGCAACAAAGGCAAAGCAAAAATGCTTTTAAATTCAAAAGGGTTACAAACCATTTTACCGACAATACACCGCTTTGCAGAAAGCCCATTAATCAGAGCAGAGCAGACAGCCGATTTGCTGGCATCAGCTTATCCGAATGCTATCCGAAAAACCTTACCGGCCTTAGCACCTGATGGTTCTGATTCAGAAGTCTTAAGTTATTTACAGCAACATGCCAACACCAGTAAGACGATTGCTTTAGTAGGACATGAACCGGATTTAGGGGAATTAGCGACTTGGTTACTCAGTGGAGAGGTTGAGAATTGGATGCCTTTAAAAAAAGGCGCTGCCTGTTTGTTAGAATTTCGGGATGACGTTGAAGCGGGGCAAGCAGAACTGTGTTGGATGCTGCGGCCTAAACAACTACGTCAATTAGCCATTTAGTTAAATATAGCGTTTTTCGATTTGCTTAAATACAGGGCAACCACAAGGGCTTGCCCCTACGAACTTACCACCTATCAGTTTCCAGTAGAGACGCGATGCTGAGCAAATTTACAATGCGTTAGATAAAATTGATAGGTGGTAAGCCCTACGAAAGATGTATTTCACGCAAAAATGCTATAAATCACAGGAGTCTCAAAGCAATGGAAAACAACCCTTATGCCCCGCCTTCAAGTGAAATCCCGACTGAAGAAGCGAAAAAAAGTTCAGTTGGCCGTTTTTTTCAAGTGCTGGCTGGTGTGTTATTGATCATTTTTTCGCTATTGATTTTAATCATTAGCATTGTGGGTGGTGTCGCTGCCATTAATAATTTGTTTTCTGATAGCATCCCAAATGGTATCGCACTCTCTCAGTTGTTGGGTGCTGCCCTTTTCCTCGTGTTAGGCATCTGGTTGATGAAAGTGGGCATTCGCCTTGTAAGCGGTAAGAAAAAGCCTGAAGGGGCCAACCGAAAACCGATCTGGGTTAAACTCTTTTTGATTTACGTTTCTATGGGTGCCATTGGAATCGTGTACTCTTACTTGATCATGTCTAGCGGTAGTTTGCCCATGACACCTGAACAAAGGGCTTATTTTGACAACCAGGGTATGCTAGATTACCTGTTGATTTTTTCAAGCACCCTACTCAATCTTGCAGCAGGCATTACCTTGTTCCGACTCAGAGCAATCGCGGTAAAATTATTGTTAATCACTTTAATCCTGAGCCCGATTTTAATGGTGTATACTTTTTTCATTTCTGGGTATAGCCCAGCCAGCCCCGCAGAACAAATTGTTTCGATAATCGGTTCGCTAGTCGGTATGGGCATATTGATTGCCATATTTGTATACAGCCTCAATCTCAAGAAACAAGGGAAATTGACTTGAGTTTTGATTAAAAACAACATTTTATGTAGGGGCGAACAGATGTGTTCGCCCTTTTGCCGTAATTATCTGAAAAGCTATACTGAGCGCGGTAATAAACTGAACTTTTTAATGAGGATGGTGGGCAACAAAAACACGTTACCCACCCTACAATTCCCTAAACTCATTTTAAAAAAAAGTTAACTTTATCACCTCGTTGAGTATATAGCATTACTACCCCATTTTTAAAACTGACAATAATTTGAGCCTTGATGCTTGACAAGATTATTTTATGGGTGTATCGTGCGCCCGCTAAATATATATTGCTACCAACACAGCTAGGACTAGGGTTTTAAAAATGTACAGCGTGTGAAAGCGAGTCACTTTGGCTGAAGTTCAGAACAAAGGGAACTGTGAGGGGGCAGTTCGGGTAACGGGTTGTTTTATCTTTTGGTTTTTAAAGTTGAGCATTCCCAAACCCGTCTGTTTAATATATATCATTTAGTGGGATTGACTATTTTATAACCTGTTGACAACCAGACATTACTGATAAATATGAAAGCAAAAATATCTGTTGTTGATCTTTTTTGTGGAATGGGGGGGTTTTCTTATGGCCTCTATAAATCAGGTTTAAAGATAGATGCGGGGGTTGATATTGATAATTCATGCCAATATGCTTTTGAAGCAAACTGTCAGTCCAAATTCCTTTGCGAAGATATTGCGAAATTAACCAAAGAGAAAATTAATGCACTCTATACAAAAAATGATGTCAAAGTGCTAGTTGGATGTGCCCCTTGCCAACCTTTTTCTTCATATACTTTTAAGGGTGATAAACAAAAGGATCGTCGTTGGCAATTGCTCTATGAGTTTTCAAGGATAATTAATGAAGTTAAACCTGATATCGTTTCAATGGAAAATGTTCCTCAGCTTTTAAATTTCAAAAAGGCCCCTGTTTTTATGGATTTTGTTAACAATCTTCAGAATCAGGGCTATTTTGTTTGGGAGAAAATCATTTATGCTCCCGACTATGGTATTCCCCAAAAAAGGAAAAGATTGGTATTATTAGCATCCAAATTTGGAAATATATCCTTACTGCCGCCAACTCATACACCAGAAAATTATTTAACGGTGAGAGATGCAATTGCTCAATTAGAGAAAATTAACTCTGGTGAATCATCTTCTAATGATTTTTTTCATAAAGCATCGAAATTATCTGATAAAAACTTACAAAGAATAAGACAATCCATACCAGGTGGTAGCTGGAAAAGGGATTGGGATGAGGATTTAAAACTAGCTTGTCACAAAAGCAGTAAGGGGCAAACCTACGTTAGCATTTATGGACGAATGAAATGGGATGAACCTTCACCGACAATGACAACTTTTTGTACGGGTATTGGTAACGGCAGATTTGGACATCCGGAACAAGATAGGGCTATTTCATTAAGAGAAGCGGCTTTATTGCAAAGTTTTCCAATGGACTACAAATTTGTAGAAAACCCTGAAGATTTCAGATTTGGAAATTTATCTAAACAAATTGGTAATGCTTTTCCTCCCAAACTGGGAGAAATAATCGGCCAAAGTATTATTAAACACCTTAAAGAAAACAATTATGGCAAAAAGTAAATTCTCGCCAAATGAGCTGGAACTGATTGAAAAACAGGTACGTGAGAACTCCAGATCTTATGATTATAGGACTAAGGATTATCCATTTGAAGTCATTTGTACCAAATTTGGAGATCAGGATAATCCAGAAGCAACATTGTATGTACCTGATTATCAAAGGGAATTTGTTTGGAAGCCTGATCAGCAGTCAAGATTTATTGAATCGGTATTATTAGGTGTACCATTAACACCATTCCTTGTTTCTGAGGATGGCAATAATAGACTCGAAATCATTGATGGTTCACAAAGGATTCGGACTTTATTAGCTTTCTACGAAAATCAATTAAAGCTGAGAAAACTCAAGATATTGAGTGAAATTGAGGCAGCTAAGTTTGAAGATTTACCACGAAGTCTGCAAAATTACATTAAAAATAGAGACTTCAGAATCATTGTGGTTAGTCATGCTGATCTCTCAATTAGACAAGATATATTTAGTAGAATCAATACGAGCAGCGAAGAATTAACCGATAGTGAAATGAGGAAAGGTTCCTATTCTGGTGCTTTTTATGATTTAGTCCTCGAATTAAAGGATCATGCTGAATTTAAAGCTATTTGTCCCGTTTCTGTAAATAAAAGAAAAAGAGGCGAATACGAAGAATTGATTTTAAGGTTCTTCGCTTATATTGACCGCTATCAAGAATTTAGACACGATGTTGCAATCTTCCTTAACGCATATCTTGACGATATGAATGAAACTGATTTTGATAGAGAATATTACTTAAACGCTTTTAGCAATATGGTGAATTTTATCAAAAACAATTTTCCAATCGGTTTTAGGAAAGAAGCAAAGTCCAATAGTACACCAAGAGTGAGGTTTGAAGCCATTGCTATTGGCGTTCATTTAGCATTACAGGAAAATCCTGATTTAATAATTCAAGATGTCAGTTGGCTTGATTCAGAAGAATTTTCTGACCAAACTACCTCAGATGGCAGTAACAACACAGGTAGGTTAAAAAATAGAGTGGAATTTGTAAGAGATTGCTTATTGGGTAAAATGAACAAAAGACAGTCTGCACTATGAATAAGACCAAACTTGATTTTGATAAAAGAAAGGATGAAGTTGAAAACTACTTCTCTTTTCTTTCCATTCTGGATGATGACGAAAACACACGCTTAAAGTACAAAAAAGAGGGTGATTTGGTTGAAGAAAAAATATCAGATCAACTTCAGAAAATACTCATAGCCAATGGTTTTTTATTACTCTATAATGTCATTGAGGCAACCGTTAGAAATTCCATTGTAGAGATTTATTATGCAATTGAAGACAACGGGATAAGTTTTGAACAGCTATCTGAGAATTTGAAAAAAATTTGGGTTGAACACAGTACCGATAATCTTAAAGATGGGAATTTTAAACCGGATACTTTACGTGACACTATATTAAAGATTACTGAATCAATTTTAACAAAAGAAACCATTTCTCTTTCTCAAGATAAATGAGATTTTTCTGGCAATCTTGATGCACAAAAAATAAGGGAACTTGCCACTAAATACGGTTTTGATATGCCTTCTAATGGCAGAAATTTGGTGACTATAAAAAATAAGCGAAATCACTTAGCTCATGGAGAGTTTACTTTTTCGGATATAGGTAAAGATTTTACAGTCGGAGAATTAGACCATTTTAAAGATGAAACACTGGTTTTTCTATCTGATGTGATTAATAAGATTGAAAAATTTATTATTGATAAACAGTATATACATGATTAAGAACTGAAATGACTGTACTCAATAAACATAACGCTATAGAAAATCAATATATTTAAAAATGTCTTTTGATAATGCCCATAAACCTTCTATTGAACTATCGATTGTCGTTCCTATGTACAATGAGACGGATAATTTAAGTCAATTTTTTTCCCGTCTCGAAACCGTTCTCAATCGTTTAAAGATTTCTTATGAAATAGTTTGTGTTAACGATGGGAGTACAGACAACACATTAGCACTGTTATTAGAACATAATAAACACAATCCTTTCATAAAAATTGTTGAACTTTCGCGTAATTTTGGTAAAGAAATTGCCTTAACCGCTGGTATTGAACATACCAGTGGCTCTGCGGTAATTCCCATTGATGCTGATCTTCAAGATCAGCCGGAATTAATTGGAGAACTTTTAGCCAAGTGGCGTGAAGGTTACGATATGGTTTACGCTACCCGTCGAATACGTCGAGGAGAAACTTTCATCAAACGATTTACGGCTAAATTATTCTACCGCGTTATTGACGCTATGAGCGAGATTGATATCCCTAAAAACACCGGTGATTTTCGTTTAATGGATAGAAGTGTCGTCAATGCACTTTCTCAATTACCAGAGCGTACCCGCTTTATGAAAGGACTCTTTTCGTGGCTTGGTTTCAAGCAAACAGCCATATATTATGATCGTGATCCACGACAAGCGGGAGAAAGCAAATGGAACTACTGGCGTTTGTGGAATTTTGCCATTGATGGTATTACCTCATTTAGTGCGCTACCCTTGAAACTGTGGAGCTATGTAGGTATATTTTTATCTTTTATGTCAATGCTTTATGCCGCGTTTTTGTTCGTGCGTACCCTGGTAATGGGGATAGAACTCCCAGGCTATGCCTCCATGATGGTCGTGATTTTATTCTTGGGAGGCATTCAATTGATCACGCTAGGCGTTATTGGTGAGTACTTAGGACGTATTTATACCGAAGTTAAAGGTCGTCCATTGTACTTGGTACGTCGTCTCTATGGTTTTTAAACTAAAGCAGTACCTTGGCATAAGTTATTTGGTGATTGAGTGGAATCTAAGGCTGAAGCCTTGGACTCCAAATACCGTAAAAATTTTGCTCTAGCACTTCCCACTTTGTACTCTACTCTATGCACACAAGTATCAGTGATATTTTTGAGGCAATTGATAGTGGTTTATTTTGTTAGCCTTCAATTTTTAATGGTTAAAATAATTAATCCAATCAATCATTTGCGATTTATGTGCATAGCTTTGTACCCCAGCTTTAAAAAATATTTCAATTGTGAATAGGTCTCAAATAAATGTTTAATAAAGTCATCGCATCTGATATTGAAGAAGCCTATCTTGAACAGACGGGAAATTTTGGTTTGCGTATAGAACAATGGCTTGAGAAGAGATGACATCATGGCTGGTTAGATGGTTTACTCTGGACGCAGTATTATATTGCACGGGCCTAATGGGTTGAGTACTTTATGAAAAGCAGGTGTCAAATGGACAATGTCCTTTGCCCCCCATCGTCAGTCTGGCATCTTTGGTTTCTTGAAGATGTTGCAATTCATGCAAAGTACGATTACGAACAACAATCTGAGTTGGCTACCTGTGTTAATACTAGTGCCGGATCGCTCCAATCTTGAGACCACTTAGCAAGCATCAAAAGGGGCAACCACAAGGGATTGCCCCTACGGGCAGATTGTAGGGGCAATCCCTTGTGGTTGCCCTTGTTTTCCAATGGTATTGAAACTGGAGCGATCCTGCACTAGTGATGCTGTTTTTCGTGGGGGCCTTTGTGTTGACTTGCATGAGCTCTTGTACAAGTGAACTTGGTACTCCAATGTTATTGTGCGACACTGTTAATTTTAAAAGTGACAATAATTTGAGCCTTGATGCTTGACAAGATTATTTTAAGGTGTATTATGCGCTCGCTGCATTGGAGTCGTTGAATGGGATGGTTTCATTGACTTGGTAATTGGTAATTGGTAATGACGTGAACTGGGTTATCAAAACCCGATGGGATGAAGATGGGTCATTGGTAATGACTCATTGGTATCACGAAATCACGAATGATCCATTTACCCATTTACCCAATCCCATTGAATGACTTCAGTGCTATCACGCGCACTAAACACTCAATACTAAAGGAGATTAATTACCATTATGAAGAAATTCTTCCCCGTACTCATAATGACTGCTGGGGCCTTATTGCTTACCGCTTGTGATGATGACGATGACGATGATGTCAGTACAATTTCATCTACATCCCCAACATGGACTGTTATGATTTATGGTCATGCTGATCATAATCTGACACCTAGTTTTTTACGTGATATGCTAGAAATGGGAGAATCAGGCGGTAGTGGAGAAGGCTTTAATGTCGTCGTACAAGCTGATTTTGATGCGTCTCGAATCAAGCAATTTGCTCAAGATGAAGAGTTCGTGAAAATCTGGGCAGACTTAGGATTAACCCTCACTACTGGAGAAGACATTCAACGTGGTCTGATGACAGCAGAGGGTTTGAAGTCTGTGGAAATAGTGCCTGAACAGAACTTGGATGATCCGGTTAATCTGACCGAATTTGTCGATTGGGGAGTCCAAAACTATCCAGCGGACAAATATGGACTCATTCTGTGGGATCACGGTGGTCAATGGCAAGGATTTGGTAGCGATGAGCAGGATGGTACGGTTACTCAACAACCCGTTCCAATGAAGACAGGCGACTTGTCGCAGGCTTTGAAAAATTCAAAGGTTAATCAGAAGTGGGCATTTATTTCCTTTGATACCTGCTTAATGGGTGGTGCAGAGGTTTTGGTTGATTTTGTTGACCTCACCAATGTTTTTATCGCTAATCCTGAGCTTGATTTTGGGGATGGTTGGGATTATAAGAGCAGCTTGAAATGGTTACGGGAACATCCAAACGCCAGTGCCTTGGATTTTGCCAAACAAGAGGCAGAACACTGGAGCGTTCATCACAAGTTAGAACAGGAGGATGATGCTGATGAGAATGAGGTTAGTTATAGCGACCAATTATTTGCGTCACACGTCATCTATGATCTCACTCACTATGGCGACTTTGAAAACAAGTTCGTCTCATTCACCGATCAATTAATCGAAGCGACTGATGAACAGGTGTTGTTTGCGACTGTGCGGCGAGATACCACGCAATATTCTTTTGATTCAATAGGTGGCGATCCCACTGAGTATATTGACTTAGGAGAATTTGCTAGCAAAGTGGCTGCTGAAACGGCACATTCTAATTTGCAAAGTGCCGCGCAAGAATTGAATACAGCGATCAAAGAGTTGGTCGTGGCCAAGAAATTGGGGGTTGGAAAGCTGAACACTTTGGGCCTTTCCGTTTGGTATCCGGTTGGCGGTGGATTAACCAGTGCGGAAAATCCACTGGACGGTTTCTTGGGAGTCGTCACCCAATTTTTAGACTACAACCGTTTAGCCCTATCCATAAAAGCTAACTGGGATGAATACCTTGCAAGTAGTGTTCAGTTGGGTATGCAGAATGCGGCTAAACCAAGCCTGATTCAAAATTCGGTTTCCAATAACGTTGCTCGTCTTGACTCGCCAGCAAGTATCGGTGTACAAACTGTCGCGGATAACATTTATAGCATCGACACTGCGGTACTTTCTCCCTCTGGCAATCCTGATGAGTATATCATAGTGGGACAGGCGGAAATCTTTAGGCCTCTATCTGGGGCTAATGTGTACGATGTGAAATGGGACAGTCGTCTTCCGCTCATACGAGATGAGAATGGAAATGAGGCCTATCTGGGTGGTTTTCTGTTTGAGCCGCCGAGTGATAATGTGTTGAGCCATGTCATGTTGAGTTTTGCTTATTATCTTGACCAGAAAGAAGGCGCTGATGATCAAAGTCAACCGGTAGTGCTTGTCACCCTACTCACTGATGATAATGGCGATGGAAAATTTGAAGGTGCCAAAATACTCAGTGCTTTGGTTTTTGATCTGAGTTCTTCAAGTGGAATCGCCCCGCGGGGGGTAAAACTTGATCCAAGTAACACACTCATTCCATTGATGCTCAAATTCACGGGTCAACCAACCGATGAGGACACTTGGGAACCAGACTTTTCCCCAGGGAACCCCCTTACTATACCCGATAATGGCCTTGAGGGATTGGTTGTGAGTTTACAATCTGTGCCAAATGGCAATTATATCTTGATAACACAAGCAGAAGATGTGTATGGCCAAGATAGTAACATACTTGCCAATGAGATTACTGTCGAGCAGTAGGGCAGACACGTCGGTATGCCCCTACAAACAGTGCAAAATGATGGTTCTGTAAGGGCGAACCTGCGTGTTCGCCCTTAATTATAATGGTTATATTTACGGTTCTGTAGGGGCGAACCTGCGTGTTCGCCCTGCATTGACGCGACAGGGTAGATACAACAAAATGAGACAACAAAATTTGTAATGGTTATATTGATAATAGAATTTGTATAATAGACAATATGAGTGATATGAAAAACAATGAAATCATTGAAGTAGATGCCGATACTGCCGATGAAGAAGGCAGCGGTGGTTTGTATCCTTATGATCCGACAAAAGAAGATATTGATATTCGGCAGGAACCACATACTGTTTTTGAATTAATACGAAAATATGATCAGGGTAGGCTGATTATTAATCCTGATTTTCAGCGCAATCTGGTTTGGAAACTCGATCAAAAAAGTAGGTTTATTGAATCGATCATTTTGAATTTCCCACTGCCGCCTTTTTATGTGAATCAAACACGGGAAGGCAAATATATTATTGTTGATGGATTACAACGGACTTCGACTTTGCATGAATTTGTCAATGATGAATTTAAGTTAACCGGCTTAGAAGCCTTAGCTAAACTGAATGGCTATTATTTTTCTGAACTGATAAAGCAAGCAGGTGATTACCAAACTCGAATTGAAGACAAAAAACTACTGCTTTATTTGATACGCCCCTCAGTTCCCCTTAAAGTCGTTTATGATATTTTTAATCGAATCAATACCAGTGGTACGATGCTTAACCGTCAAGAGGTTAGAAATTGCATTTTTATTGGTAAAGCCACGCAACTGCTCAAAGAATTATCCGAAGAAGACTATTTCAAAAAAGCAATTGATAACGGCATTTCACCTAAACGTATGAAAGATAGAGAAGCTGTTTTGCGCTATTTAGCCTTCCAAATTTTTGATTATGAAACAGACTATCATGGTGATATGAGTGATTTTGTCGAAGAAACCATGCGAACAATTAATTTGATGGCAGATGAAAAAATCGCTACCTTGAAATCAGATTTTGAACGAGTGATGACGCTAACGTTTGATTTTTTTGGCAAGCGTAATTTTCGTTTACCAACCGATCAAACAAGAGGCAGAATTAATCTTGCCGTTTTTGAATCGGTTTCTTATTTCTTTTCTATTAAGCATGATGCGTTTTTGAAAACGCATAAAAAAACGATTCAACGTCATTTTGATCAATTGCTGCAAGATGAAGCTTATTTAGATGCCGTGCGATTTTCTACCGCTAATACAGCAAAAGTGATAACCCGATTTAACCGAGTACAAGACATTTTGGGAAAGGTATAAACATGCTAACGCAAATCAAACTAACGAATTTCAAATGTTTTAAAGAGGAAACGACTTTTCCGTTAAGTCAATTAAATTTGCTGACTGGCATTAATGGGCAGGGTAAATCTACCCTATTGCAATCTTTGTTGTTGATGCGACAGTCTGTTGAACACAACGACAGGAGTACGCAGATTTTGTTGAATGGTAGTTGTGTGAATTTGGGTAATTTTGATGATGTGAGAAATAGCAAGAGTTCAAAAAATGAACCTATTTTATGGGAATATTGGATTTATATTGAGAAGAAACTAGATTGGATTCCCGAAGAGAGTATTATATGGGAAGGTAACATTCAATATCAATTAAACGAAAATAAACAAGATAATATGACTCTTGATGTGAGTAAAATTTTACTTGATTTTCAAGAATATAATAAAAAAACGGTAACATGCCAATTCGATCTAGTTAGTGATCAGTTATACCTAAAAGACAGCTACTATCAAGAGTTTCAAAATATAACTGATCGTATATTTATAGAAAGATATACTCCAGAAGCAGAATTTTTGGAATATATTGGAGAAGAACCCTATCCTGAGCAACGTTGTATTGAATTACATAATTTAATACCTTTTACTGGTAGTGATATAAAACATTTACCCATTTCAAATTGGGATAAAGATAAATATTCCGATTTCAATAAAATCCATTACATTTCGGCTGATCGTGTTGGGCCTCAAGAGTTTTATTTAAAATCCAACTTAACCCCATTTCCTAATGTTGGGGTTAAAGGCGAATTGACAGCAAACATACTTCACAAAAAGAAAGACGACTTAGTCAATGATAAACTGTGTCTTGGAGAAGATGCGAAAACTTTAATTACCCAAACAGAAGCGTGGCTCAATCAAATTTTTGATGGCGCGAAAGTCGAAATTCCCCATTCAGAAACCAATATTCTTGAACTGTTTTTCAATACCAGTGTTTCAAGAGATCGTTTTAAACCGATTAATGTGGGTTTTGGATACAGTTATATTTTGCCGATTATTGTCTCTGGACTGATTGCACAAGAAGGTGAAATTCTGATCGTTGAAAATCCAGAAGCGCATTTACATCCTAAAGCACAATCACGGTTGGCTCAATTTTTGGCAAAAGTGAGTAATTGTGGTGTGCAGGTTTTTATTGAATCGCATAGCGATCATATTTTGAATGCTTTAAGAATCGCTGTTTTGGATAAAATTGTTACGCCAAAAGATTTAAGCATCCTATATTTTCAAGCAAATGAACAACAACCCGTCGCGGTACAAATTCCAGTACAGACGAATGGTGGTATTGAAGAATGGCCAGAAGGCTTTTTTGACCAAATGGATAAAGATTTTGATCGGCTTTTTGGTGTATAACAATGGAAATATTTATCAATGAAGTCTCACTGGAAGGACAATATGCGACAGAAACAGAATTTCAGGAAGCTGTAAAAGCATTTCATGCCATTTTTTCTATTATTAATCAAAAAATTAAAGCCCAAAAACTTTATAAAGATAGTCAATTATTGATTAACTATGAAGCGATAAAAGGTTCTAATTTTATGATAAGTTTGAATAAAATGAGAGATAAATCGTTAAAACGTGCTTTTACTAATATTGTTTTCAACAAACTGAATCCTAAAGAATGGCGCGATGAACAGGTACATTCTATTAACGACTATTTTGATTATGTCACTGAAACGAAAAGTCAAGATGTTAGAAATACTTCATTGGCAGAAGTGACGGAAAGAAGTTTACGAAATTCTGAAACCATCTACTTACTGATTAATTTTAAACATTCTCAATTTGTTAAAAGTCATCCAAATATTCCTAAATGCTTTATAATTTCTATTGTCAAAAATAACGATGAAGAAAATCCTATCAATTTAGATTGCCTTGATGAGAAATCGGCGCTTGAAAATTGGTTAAAAGTCAAAGTTAATTTGTACGATGAATCTGCTAACAAACCCCCAAAAGATGAACAAACCATTTTGAGTGATAATACTCAATTTGAAAAAACCACCTTGATTTGTCAAGGTAGAAGTATTTATCAAGAAGGGGCAACTCACCGATATTGGTATGTGGATAATTTACATTATGGCAAAGCAGCGCATTTAGAAGTTTTTGATAAAATGGGAAAACATATTGGAGAAGCGGATTTACAAGGCAATATTGATTATTCTAAAAAAGACTCAAACAAAACTATCAGTTTATGACTTCACGTTACATAACCAACCTCAGAAAATAGTTTTTAAAAACATTGATATAATTGATATTTTTGATATTGAGTCATTCATAATTTACCAAGCTAACCGATTATCAAACAAACTCTAGGAGAGTATATATATTATGTATAGTTTTAGCGTAAAACTCAATGACAACTTCGAGACGGCTATCCAACGGGTCACGGAAGCATTACAGAAAGAAAAACTGGGTATTTTGAACGAGATCAATGTGGATGCGGTTTTTAAAAAGAAGCTGGATGTCGAAATACCTCACTATCGTATTTTACATGCCTGTAGCCCCTCTTTCGCACATCGCTTGATTAATCAAGAACCTGATATTGGGGTATTATTGCCATGCAACGTGCTAGTGCGTGAAGAAACCGATGGCACAACAACGGTGGTTTTCATGGATACGGCGGCCGTATTTGGATTGACACAAAATGCCGAAATCACCCCGATTGCTGAAGAAACGAATGCGGTGTTAATGCGTGTATGTGATGCCTTGAAATAGGGAAAATTTGCACAAGATCACAGGCAGACACAAAGGGCAGACACGTAGGTATGCCCCTACAAGACGTTATCTCGTAGATTTTAAGTAGGGGCAAACCTGTGTGTTTGCCCTTTTTTTTTGAACATCTTTTCGTAATCGCGAAAGCGACTTCATGCGATAAATATCCTACTACAAACAGGTTTGTGATCTTTTATCTCTTATTGACTTTAACTTCAGCTAGACGAAGTACTTCATTTTCCCACATAAACCCTTTGCGTAATTCGCCTGTTACGATCCCATTTTCTATACCGGGTTGGGAATCCACATCTACGGCTTGCATACAGTGTGGATCAAGGGGGTTGTTCAGGGCTTCTAGGGGGCGTACTTGATAACGGGCTAGGAGTTGATCGAGTCGCCGCAGTGTCATGGCTTGTCCCTCCTGTAGGCCTCTTATCAGACGGAACTCTCGTTTACTAAACAACAAGCCTAATGATGAGGGAGAATAGCTTTTTAGGGTGGCCAGTCCTGCCTCTAGGCGATCATATATGTCCAAAAAGGCTAATAGGAGGGTGCGTGTGTTTTCGCGGATTTGGCGTGCTTGATCACTGTGACAATGTTCTAATTCTCGGCTTAATTGCTCTGAACTGGATTGTAAGGTGTCGAAGGTTGTTTTAAACAAATCTAAAGCGGATTTGACTTGCCGTGATTCAAGCTTGACTTCAACGCGTAGTGCGGCGAGTTCCGTGAATAGGGAAAATAAGTCGGTTTGTTCTGTTTCCTCGTTAACTGAGTAGGTGTCCAAGTATGCGCTAAATTGATCTATCAAGTGTTCTTTTGTTTTTTCATCCATAGTGATTATAGCGTTTCCCGATTTTCTTTCAGTACAAAGGCGAATCAATCCTAAAAATCAATTCTAATAAACGCACAACCCCTTCGGGGTTGAATGTGAATAGCCCCAGGTGCAACCTGGGGAAAGCGCGAATCAATCCTAAAAATCAATTCCTTAAAAAATTTCCGGCAGACTAGGGCGATAACAAAGGTTCGCCCCTAGATTGGCCCCGTAGGGCTGCCCTTGCGTGTTCGCCCCCTTTGGTGATTTTCTGAAGTCGGCCGCGATAAATCGTACCATGTTTCAAACAGTATAAGTTGCCCAAGTTGCCCAAGTTGCTAAAATATTACAAATGAACAGATGGACTTTTGAACAAAACTATAAAAATGAACAGCTAATGTTCATGCCAGTTTTGAGTTTTACTGGTATTAACATCTATAGGGTTGGGCTGGGCGCATTCCCAAAAAAAGGTCATTATCAATCTTGGCTGCAAGCAAAATAAATTTGGAATGAAAAGCTTTCGCCAAATAAATTGGGAACAAAAACCTTTCTTAATTGGGAACAAAAATGGCTTTCGCAAAATAAATTTTGCACTCTCTGTGCCTTGGCATGATTTATTTGGGCGGCCTATTGAGGCTTTCTGCTAATGCTTGCGTCATTAATTCTACCGTTGGGCGTTGTGGTGTACCGCTTTGTTGTGCGTGTTCCAGTAAGGCGTTGAGGCTCGGTGGTTCGTGGTGAAACAGTTGGTATTTTAAACGCTGTTGTTGAGTTTTAATGGCTTCAAACGCGGCTCTAATTTTCTGGAATTGTTCGGGCGCTCGTTCTGGCGGGTATTGCCGTACTTTTTGTAAATAGGCTTTTTTTATGGCCTCATCTGTTGCGTTTTCGGGAAGCCCTAGCAAATCAAAAGGTGTTTTCATCGTTTTTTAGACTTCTTGCGTGGTAATCGAGGAATGGGCAGATCAAGAAATTCTGGTATCTCTATACCCATCTTTTCTAAGCGATTGAGAATCTTGATGATTTCCGCTGGTGTCATGTTGTCTAAGTCGAGATTTTCAAGGGATTCTAGTTCCTTTTCCATGTCTTCAAAATCATAAAACTCATCATCATAAAACTCATCATCATCGTCGTCAAAAGCATCAAGGAAGGGGGCGGGGAATAGGCCGCCTCCCATCTGTGTTATAAATCCCATAATCATGACTGAAGTCCGTTTGTCACCTTGTTGCTCTGCTCTTTCAGCCGCTTTTTTTAGACGTTCCATGTCTTGCATTGGCAGAAACATAATATTGCCTTTGCTTTTGCTATAAATTTGATAGAATACAAAGGGCGGATGTTTGGGCCAACGTTTGAGGGCCAGTTCGGCACATTGTTTCAGAAATTCCTTCTGTTCTATCTTTTTGAAGCATTCGCATAAGCTCACCATTTCGTCTTGAGAAAACTCTAGTTTAAAGGCTTTTTGAAGGGGAACTTTGATTTTGTCTAATGCCTTTTTTAGAAATGTGACACCTTCTTTTTCATAAGTGTTGAGCAAGTGAACGAGTTCTAATACTTCCTGACGGGTGGATTGGGGGCTTTTATCTGCACCCGGTAACAAAGACAGAATTTTGGCATAATCAAGGTTCTGACTTTCACTTTCCACGATCAGTCTAAATTGTCCAACAAGACTGCCGCTTGTGAGTTGTATCCCTTCTTGGATTAATTTGATCGCATTGGGATCAGGACGGCTTTTTTTAGTCCGCGTTTCCGTTTTTCTTCTGGTTTTCGGTTTTATAAAGCCTTCTTCTTGTAAGGCGAGCAAACCTTGCGTGATTTGAATGACACCATTACGCTGCGTGTTTTTTTCGAGTTGCGTTGCTAGTTCTAATTCTTTATGCGCTAAGGCATATTTTCCGGATTTAATCAGTTTACGGGCATGGGATATATGGGAAGATTGCGCCATTTGCCGCGCTTTGACATTGATAGGATCGACTTTTAACAGGTTTTTGGCAAATCCAGCAGCCTTTTTAAAGGCTTTTTTAGCGGTAGCCGCTTCCATGGCGATTAATAAAACATCACTTTCTTTGGGAAACTGCTTTACAGCGGCATCAACCCATTTGTTAGACTCTTTTGGTTCGTCGTTGTGTTTATACCATTGAATCAATTTAAGATAAGTGCTTTTGTCGTCTGGATCAAATTCTAGGCTGTGGATTAGATCGTTTGGCACATTCTCATTGTCAAAAATTTCACCCCGTTCTTCTGTCAGTTTAACCAGATGACGTAAAATTAAAGCGGCCTTGAGGGCCTTATCTTTGGCAGATCGCTGTGCTTTGAGATGAGTCACACATAAGCGCCAGTGTTTTTCAGCTTGGTATAAATGCCAATCATCTTCTCGATGGGAACGTTCACGGCGTTCATAACTGAGGGCGGTGATGCGGGTTTTTTCAAATGCGGAAAGTGAGCCAAAGGTTTTTTCATAAAATCTCATCCCTGGCAAGTAGCTTGGCAACAAGGCTAAACAAAATTGACGTGTATAGGTTTCACCAAAAAAAGATTGGTGAGCGATAACGGCTTCCATCAGGGCTTTGCGGCTATCTCGTTTTGCCGCTGTCTGTAAGGTGGAAAAGACTTTCTGTTGGTTTTTGTCCCAACCTTTTAGCTGGGCTACGAGGCTTTGTTCGTTAGAACCGAGTTGATTCAATTGTTCCAGTTGTACTTCACCGGGTTGCCCTGCGAGTCGTATCAATTCTGCAAAATGGGTATACGGTGAGCTTAAGGGCACTTTTTCTAATAATTGATGGGCACCATTTGGATCAGACTCGATGATAAGTAGGGCCTTGATTATCGTGCGAATATCTCGGTAGGGAGAGCGAAACGGAATTTGTTTGAGATAGTCTTCGGTGGCTTGATCATCTTGCTGAGAGTATGCATCTAATGCGGCTTTAACAAGTGTATAGTGTTTAATTAAAGGAATATCATCAGGAAAAGCGTTTGTGATTTCGTTGTTTCCTGCCAGTAGTAATGCACCAAAATGAATCCACAATTGGCGAACCAATTCGTCTGGCAATTTTTCGGCAGATTCCACTAATAAGCGAGCTGCCCTGAGATGGCGGCCGCCCTGTATTAGCCAGTGGAGGTATTGATCAAACTGTTCTTTATCATCGCACAAGTTAGCGCGGTTTTCCCATAATACCGCAGCTTCTTTGTACAATCCTTTGTTCGCTAAAGCTTGGGCACGTAACAAATAAGTTTTTGCAAGTGCTGTTTGCCATTCTTCGCTTTGTTCTCTTTTTAACAGTTGTTTATAAGCTTCAATCGCTTCTTTATAATGAGATTTTGCTAATAAGTCAGCGGCTTTGGCTTCTAATGTTTCAATGGGCCGGTTTTGAGGCGTTTTTTTCTTTTTACGCATGATTCTAAAATTATAAAATGAGTAATCAAATTACTAATTACTAATTACTAATTGATAATTGATAATTGAGCAATTATCAGTACAACGGCAAAAATAAATTGTTCCTTTATATATTAACTCGCTGTATTTTCAAGAAGAATTTTAATTTGACTGACTTCATAAAGAATTATTTTTTTATTATACCCTATTTTTATGGCAGACTTATGGTCTCCTTTTTGTGAAAAGGCATCCTGTCTTGATGGCGCTTCGATAGAGGCTATAAATACCTATTTTTTGAGATAATAGTAAGCATTAAAAAATTTAAACATCGGTTATAATGACGTTCGTGATTGAAAGTGATTTGACTTTTGCAAAGTGATACTCAATGCCATTTCAATTTCACGCCAAAACTTTATTTCACATTTCACATTTCACGCTGAAGTTTCGCTTCGCGAAACTTCAGCGTGAAATAAAGTTGCGCGCAACTTCTTAAGTGAAATAAAGTTTCGCTTCGCGAAACTTTAGCGTGAAATCGTGAAAATATTAAATTATAAAATGAAAAATGAACCTTTTAAGTTATCAGTGATTAAATCTTGGCATTCTCTTATGCCAAGCCTAAGAGATTATCCTTCTAAACTATAGCACACTGAGTTTACTTCTTATCACTGATAAACACTGATTTTCCTTTTAAATATTGTTGATTATTATAAGATAACTCTGTTCAGGGCAACAACAAAGCTTACCCGACAACTGATAACTGAAACCTAAAAAGAGTGATGTATTTAATATGGAAAATACTTTATTAATCAATGAGAAATAAAAAATTTTAAAATTTATAACAAATTGCTGTTATAATGATTAGGTTGCGCTAAAATTTTGCTGAAATTTTTTTTAACTCATAGCCATTTATCAAAGGAGTTTGTAACATAGATGAGTAAATCAGGTGTAACTAATGTAGGAAAAGAAAACATGACTGAAGGTATAGATGATAAAAGTAAACGCCGATTTTTGATTGCGGCGACGACTGTAGTTGGCGGGGTTGGGGCAGGCTTTGCCTCGGTTCCTTTTGTTTTGTCCATGCGCCCAAGTGCTAAAACGCAAGCCGCTGGGGCCCCGGTTGAAGCCGATATTAGTAAACTGGAAGAAGGTCAGAAACTGACCGTCGAGTGGCGCGGTAAACCCGTTTGGATTGTTAAACGCACAGCAAAAAATTTGGACGATTTGCCCTCTTTAAGGGTCAAATTGAGTGATCCTGATTCTGCCGTGGAACAGCAACCCGGTTATGCTAAAAATCCAACTCGCTCGATTAAGCCTGAATATCTCGTGGTCATCGGCATATGTACGCACTTAGGCTGTTCGCCAAGTTATGTCAAAGAAGATGATCCCCATGACTTGGGTAACGACTGGAAAGGCGGCTTTTTTTGTCCGTGCCACGGTTCATTCTTTGATTTAGCTGGACGTGTTTATCAAGGTGTACCGGCCCCGACGAATTTGGTCGTCCCCCCTCATGCTTATCTCAGCGATACCCGTATTGTGGTAGGTGTTGATTCTCAAGAAGGAGTGGCCTCATGAATAAAATACTGACTGCCAGTTTGGACTGGGTGGATACACGTTTCCCTTTAAGCAAGATGTGGAACGAACATCTAGCACAATATTATGCCCCGAAGAATTTTAATTTTTGGTATTACTTCGGTTCGTTGGCTTTGTTAGTGCTGGTGTTGCAGATTATGACGGGTATTTTTCTCGCGATTAATTACAAGCCGGATGCGACTTTGGCGTTTGGCACGGTTGAATACATTATGCGTGATGTCGACTATGGTTGGCTGATTCGCTATATGCATTCAACTGGCGCTTCGTTTTTCTTTATTGTGGTTTATCTACACATGTTTAGGGCCTTGATCTATGGTTCTTATAGAAAACCGCGAGAACTCCTGTGGATTATCGGGATGTTTATTTACATATGCTTGATGGCTGAATCCTTTTTCGGCTATTTGTTACCGTGGGGACAAATGTCTTATTGGGGGGCACAGGTTATCATTTCCTTGTTTGGAGCCATTCCTTGGATTGGTGAAGACTTGGCCGTGTGGGTACGGGGTGATTATGTGATTGCCGATGCGACGTTAAACCGTTTCTTCGTTTACCATGTGGTTTTAGTACCGATTATTTTGCTTGGTTTAGCGGTGGTACATATCATTGCTTTGCATGAAGTAGGTTCTAACAATCCTGATGGAATTGAAATCAAGAAAAACAAGGATCCTGAAACAGGCATTCCACGAGATGGTATTCCCTTTCATCCCTATTACACGGTTAAAGATATTGTTGGTGTCACCGTGTTTTTGATCCTCTTTTCTGGGGTGGTATTCTACGCGCCAGAATTGGGGGGATATTTCATTGAACATAACAACTTTTTCCCCGCTGATCCGATGACGACTCCGACGCATATTGCGCCACTGTGGTATTTCACCCCGTTTTATGCCATTTTACGTGCGGTACCGGATAAATTATTGGGTGTGATAGCGATGGGGTCGGCTATTTTTGTCTTGTTTTTCCTCCCCTGGTTGGATCGTAGTCCGGTCAAATCCATTCGTTATAAAGGTTTGATTTTTAAACTGGCTTTAGCCTTATTCATCATTAGCTTTTTTGGATTGTGCTACTTGGGTATGGAAGCGCCTACACCAACGAAAACTTGGTTTGCACGGCTGTTTTCTGTGATTTACTTTGGCTTTTTCTTGTTAATGCCTTGGTATTCCAAATGGGATAAGACTAAACCTGTACCAGAGAGGGTGACTGACTGATGAGACGAGTAATTATAGCTTTTACCTTGTTATTACCCGCAATGGCCTTTGCCGCAAGTGGTGGTGTTAAATTGCAACATGCAGACAATGACGTTTCTGATAAAGCCTCATTGCAAGCGGGTGCCAAGCTGTTTGTCAATTACTGTATGGGTTGTCATTCTGCCCAATATGTTCGCTTTTCCCGTATTGGCAAAGACTTGGGCCTGAGTGATGATGAATTGATAGAAAATCTGATGTTTAGTACCGAAAAAGTCGGTGAAACCATGACGATTGCTATGGATCCGGATGATGCCAAAAGATGGTTTGGTGTTACGCCTCCTGATTTGAGTGTGATTGCTCGTGCCCGTGGTGTCGATTGGTTGTATACCTATCTGCTCACTTTTTACTTAGATCCATCGAGGCCGTGGGGTGTCAATAATCTTGTCTTTAAGGATGTGGGTATGCCCCATGTCTTATGGGAAAAACAAGGTTGGCAAAAACCGGTTTATGAGACAAAAACAGATGATGAAGGTAAATCCCATGAAGTGATTAAGTCACTGGAACTGGTAGACTCGGCTGATGAGGCGAAATCTGAGCAGTATAAAAAGGATATGCGCGATTTAGTCAACTTCCTGGATTACATGGGTGAACCGGCCAAATTAGAACGACAAAGCTTAGGTTGGAAGGTGATGTTATTCCTGTTCGTCTTCTTGATATTCGCTTATTTACTGAAGAAAGAGTATTGGAGAGACGTACACTAACCCGCGATTTGATTTATCAGTGAACCGTTATCACTGTCCAGTGTTCATGTCAGTTATCGGGTTGAGTTGATAAGATCACAATAAGCTTTTTAGTACTTTAGTTGCGATAAATAATTTACGCTGTCTGGTGAGAAATTTCGGCTCGAATCAAACCAGTCATAGCGTATTTTATTTGTTGCTTTGTGAGCGGCTTGCAAAATTTATTATTCATTTGAGAGGCGAATCGCTTCTTATGCTTATTGCGAATCAAAATATTAGAAAGGTTTTGAAAGCTATAGCACAAGAGCCTTAAAGCTTAACTAGCCTTAAGGGCACTGAAACTAAGTTGTTAGCTTGGGAAATTTATCTTTAGGCTATATTTATTTTCAAGAAGTAATTTAGGAATTGCTCTAGTGTTTAAATAACTCAGATTTATGACATAAGACGCTTTGTTATTCACAGCATTCGCGTAAGGCTAATGGTTTGCTTATGCCTTTTATTCGCTTTAACTTCGATAAAGGAGAAACGGCTTCGGCCTTTTCGATATAAGACATAACTTGATAATGATAACGGGTAACTGGTAACTGATTTAGCGTAGCCTTACTGCGGTTCCACGCAAAAGTTTTTGAAAAAAAACTTTATTTCACGCTTAAGTTTAGCGAAGCGAAACTTAAGCGTGAAAGGTGGAACTGATAACTGATAACTGACCATTGACAACTGATAACTAACTGAGCCGTGATGACACTTTACTCGGACGGTATTTGTCCTGAAAATCATTGTGTGCGCTTGGTGTTGGCAGAAAAAGGCATTCACTTTGACTTTCAACTGATTGATCCCCAAAATCAACCTGAAGATTTGTTTAAATTAAATCCTAATAACGAAAGGCTGATTTTTATGGATCGTGAGGTTGTTTTGCATGATGCACAAATTATCATTGAATATTTAGACGAGCGTTTTCCCCACCCACCTTTGATGCCAGTCGACCCCGTCTCTCGGGCCCATAATCGCCTCTGCCGTTATCGCATTCAACGTGATTTGTATAACCATGTTGACATTTTACAACGAGGCAGCACAAAAAAAACAGCAAGTGCCCGACGAAAAATTCGGGAAAATTTAACCTCTTTAGTGCCTGTCTTCATACAAAAACCCTATTTTATGTCAGATGAATACTCACTAATGGATTGTTATCTGATACCTTTATTATGGCGTTTGCCAATATTCGGGATTGAATTACCTAGGCAAGCTAAACCTTTGCACAGTTACGCAGATCGTTTATTCAATCGCGAGGCGTTTCAAACCAGCTTGACCAAACTTGAACGGGAGATGCGTGCATGACTTCAATGCGGCCTTATTTATTACGTGCCCTCTATGAATGGATTGTTGATAACGGATTGACCCCCTATCTTTTAGTGAATGCGGACCACGATCAGGTTGAAGTGCCTCGCCAATTTGTTGAAAACGGTCAAATTATTCTGAATATTGCCCCGATGGCGGTGCAAGGTTTAACATTAGATAATGAATGGGTTAGTTTTAGCGCCCGTTTTTCTGGGAGATCGTTTTCCGTATTTGTTCCCGTGTTGGCTGTGTTAGCGATTTATGCTAAAGAAAATGGCAAGGGGATGTTTTTTCAGCCTGAAGAAGAACAAGAGACTTCTCCTCCCCCTCCCCCTGAACCTCCCAGAAGGCCCCCTCGTCGCGGCAAACCGATACTTACACGGGTGAAATAGTTCTATTCATATAGCCTGGCAACTCCAAGATTTCCAAGGAGATGCCATGCATAATGATAGTCCCTTGCAGACGCTTGTCACCGCCATCAGAAAATTCAAATTGATAAGTTCTTTGCACACTTAACTTGCCATTTTTTTTGCGTTTTAAACGCATACGCACCAAAGCAATTGTGTCATCTAACAATTGCAGGTGTAACTCCACACACACTTGCTTCGCAATTAATTTGGTACTTTCTTGACAATGTTGCGTATCAAACCAAAACCATGCGCAAAATCCAAGCAAAGCAAGTAAAAAAATAGATTCCATCATATTCATTTCTTCTTATCACATCTTTTGTGTCTGTATTACGGATTCAATTGTCGGTAGTTCCTATCAAGCGATATAGGAACTACCAAAGCGCTTATCCGCCCATCAAAAAAAAACAGCGTCATCAGGGTTCTATTACTACTCTCATAACAAAACAGAATTAGCTTTCATCTTATCATAAAGCTTTGCAATTCATTTCATGCGGGTAAAATGTCCAATGTAACTGGTGGAAGCTTTCGCTTCGATCAGAGAAAGAAATAAACGCGCTTTGACGCTAAAGACGCTTTCGATGCGCTATGTCAAGAGAAATCTTTGCGTCTCTTTTTCACGCAAAAGTTTTGCGCGCAAAACTTTTGCGTGAAAAGTTATTGATTTCATCAATAAATCGATCATATCCAAAAAGATTTATGAATACAGTTAATTGATTGCTCGTTTTTCCAACACACAACTTGAAACCCATTTTTTACTTTTCCATAACTATGAATTGGGAGTACAAACTTTAGCCTAGAAATTGAACTATAGGATCTAGACTAGTACTCTGTCAATCTTGTTTTGATGGGTAGGATAAACCTGACAGGCGAAAGAAAACCTGTCAGGTTTTTTTTTGGGAGCCCGTCATTATAAGTTTGACAGTGTACTAGAGCATTTTCCTTTTGCGTCAAATACATCAGCCAACAGCGGGAAGCCTAAGTCTGAAAGCGAAAGTCAGGTGGTGGTGACTAACCAAATCTATAGCATTTTCGAGAAGTGTGAAAGACATCAGGAAAGCCAACTTTGTATTTAACCAAATCGAAAAATGCTATAAAGGATGTTGATTTTAATATTTTTTAAGTGCTATCTTTAGCGTCAAAGCGCGTCAAAGCGCGTTTATTTTTCTTTCAATCACAAATTCACCCAAAGCTTCAAAATACTTTTTAACCCCCTCAAAAGGAGAACACTATGCGATTAACTTTAGTTTGACTACTGGCCTTGAATTATCTGCCTACCGCAACAAAACCGTGATTGACGTTTATAGAGAAGCCATCCAATGTTAAAGAAAATTAGAATCAACTCTTTTAAATCCATTTTTAAATCAAGAAGTGACATTAGGCATGATGAATGTCTTTATTGGAGCTAATGGCAGTGGCAAAAGTAATTTTCTTGAAGCAATAGGTGTTTTATCAGCGGCGGCCGCCGGCCGAGTAGATGATGAAGCTTTGCAAAGACGTGGTATTCGCCTTGGTACACCCAGATTATATAAATCAGCCTTTGAAGAAAAAATACCGCCTCATCTTTGAAGCGCAAACAGATACGGCCAAATAGGCTGTTTCTTTGACAATACCTTCGCCAATATTAAAAATTAGCCATTTCCAAAAAAATACTGATTTTTATTTTTAGCAAAATCAATTTTTCAGGCTTATGTTTTTGCGCGCAAAAACATGAGCCTGAAAAGTTAAAAATTCACATTGGCTCAAAATTGACGATTTTTACAATTTGGCGAAGGTATTGTTTGAACAATCCTTTAGAAAACCCTAAACCTGCTTGGCAATATCAAACAGAAGAATTGGTTTGCAATCAGGAAACCATTGTCAATAGAGAGCCTCATCGCGATATCAAAAATAAGGAACAAGGAGTGACCGCTTTAAAATTGGTAGAATCAGATGAAAACTCAGAAGTTGCCTTTTTATTTAATTAACCTATTACGCCATTTTGCCGTTTATACGCCGAATACGCCGGTATTACGCGGCATTATTCCAGATCAACAAACAAGGGAACCGGTTGGCCTTTCTGGCGGCAGACTTGCCGAAGCGGTTAAAGCATTACAAAGTCTCATTTCCACAAACGAGTTTATTGAAGAGCCTTTTAATGATATCCTTTCCTTGATTGACTGGATTAATGCTTTTGATACCACTTCAAATGTCAACACCCTTCTCTCTTCAGCTATTGCGAGGCCCAAAAATGTCCAAAAATCTTTGGCTGACAAAACTAACCGTGTCTTCGATCCGTTTGGCAAGCAAATGGGGCGCTTGATCAATAGAAGCAAAGCGCCTCCTCAAGCTTTCGCGATTGTAAAAATAAATAAACGCGCTAAAGACGCTAAAGCATTTACGACGAGCAAGCGATTGGGAACGAATTTTGCCTTAGAGACTTGCCCCTAACGAGACGGCATTCAGAATGCAATATCTATTTTTGTATGATGGATCAAAATATTATATTTCTGCATGAATACGATATGGGTTGCAAATTCAACTTTTTTACCCATTGAGTTAAGTTAAAGCAAGGGGAGTTATAAATCAAAATAACGGATCATCATTTCTGAAAATTGTTCTAACGGATTTGGATTTTAAAGGTAAATACAATGAAATTTCTCAAACTCTCCACACAATCTGTGCAATGTCAAACTAAATTGGCCATCTCTATTGCCGCTGCACTGTCTCTGAGTACGCCAGTCTATGCTGAAAACTTTGAAGTCACCAAGACAATGGACAATGGCAAAGGTAAAACGCCTCATACGCTGAGTTGGGCCATTAAGCAGGCTAATACGCTGGCAGGTGATGACACCATCACGCTCAAAACCCATGTCACAATTGATGGTGTAATGAAAACGCTGATTGACAGCAACATCACATTTATTGGTAATCAAGCGATCATCGATGGGAACAATCAATATCGTCCCTTTTTTGTCAAATCAGGCCGGGTTAAATTTTATAATCTTACCCTGAAGCACGGCCAAGCAAAAGGGGGTGATAGCAAGAAAGGCGGGGGAGGCGCTGGACTCGGTGGTGCCTTATTTATTTCTGCAGGTTCGGTTGCCATTGAAAATGTAACTTTTAGTAAGAATCAAGCGATTTTTGGTAAAAGTGGTGTCAATTTCTTAGGTAATGGTGGCGGCGGTATGGGTGGTGATGCCAGAGGCAAAGGAGGCGGTGGTTTATTTGCTGGTAGCATAGGCCATAACGGGGGATATGGTGGTAATGGTAACTATGGTCATAACGGCAACCATTTCGGTATCGGCGGTTTTGGTGGCGGTGGTATCGGCGGTTTTGGCGGCGGGGGGGGCGGCTTACGCCTCACTGGCAGCGCCGGTAACGGCGGTTTTGGTGGCGGTGGTGGCGGTGGCGGCGCTATCGGTGCTATCGGCGGCAAGGGCGGTTTTGGTGGCGGCGGTGGCATTGGCGGTGTTGGCGGTGTCGGTAGTAACGGCGGTTTTGGCGGTGGCAACAACAGTGGCAGCGGTGCCGGCTTTGGGGGCGCTATTTTTATTAAGGGGGGCCATTTAACGTTAAAAAATGTTCAATTTGATAACAATTCAGCGCAAAGTGGCGGTCAAGGTATTCAAGCCGGTTTTGGTAAAGGCGGGGCGATTTTTGTCTGCAAACACGGAACAGGGCTAGGTGAAATCAATCACTCAACGGCTTCCTCATGCGATGCAATGGTAACAGCACAATCTTGTGGCGTGACTTTTGGCCGAGGGCATCGTGCCAATAAGGCCTCTACAAGTGATAACAACTACTTTGGCAACCTTGGCCGTGCGACTTCACCTTGTCCGGCTTCTGAAATCAAAGTAGAAGGCAAAGGGATTACCATCGCTAACAATGACACCACACCTTGCAATGAAGAGGATACTCATTTTGGCACCGTCAATGTTGGCAGTAGCGTTACCCGTACTTTTACCATCAAAAACACGGGTGAATTGATTTTAAACTTGACGGATTCTCCTGAAGTGAACGTCACGGGCACCGCTTTTTCGATTATCAAGCAACCGACTTCACCGGTTGCAGCCCTCACGGGTACAACCCCTTTTCAGGTAAAATTCCAGCCAACAGAAAGCGGTGTTGTGAAAGGTAATGTTAGCCTAAACAATGATGATGGTGATAATAACCCCTATCAGTTTAGCATCAAAGGAGCAGGCAATACTGCGCCTATTCTCAATGCAGCCACATTCGGTTTAACTGAAAAGGCTAACAATGGGGACAATGTCGGAACCGTCACCATAACCGATGCAGAAAACAACTTCAGTTCCACTGGTGGTTATACCCTTCTCGCAGGTAACACGGACAACGTCTTTGCTATTAATGACAAGGGTGAAATCACAGTCGCTAATGCCAGCGCCTTGAAAGGGGGTGACACTTATCACCTGATTGTGCGACCCGTTTCATGCAAAGTACATTAAAATGTGCGTAACATGAGCTTAATTTGGCAACTTTAAAGCCTTATTATGATAATTCAAAGATTGTGAGATTAAAGCTATCTCAAAACGACCTAAAGTTTACGTCAATTCCCTTATTGGTTTTCACTGATAAGAAACTGGTAAAGCAGGGAATAATGTGTTGTTTAATGAATTAGCTTATTAAATGATGCTAGATAATCAGATATGATAACGCAAGAAATTATTGATGTACATAAAACGTCGTGAGATAAAGCGGAAACAAGCTAAGTCACAATCCGTGTTTGGTAAGAAAACACATATTACAATGTCAGAGTAATATGATAGGTGTTGGATTCGTAAGAATCATTACCACGGCGTATAGATAATGTCTAAGTCTGAATATAGCCAATCTTTGGAAACGGGGTAATTAAGTCT
>QNEL01000016.1 GCA_003645185.1 Candidatus Parabeggiatoa sp. nov. 3
AAGTGGGCCGCAAAATGAATTTGGAACGAAAAGTGGGCCGCAAAATGAATTTGGAACGAAAAGTGGGCCGCAAAATGAATTTGGAACGAAAAGCGGCCGCAAAATGACATGCATTCCCAGCGGGCCGCAAAATTTATGAAAGTAAAATGACCCTTTTTTTTGGGAATGCACCCGTGTGCCTCCTCATTTATGAGGATCGGGGTTTTCGTTCAGGCACTACTTATATTGCCCACCGCCACACAAGCACTTTTTGTAAAAACATCGGAAATGCTATTTCACGCAAAAGTTTTGCGAGCAAAACTGTATTTCACGCTAAAGTTCGCTCCGCGAACTTTAGCGTGAAATGGATATATTGGGTTAGTCACCACCACCTGACTTGAGCTTTTAGACAACTGCTTTAGCGTAGCCCACCTTCGGTTCACGCCAAAGATTTTGCGCGCAAAATCTTTTTCACTTAACAAGTTTCGCGGAGCGAAACTTGTTAAGTGAAAGCGTGAAAAGCTGTTGGCTGTTATGTTAAATAGCTCGCTATTAATATGAGGATGCTAAGTAGGTACGCAAAAGTTTATTAACATTTTGTCGGGGCTGGGTGGGCAGCAAAAACACGCTACCCACCATTTCACGCAAAAGTTGCGCGCAACTTTTGCGTGAAATACAATTCCCGCTGGCTCATTTTAAAAAAAGTTAAGTTTATCACCTCATTGAGTATACTGATATTAACATCTAAACGATAAGTCTATAAATGCTTGATAACTCAAGTGATGAACATCTGTACAGTATGAACACGGGCACTCTATTTTTCAAATGATTGATTATTATAGAGATTACGTCGATTTTCGATATCTTATTTAAAATATAAGTCAATTACTCTACTTTACTTTTTGTTGAGTTTCGCTACACTATGCAAAATATTTTTAAATGAGAACTGAACGTTTTGAAACCATATTTACACACATTATTTACTAATGCCCTGATTCAGTTGCAAGTGCAGGGCGATATTCCTCAAGACATTGCTATTGATATTCATCTTGAGCGCACTCGTGATGCTCGATTTGGTGATTTTGCTTGCAATGCGGCGATGATTTTGGCCAAGGCCGTCAAAATGCGGCCGCGTGATTTGGCAGCACGTCTCATTGAACACTTATCAATTGATGATGAGTTGATTGCTAAAGTTGAAATAGCCGGGCCGGGGTTTATCAACGTCTTTTTGACACTTAAAGCTTATCGTGCCGTCATTGATGACATATTGAGCGCGCAAACGGCCTACGGCCGTAGCCAAATGGGGGCTGGGCAGTCGGTGATGATAGAGTTTGTCTCGGCCAATCCGACTGGGCCACTGCATGTTGGGCATGGGCGCGGCGCTGCTTATGGGGCCGCTTTAGCTCATTTATTGACAACGGCCGGTTTTAAAGTTCATCAAGAATATTATGTTAATGATGCGGGGCGGCAAATGGATATTTTGGCCCTGAGCGTCTGGCTGCGCTATTTAGAATTGTGTGGTGAATCTGTGAACTTTCCTGCTAATGGTTATCAGGGCGATTACGTGTGGGATATTGCAGCCAGTTTGCACCGTGAACAGGGCGAAGCCTGGCGGCATAGTGCATCAAGCGTTTTTGAAAATATAGCCTCTGAAGGGGAGCAAGGTTTTGATAAAGAAAAGGATATAGATGCGCTGATTGCGCGTTGTCAAGACTTGCTTGGGGAAACTGCCTATTCACAGGTGGGGAAACGGGCTTTAGACACTATTCTTGATGAGATACGGCGGGATTTAAAACAATTTGGTGTGGTGTATGATGAATGGTTTTCTGAATCCAATCTGACGACGACTCACACCGTGACGAGGGCGATTGAACAATTGAAAGCCGCTGGACACACTTATGAACAAGACGGTGCGTTGTGGTTTTGTTCTAGCGCATTTGGC
This sequence comes from Candidatus Parabeggiatoa sp. nov. 3, assembly GCA_003645185.1. Classification (GTDB taxonomy): domain Bacteria; phylum Pseudomonadota; class Gammaproteobacteria; order Beggiatoales; family Beggiatoaceae; genus Parabeggiatoa. Next base: position 1,922 of record QNEL01000016.1, read on the forward strand.
GATGAAAAAGATCGGGTATTAGTGCGTGAAAATGGACAAGCCACGTACTTTGCATCAGATATTGCTTATCATCTCAATAAATTAGAGCGTGGTTTTGATCATCTTATTAATATTTGGGGTGCCGATCATCATGGTTATGTGCCGCGTGTGAAAGCGGCCATGACAGCATTAGGCGCAGAGGCTAACCGTTTGACGGTTTTGCTGGTACAATTTGCCAGCCTTTTTCGTGGAAAAGAGCGGTTAGCCATGTCTACCCGTAGCGGTTCCTTTGTGACGCTGCGCGAATTGCGTGAAGAAGTTGGACGCGATGCGGCCCGCTTTTTTTATATTCAACGCAAAAGTGAACAACATCTGAATTTCGATTTAGAACTGGCTAAATCTCAAACCAATGATAATCCCGTGTACTATATTCAATACGCGCATACGAGAATTGCCAGCGTCTTTCGGGAATTGCACAATAAAGATCAAGTGTGGGATCACAATCAGGCCTCGTTATCGCGGCTTGTCAATGAACGTGAACAAACCCTATTGAAAAAATTGTCACACTATCCAGAGGTGATAGAAAATGCCGCACAGGCTTATGAACCACACCAATTAACTTATTATTTACGCGAATTAGCCCAAGATTTTCATGCCTTTTACGATGCCAAAAATGAGCGCGTTTTAGTAGAGGATGAAGAGTTGCGTAATGCACGTTTAAGTTTATGTGTTGCAGTTCAACAGGTTCTGCGTAATGGATTGACAATCATTGGTGTTTCAGCACCAGAGGTGATGTAATATGGCTGCTAAAACGACTAAAAATCGACGCGCACGGGGTGCTGACTATGTTTCGCCTAGCTGTCCGCCAGGATGGGCCTGGCTGTTAGCCGGTATTGTGATAGGCATGTTCATTTCCTTTCTCATTTACTTACGAGAAATTGCGCCTCATATTGTCCCAACGGCAACAGTCGCCTCTTCTGAAAATGTGGGAGAGGGTAACCCAAATATACCCAAGAGTTTTGAGTTTTATGATGCCCTGCCTAAGGCAGAAGTGAAAGTCCCAAGTACGCCAAGTACCGCTCAGGATGCTATTCAAGGCGAAGCATTGCCACAAACGGATTTACCGATAACGGCTCCTGGCCGATATTTATTACAAGTGGGTTCATTTAGAAATGAGCAAGGGGCTGATGGGTTAAAAAAACATTTAATTTCGCTTGGCATCTCATCCAAGATTGAGAAAACGACATTGACTGAAAACGGCCGTTGGTATCGAGTGCTAGTGGGCCCTTTTACCGATTTGGATAAACTGAACAAAACACGCACGGTGCTTGCTGAAAACAATATTTCTTTTGATTTGCGGAAATTTTGAAATCAATGTCTCAATGCTCACGCTTCACAATCGCATTGAATATTGATCTTAATTAAGAGTGTTGGTTTACGTTCCAACTTGAGTTTGCATAATCAAATATTGTGAAATGATTTTTCAACCTTGTTTTAAATAACCGATACCCCTTCTGCTTCTAACATGCGTACTAGGCGGATAAGGGGTAAGCCTATGATAGCTGTGGGATCACTACCCACCATTCTGTCAAGTAGGGCAATACCTAAGCCTTCTGATTTAAAACTACCTGAACAGTTATAGGGTTTGTCTAAGTTTAAGTAATTTTCTATTTGTGATAATGTGAGCTGACGAAATTTCACACTAAAGCGTACAATATCTGTTTGAGCTTGATCGCTATCAGTATTGAGTAGACAGAAACCGGTCAAAAAATCGACTTGTTTGCCACTGGCATCAGTCAGTTGTTTGACAGCCTGTTCAAAGTTACCCGGTTTACCTAATATCTTATGATCATCTATCACAGCGACTTGATCAGAACCAATGATCAAAGCTTGTGGATAGCTTGATTTCGCACTGCGTGCTTTAAGTTCAGCCAAACGAGTCACCAGATTCGATGGCAATTCGTTTTCAAGAGGTGTTTCATCAACGTCAGGGGCATAAGTCTCATAAGGTAAACGTAGTCGGCTTAAGACACTTTTTCTAAAGGGTGAAGTTGAAGCCAGTATTAAAGGTAAGGTTGAAGGCGATGGAATGTGTAATACAGTCATAACAAGAATTGATTATTTAATTTTGAGGGTTTGCAGAAGCGAATCACTCAGGCTTATAATATTAAATTAATTTGACATAAGCCAGTTGTTATTATAGCATTGTTTCATGTCAAAAGAATTACCAACGTTGATTGAACCTGTGCGTCTTGCTTTTCAAGGCGAACAGTTGAAAGGAAAAGTGTCCCTTAAGCCAATGTCACGATTGCATGACAGTTTGTGTGAAGTGGAAGGAGAGGTCGATATTGATTGGTTATTTACAACCGATGATAAGCAACGTCCAACCCTTATCGGTCGTGTGCAGACGCAATTGAAAATGCTCTGTCAACGTTGTTTGCAACCTATAAAGTGGCCAATTGATGCTCAAGTGGCGTTGGTTATCTTAAAAAAGGGACAAACTGAAGATGAACTACCTGACGGCTTTGAGGCACTCACCCTGACAAGCGCACAAGTTTCATTGATAACACTGATTGAAAACGAGCTGATTTTAGCCTTGCCTATTGTGGCAAAACATACAACCTGTCCGTCGAATGAATATCAATTAGCTGAAAACTTCAATAAAGACTTAACCTACCAAAATAATCCATTTCACGTTTTATCAGAATTGAAATCGCACGACTAAAGGTTTATTAATTACTGATAACTAGACTCTATTTTAATCTGGAGTGCCTTTATAATCCTTACTACTTGCTTGCCTCAAGGCTTTACAACGAATGATTTATGAAAAGTCAAGAAAAGTTTGTTAATGAGCTTGAATTTATTGAATTAAGTAGGGACACATAAATCTTTTAACAATTTACTATTATATAAAAATTCTGTTAAAAAACTTTTGTTGACCTACATATACTTAGCACCTTCATAAATTGCGCTTTTTTTCATGGCGCGTTTATCCTTTAAAAATGGGGATTAACGACAATTTTGAGACTATGCAAAAGCGCAAATTGTGACGATGGACAGTATAAATAGAATCTATCAAAAATAAAAACCAAAGTTTAAAAAAGACATTTTTGAGAATTGATGTTAGATTGATGTTAAAATGATTAAACATTTAATCAGCTTCAATCCTTTATGTGGCTCGTTCTATTTTTTTAGATTTTGTCTGTTTAACCTCAAAATTTAAAACACCCCAAACATAATAAACAATCCCTTTTACCTTGAAAAGGGATGAGAGATAAAGAGATAACTGATTTCTTTGCCCCAGTTTTTGCAAAAACTTTATTTAGCGTAGCAGACCGAAGGTTCACGCGCGTGGTGAAGCTTCGCTGCGTGAAATGTGGAACTGATAACTGATAACTGATAACTGATAACTGATAACTGATAACTGATAACTGATATGGCAGTACAACAAAATCGAAAAAGTCGCTCAAAACGCGATATGCGTCGTTCCCATGATGCTTTAACCGCCCCAACTTTGTCCATTGAACCCACTCTTGGTGAAGAACATCTTCGTCACCATATCAGTCCATCGGGTTACTACAAGGGCCGTAAAATCATAACTCAAAAGGAAGAATAAAATTTGACACTATGCGTTGCGCTGGATGCGATGAGTGGCGATCATGGATCCTCAGTCGTTATACCAGCCGCTTTAAAGATATTGTCAGAAATTGATGATTTGCATCTGATTCTCGTCGGTGACGAGAAGAAACTTAAATCAGAACTCAGTCATCAATCTGCCAAGGTAAAACAGCGTTTAACTGTTCACCATGCTGGGCAACAAGTTGAAATGGACGATCTGGCTTCACATGCTTTACGCAACAAGAAGGATTCTTCTATGCGTGTTGCCATTAATCTAGTCAAAGAAGGAAAAGCCAGTGCGTGTGTGAGTGCGGGCAATACTGGTGCTTTAATGGCGACAGCCCGTTACGTGCTCAAGACACTACCTGGGATAGATCGGCCAGCCATAATTACAGCATTGCCCAACATGCAAGGACACAGTACCCATGTGCTTGATTTAGGTGCCAATATTGAAGTGAGCCCAGAACATTTGTTTCAATTTGCGGTCATGGGCAGTGTATTAACCCAAGCCGTCGATAATTTACCTAATCCACGTATTGGCTTGCTCAATATTGGCCAAGAAGAAATTAAAGGCAATGAACGGGTAAAGGAAGCCGCCAAGTTATTGTCTAAAAGCCCAAGTATTAACTATGTCGGTTTTGTTGAAGGTGATGATATTTTTAAAGGCATAGTCGATGTGGTAGTCTGTGATGGTTTTGTCGGTAATGTCTCCCTTAAAACCACGGAAGGTGTTGCTAAAATGATCAGTCATTACGTCAAGCAAAGTTTTAATCAAAATTTGTGGACCCGCTTTGCCGCCCTAGTTTCTTTGCCCATTATTAAAAACTTACGTCAAAAAATCGATCCACGTCGTTATAATGGTGCCAGTTTACTGGGTTTACGGGGCATTGTGATTAAAAGTCACGGCGGTGCCGATGTTTTAGCGTTTACTTACGCAATCAAAGAGGCCGTTGTTGAAGTACAAAAAAATGTACCTTCACAAATTAGCCATATACTGGCAACATTATTAAGCGAGAGAAGGCGCATCGAGTGAGCTATTCTCGGATTAGAGGAACAGGTGGGTATCTACCAGAAAAGATACTAACGAATGCTGAACTAGAAAAGTGGGTGGATACCAGCGATCAATGGATTGTTGAACGCACAGGTATACGCACACGTCATATAGCGGCCGATGATCAAGATACCTGTGATTTAGCCGAAATGGCAGCGTTGCGGGCACTTGAATCGGCGAAGGTTTCTGCCTCTGAACTGGATTTCATTGTTTTAGGGACAACAACCCCAGATCGTATTCATCCAAGCACGGCTTGTTTACTACAAGCGCGTTTAGGCAATCATGGTGCGATAGCCTTTGACGTACAAGCCGTGTGTAGTGGTTTTCTTTATGCTTTAAGCATCGCTGATAAATTCATCAAAACGGGAGAAGTCAAACGTGCCTTAGTTGTTGGTGTTGATATATACTCCCGTCTCGTGAATTGGACAGATCGCAACACCTGTGTTTTATTTGGTGATGGCGCAGGTGCTGTTGTACTTGAAGCCAGTACAACCCCCGGCATTATGTCTACTCACTTACATGCCGATGGGGCTTATAAAGATATGTTGACCGTACCAGCAAGGGTTGTACAAGGTCGTCTAAAGGGCGAAGGCTTTACTAAAATGCAAGGTAATGAAGTCTTTAAGTTTGCTGTCAATGTCTTAAGCGAAGTGGTTCAGGAAGCCTTGACAGCCAATCAACTTGATCACAACGCGATTGATTGGTTGGTTCCGCATCAAGCCAATATTCGTATTATTAGCGCAGCAGCAAAAAAATTAAAATTGCCAATGGAACGGGTAGTCGTGACAGTATCAGAACACGGCAACACCTCCGCCGCCTCAATTCCCTTAGCTTTAGATGTCGCAGTGCGCGATGGGCGCATTCAACGAGGCCAGACACTGCTATTGGAAGCCGTTGGGGGGGGATTTACGTGGGGTGCCATTTTGGTAAAATACTGATTTTAAATGAAAAAAATAATCTGTATCAAAGGATGGGCAAATGGACACTCTGTTCTATAGGAGTTAATATCAGTAAAACTCAAAACTGGCATGAACAGTGACTCTTCAAGTTGATAGTTTTGTTACATACAAAAGTTCGTTTGTTCAAAATTTTATAGTTTTTTTGGGCAACTTGGGCAACTTGGGCAACTTATATAACTGATTGAAGCATGGCGCGATTTTCAAAGCCACCTTCAGATAAATATTTGGCCCAAACCTGACAGGTTTTCAAAACCTGTCAGGTTTATCAGCTTTTTCAAGAAAAATATCAAGAATATTAATTGTGTTGTAAACTGACACTCTGATAAGCTCCATTTTTAAGTCATGAAAACTGAGTTTGGAGTACAAGATTTATCTGGTATTTTGAGCACCAAATGGATTTCAATTCAGTAATGGGTATAACTGATAAAATCGACTGAATCCGACGCGATATCAATTTTTTGTCACTACTCATTACAAATCTCACTACAGATAACTGATGATGAAACATGCTTTTGTCTTTCCAGGTCAAGGTTCTCAATCTGTTGGTATGTTAGCCGACTTAAATAAAACTTCTCCTCAAGTCAAACAAACCTTTGATGAAGCTTCTGAAGTTTTGGGTTATGATTTATGGAAATTGACTCAAGAAGGGCCTGATGAAACTCTAAATAAAACAGAAAATACGCAACCCGCATTACTTGCGGCAGGCGTTGCAGTCTGGCGTATTTGGCAACAACATGGCTCCGGGGATAAATCAGTTTTAATGGCCGGACATAGTTTTGGCGAATATAGTGCTCTAGTCTGTGCAGGTGCCTTAGAATTTAAGGATGCCGTCAGTTTAGCCCAAGATCGAGGTCGTTTTATGCAGACGGCCGTGCCTAATGGTGAAGGCGCCATGGCCGCCATTTTAGGTTTGACAGATGACAAAGTCATTGAAGTTTGTGCCAACGTGGCTACCGATCAAGTTGTTTCCCCGGTGAATTTTAATGCACCTGGTCAAGTTGTCATTGCCGGACACGTAAATGGAGTCAAGCAAGCTGTTGATTTGGCTAAGGTTGCGGGGGCTAAACGTGCCATTATGTTACCCGTCAGTGTTCCAGCCCACAGTACCTTGATGCAGCCCGCCGCTGAAATGATGGCCGATCGTCTTGCTAAGGTAAGCATCTCTGTGCCCTCCATTCCAGTGATTCATAATGTTGATGTTTCCGTCAAAACAAAAGCGAGCGACATTCGCAACGCCCTAACCGCACAACTTCATAACCCCGTGCGTTGGGTTGAAACCATTGAAAAAATGGTAGAAGAAGGGGTTTTAATGCTGTTTGAAAGCGGCCCTGGTAAAGTGTTAACGGGCTTAAATAAACGCATTGCTCGCAAGATGAAAGCCTTACCGATAGTGGATACCCGGACATTAGAACAGGCCATACAAGCGTTGGAGGCCCCAGCATGAAATTGGATTTAAGCGGCGAAATAGCCTTAGTCACGGGTGCCAGTCGAGGGATTGGTCAAGGCATTGCGCTCGCTTTAGGACAAGCAGGTGCTGTTATTACAGGTACAGCCACAACGCCCGAAGGGGCAGAACGTATTACGCAGTCATTGAACGAACAAGGTATTATAGGAGAAGGGAAAGTACTTGATGTCACTAACCCCGATTCTATCAATGCCTTGATAACGAGTTTAAAAGACATGCCGAGTATTTTGGTTAATAATGCCGCTATTACCCGTGACGCGCTGCTGATGCGGATGAAAGATGAACAGTGGAATCAAGTCATCGAAGCGAATTTAACCGCAATTTTTCGTCTATCCAAAGCCTGTCTGCGTACAATGATGAAAGCCAAACAGGGTCGTATTATAACCCTCACCAGCGTAGTTGGCTTGACAGGTAATGCTGGACAAGCAAACTATGCTGCAACAAAGGCAGGTGTCATAGCCTTTAGCAAATCACTCGCTAAAGAAGTGGGTAGCCGTGGCATTACTGTCAATACAGTAGCACCAGGCTTTATTGATACCGATATGACGCGAAGCTTTACAGAAGAACAACGTCATGCGTTAACGCAACAAATTCCGCTCAACAGAGCGGGGGTTGCCAATGATGTAGCAAACGCTGTCGTCTTTTTAGCATCAAAGGCAGCCGCTTATATTACGGGCGAAACATTACATGTCAATGGTGGCATGTATATGCCGTAATCAGTAATCAGAGAACAGTAATCAGTCAACAAACCCGTTTTTTTTGAACAAAGATTGATAATAGACTCGGAGAAACGATAAATTGAATTGATTGTAATTGATTGAATGGTGTTTAAAAAATCGTTAAGTTGATGATTTCAATCATAACTGTTCACTGAACACGGTTCGCTGAACATTGAAGACGGGATTAACTAAAAACTGATAACTTGATCACTGATCACTGATACACTGATCACTGTAAAGAGAGGCAAATCTGTTATGAGTAGTACTGTTGAAGAACGTGTCAAGAAAATCGTAGTTGAACAACTTGGTGTCAAAGACGAGGAAGTCAGTAATGAATCCTCTTTTGTCGATGATCTAGGTGCAGATTCTCTTGATACTGTAGAATTGGTGATGGCACTTGAAGAAGAATTTGGGTGCGAAATTCCTGATGAAGAAGCAGAAAAAATACAAACAGTACAACAAGCTATTGATTATATTAAGGCAAATCCGGTAGAATAATCCTACTAACATGAGATAAACGCCAAGGGCCACGTTGCTTCTTATATCTTGATATTTAAGGGTGATGTGGTCTGAAAGCTTTGGAAGACTGAGGTGAGTAAAAGACGTGTTGTCATTACTGGCGTAGGTGCAGTTTCGCCACTGGGCGTGACTGTTCAAAAAAATTGGGAAAATGTGTTGGCCGGGAAAAGCGGAATTGCAACAATTACCGACTTTGATGTTTCTCGTTTTGCCACCCAATTTGCAGGGAAAATCAAAGGCTTTGATGTGAAGCAATACTTGTCTCTCAAAGAAGCCAAAAAAATGGATACTTTTATCCATTATGGCATTGCAGCCAGTACACAAGCAATTGAAGATGCCGGTTTAGAAGTGACCGAGCTCAATGCCGAACGGATAGGCGTATTGATCGGTTCCGGTATAGGTGGATTACCGGGCATTGAAAAAGGTCATTCAGCTTACATAAAAGGGGGGGCACGGAAGATTTCACCTTTCTTTGTGCCCAGTAATATTATCAATATGATTGCAGGGAACCTGTCGATTAGATACGGTTTCAAGGGGCCAAACTATGCTATTGTCACAGCCTGTTCAACAGGAACGCATAGCATTGGAAATGCAGCCCGCATGATTGAATATGGCGATGCCGATGTCATGATTGCAGGAGGTGCTGAGATGGCCAGTTCAGAAATGGGAATCGGGGGATTTGCAGCCGCTCGCGCCTTATCCACTCGCAATGAGTCGCCCGAAACGGCGAGCCGTCCTTGGGATAAAGAACGTGATGGTTTTGTGCTTAGCGACGGGGCAGGTGTATTAGTGCTTGAAGAGTATGAAACGGCAAAACAGCGGGGTGCCCGTATTTACGCAGAAATAGTCGGTTCTGGTATGAGTGGTGATGCTTACCACATGACTTCACCGCGTGCTGATGGAGATGGCGCAAAACGTTGTATGTTGAATGCATTACGTAATGCACAGTTGAATCCTGAACAAGTGGATTATATCAATGCACATGGCACCTCAACCCCCGCTGGCGATAAAGTTGAAACACTTGCCGTTATTAAAGCCTTTTCCGATCATGCCAAAAAGTTAGTCATCAGTTCGACTAAATCTATGACGGGACACTTGTTAGGGGCAGCTGGTGGTTTAGAAGCCATCTTTAGTGTACTCAGTATTCGCGATCAAGTCGCACCCCCAACCATTAATTTATTTAATCTTGATCCAGAGTGTGAAGGTTTAGATTATGTACCCCATCAAGCGAAAGAAATGAAGATTGATGTCGTGCTATCAAATTCGTTTGGATTTGGGGGAACTAATGGGACACTGGTATTTAAACGTTTGGATTAAGTGGGTATACATGTGATAGAAATTAGATAGAACGCTGATATTTAGCGTAGCACACCGAAGGTTCACGCTAAAGTTTTAGCGCGCTAAAACTTTATTTCACTTAAGAAGTTTCGCTTCGCGAAACTTCTTAAGTGAAATCGTGAAATACTGATTGTCATGATTAACACTGATTGATTAGGTATTTAAATCTTAAAAAGATCAGCGCCATGACAATCAGTATCATCCGCGTTCCATTCCATTGCAAACAAATGTTAATCTATTTTTGTTAACCACAGATTGCTATTTTCCTGATTTTTTAAAACCCTCACTTCAATGCGATTGTATATCAATTTTTTTTATGCAATCGCCTGTAGTTAGGGTTTAAAATCCTTTATTATATCTAATCCTTATAGTTATGTTTAGAATTCTTTTTCTTCTCCTGTTACTGTTTGTAACAGCAATCAGCAGTGGCGGTTATTGGCTCTACAAATACCGTCTTACAGCACCATTACAGATATATAATGATTTACAGTATACCGTTAAACCCAATACCACTTTACGCAAAGTGGCTATGGATTTGATGGAAAAAGAACTGCTTGACTATCCAACAGCCTTAGCATGGGTATCATTAGCACGTTTTCAAAAAAGAGCGCATTTAATCAAAGCCGGCGAATATCTCATCCCACTCGGAACGACACTGCAACAACTGCTGGATATCATGATTGCAGGTAGAACCATACAGCATAGCTTAACGATACCCGAAGGCTGGAACTTTCGGCAAATGATGGTCGCAATACGCCAACATCCACAAATTGTGCAAACGCTCGGTGATATTGACAAAGCAACAATTATGGCCAAACTCGGTTGGCCAGATCAACATCCAGAAGGGCGTTTTTATCCCGATACCTATCATTTTCCAACAGGAACAACAGACGTAGAATTTTTGCAACGCGCCTACAGGGTAATGGAAAGCGAATTAAAAGCGGCCTGGGAAAAACGGCGCGACGATTTACCCTTAGACACCTCTTATGAAGCCTTGATATTAGCTTCCATTGTAGAAAAAGAAACTGGGGTAGCTGAAGAACGTCCTCTTATTGCCGGTGTTTTTGTGCGACGTTTAAAAAAAGACATGAAATTGCAAACCGATCCGACAGTGATTTATGCGCTGGCTGAAGCCTTTGATGGGGATATTCGTAAGCGAGATTTAAAAATTGACAGTCCTTATAATACTTATCGATATAAAGGTTTACCACCCACACCGATTGCCATGCCTGGACGCGCAGCGTTGTACGCAGTAGCCGAACCTGCCGACGGTGACACTTTATTTTTTGTTGCAAAAGGTGACGGTAGCCACTATTTCTCAGCCACAAATAGAGAACATGAATGCGCGGTGATTGAATATCAACTGAAGAACAAAGCTTCTAAAAGCTATCGGAATCGCTGTAGGCGATATCCAAGCTGTGCAGCGTGCCGTCGTTAATAACAAAGATCAATTATCAATTCCACGCTAAAGTTTTTGCGCGCAAAAACTTTAGCGTGGAAATCAATTATCGAATTATCACATCAGTTCTTAACACATTGCTATCCTTTATATATCGTTATGTATCAGGCCAATCGAATTATCGAACAAACTCTATCCACATTTTAATGAATTGTTTAATTCCTCTCCTTCCTTCTGTCACGACTGAACGCCTTTATCAAATCTACAGAGATTGATTAAATTAAATCAAAACTATTATTGTTTAATACTCAATTCATGACACACCGAATCGGGCTCTGTGGCAGCCACCGCACTGGAAAAACAACCTTAGCAGAAGCGATTTCTAGACAAACAGGCATACCGCTCATAAAAACCAGTACCAGTGCTGTATTTGAACAACACGGTTTACACCCCGCTCAAGCTTTGGATTTTAAAACACGTCTTTGGATTCAGCACTGTGTCATAGAAGCCGCAGTGCCCATATGGCAACAAGCTGAAAAAGGCATATTCATCACTGACAGAACACCCATAGATTTTATGGCCTACACATTGGCTGATATTCAAGGCGCGACTGAAGTGGATAGCGGCGAATTAGAAACCTATTTAGCACGCTGTTTTGAGGTAACGAATCAATTTTTCACAAAGCTTGTTATCCTTCAACCTGCTATTAAGCTCGTTTATGAACCCGGAAAAGCCGCATTAAATAAAGCCTATATGGAACATCTCAATATGCTCATTTTCGGCATAAGTCACGATGAGCGGCTAAAATGTTCAACACTTGTCATCAAACGTCATATCACCCATCTTGATCAACGAATTGAAACCGTTCTCAACGGCCTCGAAAGATATAGATGTTCAAAAAAATAATTAATTTTAGGGCGAACATGTAGTAGGGGCGAACCTACGTGTTCGCCCTTTTGAAGTGTTCGCCCTTTTGAAGTGTTCGCCCTTTTGAAGTGTTCGCCCTTTTGAAGTGTTCGCCCTTTTGAAAATTCACAAAGAACCGTTTCATATTTACCACACAATGTTAGGGAGACTTTGATTTCAAGCCCCTAACACCTGTTTCCTACAATTCATGGCTAACCTTTTTTCCCTCCCAATTTGGACAACCCGCTTAAGCTTTTCTCAAGAAATTAGCCTCGTTTCTCCCCTACTGATTCCAGAAACCCTCTCTGTCAATAGTTCTGCTGCCAACCTAACAAAAACCCTCATTCAGCGTTTGGAAAAAAGCAAAATTGAGCAGGGAGAATATCTGGAAATGCTCTTACAGGCACCGGCCCTCTCATTAGAGAATGCACAATTAATTGTCTCTCTTAAAGCATCCCGAAAACATTTTCTATATCCCGACTTAACATTAACCTTTGATTATTTTTATACCCAACTGCCCAATCAAAAATACTTAGGTTTTATCCCAATACTCGGTATCGAAGGCTACGCTGAAACGCTAGAAGAACTCATCACCGTTTTACAACGCAACATCGAACTAGAATTTTCCCGTAAAAAACGTCTAAGCGATGTGCGGCGTTTAATCGCTACCCAATGGTATGAAAACATAGACGTTCAAAAACAGCTTATAGAAACACATTTTCATAGCTTATCAGAACTGGCTAATCTACAGAAACGAAAAGATCAGCAATGGTTGCCAAAAATAGCACAAGCCTTAACGCGCAAACAACAACACTGTTTTGGACGTAAAACAGAACTTGAACAACTGCAACGCGCCTTAACCGGCAAATATAACCGCAGTCTTCTATTAGTTGGACGTGCCGGCGTAGGTAAAAGCGCACTGCTAGAAGAAGTCTACCGTATGAGTGCAAAACAGCTCGGTTCAGTCAAGTTTTGGGAAACGACAGCAGCACGTCTGTTGCAAAAACTCACCGTAGAAAGCGGTTGGGAAGAATCATTCGGGCAACTTTTGGAAGAACTCAGTCAACGTGGCGACATCCTTTACGTGCGTAACCTAGCCCAACTCTTTGAAGTCGGAGCCTACGTCGGCAATCCCATCAGCATGGCAGAATTTATGCGCGAATCTTTAGCATTAGGCAGTGTACGTCTGATCACCGAATGCACAGACGAAGAACTGGCTACCATTGAAGCACGCGCACCAGGCTATACCAGCCTCTTTCAAATACAGCGCGTCGAATCGCCACCGCTGACACAACAAGCCGATATCGTCAACCGCCGACTGCGTGTCTCTCATCCAAAACAAAAGCTATCCATTGACGCGATTGAAGAAACTTTGCGATTACAACACCGTTATGCCCTCTATTCAGGCTTTCCCGGCAAAACAGTACATTTCTTAGAATCCATTTTAAATCAAGAAGATAAACAAGAATCCACATTAGATCGTGATGCCGTCGTTCAGCTATTTTGTGAAGAATCCGGGATGCCCCGCTTTCTAGTCGATAGCCGTACCCCCTTAAAACTCGAACAAACCCGGCAAATTTTTCAATCGCGCCTATTTGGACAAAATACTGCCATCGACATCATCGTAAACCTACTCGCCTCAGTCAAAACCCGTCTCACCCGGCCAGGCAAACCCATCGCCTCCCTACTCTTTGTAGGCCCCACCGGAGTCGGAAAAACAGAATTAGCCAAAGCCCTAGCCGAATTTATGTTTGGTGACAGCGACAGACTGATTCGCTTTGATATGAGTGAATTTTCTGATGAAATCGCCGTATTACGTTTAACAGGAGATGCCTCAGGTGGACAAGGTTTATTAACCAATAAAGTCAGACAGCAACCCTTCTCAGTCATCTTATTTGATGAATTAGAAAAAGCGCATTTTTCGTTTTACGACTTACTCTTACAAGTCATGGGTGAAGGCCGCTTAACCGATGCCAAAGGACAAGTTGCCGACTTTTGCAGCAGCGTCATTATTATGACTTCCAATCTGGGTGCCGGTGTCAGCCGCCAACGTAGCCCCGGTTTTTTTGAAACCAATAGCAGTACTCAAGCACTGAATAAACACTATCTACATGCGGTTCAACAATTCTTCCGTCCCGAATTATTTAATCGCCTAGATCAAGTCATACCCTTTAACGCCCTAGATTTAAGCGTCTTACGCCCCATAGTACGCCGAGAAATTGAAAAAATCATAGCACGCGATGGCTTACGAACACGCAATGTCACCCTAAAAATTAACGATCCCGTTTACGACTATCTCGCAGAACTCAGCGGCGACAGTCACTATGGCGCTCGCCAATTGCAACGGATCTTACACCAAGAACTCGTAATCAAGCTCGCAAGCATTTTAAACCGTTATTCATTTTCAACCTCAATCAAACTAACCGTCAGCACAGGCAAAACCGGACTTGAATTTAAAACCACGATATACACCCAAAAAGATCGTAAAGATCAAAGCATAACAGACAGCAAATGGACTTTACGGGAACTCACCCTAGCCGCCAACCAAGCACGTCGTTTAGCACAACAAATTGACGAAGGCCCCGTAATGAGTGAACTTTGGAGTAAATGGGATTTATTAGAACGCAACCGCCGTCGCCAAGGCCAAAAATTTTGGCAAGACCCTCTTACAGCACATGAATACGGCGTATTGCATCACTTACTAGAAAAAGCCAAGACACTATTGCAAGAAATCGAAACCATTGAAATTGATACCTCCCTAGCCTTCATTGGCATCAATACACCACTAAGCCAGCTCACCACAACCCTTTTGAATTGGCAAAAAGCGCATGAAGCTTGGCAAATAGCACTATTAGATCGTGTACAGCCTAAAACCGGACACTGTCTCTTAAATATCTACGGTGCCGCCGAACATTTACCCACTCTATTCAGTCTATTCAAGAAATTAGTTGACCATTACGATTGGAACATCACAAAACGCAGCGTGTGGATACGGGAACCGGATAAAAACAACCTAAACTATCTCTATGCCGATCAGATGACTTCGCTCACAGTCCCAGGAGATAACCCAGTTGAGTATCAATCAGACTTCACGGAACAAGAAACCATGCTCTATTCCTTCGAAGAAGTAGAACAAGGGGGCAAACGCGAAAAAGGAGATAAATTCGTTGAAGAAGACTTCGGAGAAGAGGAACAAGGGGGCAAACGCGAAAAAGGAGATAAAATTTTCGGAGAAGAGGCTCAAAAAAAAGGGGTCAAACGCGAAAAAGGAGATAAATTAGTGGGCTATGAAATTCAAATTTTAGGCCCAGGAGCCGCGCTTTACTTTGCCAAAGAAGGCGGTATACATATCTGGAAAGATAAGGATGAACAAGAATACCTTTATGCCGTGATAATAGCGCAATGTGTGATGCTCAATCAATTCAAAACCCCCCCCGGCATTTATCGAAAAAAATTCTTAGAAAACCGGGAAAAAAGACGAAAATACTGGAAAAATGGTTTTTTCGACTTTCGCGAATCAACAACCTACAAAGTATCAAACTGGCATAATGTCTTAAAACAGCAACTTGATGACGCTTTTAAAAGCGTATTACGAGAAAGGCTTTGTGCCGACGTAACCGAAATTGAGCGATCAGTAGAAGAAGATTTTGATGCAGACATACCCTTTTAATTAAAGGAAAACCTGACCGGTTGATCTCGCACAGTTTCAAAAGGGCGAAACCTCCAACAAACCCATTCTGAAAATTCTGATTCAGACTAATAGTTAATTTATAATGCCACGGAAAAACACAGCACGGAATGAATTTTTCCGTGTTTTTCCGTGTTTTTCCGTGGCAAAATCTACCCAATTTTAAATTAGAACCGAATAATCTGGTTTATTTACAAACGATACAGCAATTTATCTTATGCTTTATGTGCTCCAATTCAAAACCAAACCATTTCGTTTTCATTTTGAATCCCCACCGCACGATAATCTATTGTAATACGTGCCGAATAAATTGGTTTAGTTGTATGGACTGATTTGAAATATAAACTTGAATGATAGGGGTCTTTTTGAAATTGTTTGTAAGCTTTTCTTGCTTGACGTTGAATTGATTCAGGCAAATCGGCAAACATTTTGCGAAAACGTTCGGTTGTATGAGAAATCATAAGTTATCCGGCTCAAGTCGTTTTGTTTTTCCCGCTCTATGTTCAGCTAATGCTTCATCAGCTAGTTGACTTAACAAATCTTCAGAACGTGCAAAGGCTCTATTCCAATGTTGTTCTGAGTCCATTTCGGCTAATATCCGTTTAGCCAATAAGTTTTGTTCCATTTCCGAAAATTTAGACGCTTGAGTAAATGCTTGTTCAAGTAATTCGGTCATCATTTCACCTTTTTTAAACCTTAATAAATGTATGGACAATCGCTGTTATTTGCCGTCAAGTGCTATATTAAACTAAACCGATGAATCAATCTGCCTAAGTATAGTACAACTTCTTTCCGGTATAAGCGGATTACCCAATCACATCAGAAAAAATCCGTTGATACCGCTAATTTGCTGTACTAAATCATAACTCTGAATGGCTCACACATAAAGAAGGTCAGTCCCCGGATCCGCTATAAATAATACCAAGTCAATCGAAAGAGAACGAAATGGTGGGTTGCAGCGAAGCTTCTACCCACCCTACGCTTGCTGATTTAAAAGAGCGATAAATGTTTTTTTATCAGGCAATATCGTTTGGTAGCGGCTGGCAAAGATGCTGTCATTATCTTGGGGCAGGGTCATTTCCACAAGGGTATCGTTTTTATCTTTGCAAAGGATAATGCCTGCGGTTTTGTTTTCATCGGATAGGCGTACAAAGCGGTCATAATAATTGACATACATCTGCATTTGCCCGATATCCTGATGGGTCAGTTCGCCAATTTTGAGATCAATGAGTACAAAGCAGCGCAGCAAACGGTTGAAAAATACCAAATCGACTTTGAAATGTTTTTCATCAAAGGTAAAGCGTACTTGCCGCCCCACAAAGGTAAATCCTTTGCCTAGTTCGAGGAGAAAATGCTCTAATTTATCAATCAAAGCCTGTTCCAGATCGCTTTCTGAATAACGCTGCTGTTCGGGCAGGTCTAAAAACTCCAAAACATACGGGTCTTTGAGTATATCGGTGGGTTTTTCAATAATTTGTCCTCGTCGGGCAAGCTGCTTTATGTCTTCCTTATCGCGGCTTAGCGCCAGTCGCTCATACAAAGCACTATCATATTGCCGTTGAAGTTCTTTTAAACTCCAATTGTTTGTAGCACATTCAATTTCGTAAAAGCTCCGTTCATCGGGGTTCTCAATGCGCATCAATTTGAGGTAGTGTGACCATGACAGGGAAAATTTGGGCAAATGTGTTTCGGAAATCACAGAACTTTTACTTACCGTCTGTTGCAATTGCGCAGACGATTTCTGCGCAATTGAGTATGTCAGGAAAAATTGCCGCATTTGCTCCAGATTTCTTTTGGAAAATCCTTTGCCAAATTCCGCAGTCAGTTTCTCGGAGAGTTCTCTTAAAACTCTTTTTCCGTACTCTGCACGTTCTTTCCCTTGCTGCTCATCTTCCACAATCATACGTCCGATTTCATAATAAGTATAAACCATTGTATGGATCACAGCACGAACTGTATTTTTCCTTGCAGCATGAAGCGATTCTGCTATTTTTTTGTACAGAGGTTTGTTTTGTATTTGGTTACTCATACCTCTATTCCTATATTTTTTAAACGAGAAAACAGATTTTCCAAAGATTCATTAATTTTATTTTGATGACAAATTCAAAACAGGGCAATCCCGGTTCAGATTGCAGGAATTTTTCCGTGTTTTTCCGTGTTTTTCCGTGGCAAAATCTACCCAATTTTAATTAGCTTTTGGTTGCAGGCGAGCTCTTGCAAATATTTCATCAATACTTTGGTTCTGATAAAGATGTCGTGAAATCTCAACATAATTAGTCGGTTCACGGTTAAGAAGCGTAAGGAATTTCAAAGCACCAGCAATGCTATCAGCATTATTGAGGGCTTCAATTCCTTTTACTTTGATATCAACATTAGGCGGTAAGTTTATTTCTTTCATGCTGTTTCCAGTTTTATTAAGTAAGTAACAGGGTTCATGGCCTCCATATGGAGATTAAGGCGATTAGTTTGTTTGAGTAATCTTATCATCACAAGTTACAAAATAATCTGCTTTGATAAATTCTGCACAAGCTACATGAATGGCATCTTTAGGTGATAGATTAGCGGTTTTGTGAAATGCTTTAGCACGGTTATAAATTTCAGTTTCCGGTGCAATTTTAATTGTGCAAAGTTCAGCTAAACGTAATGCTTCTAATTGCCGTTCTAAAAATGGACACACATCATCGTGCATAAACGACCATGCTAATGTTAAGCATTCCAGTTGTGCTTGTTCAAAAATCCACTCACAAGCTAAAGCTTCCATTTGAATCCGTGTTTGTTGAAGATCGTCAAATCCTCGTTGAAAACAATTATAATCCAGATATATCAAATTCATATCAGTTCAAAAAAATATCCAGAGGAATGGCTGGCAGTATAACGAATTAACGGTATTAACGAATTATAAACCTTAAGTTAAAAAGTCCGTTGATACCGCTAATCCGCTGTACTAGAGGCAAGATAGTACAACTTCTTTCCGGTATTAACGGATTGACAAAACCCTTAGTACAACTTCTTTCCGGTATTAACGGATTGACAAAACCCTTAGTACAACTTCTTTCCGGTATTAACGGATTGACAAAACCCTTAGTAAGTAGGTACGCATAAATCTTTTAACATTTTCTGTATTTCACGCTAAAGTTTCGCTCCGCGAAACTTTAGCGTGAAATGGTGGGTAGCGTGTTTTTGCTGCCCACCACTGCCCACTGATTAACGGTATAAGCGGATTGACAAAACCCTTAGTACAACTTCTTTCCGGTATTAACGGATTGACAAAACCCTTAGTAAGTAGGTACGCATAAATTTTTTAACATTTTCTGTATTTCACGCTAAAGTTTCGCTCCGCGAAACTTTAGCGTGAAATGGTGGGTAGCGTGTTTTTGCTGCCCACCACTGCCCACCCAGCCCCGACAAAATGTTAATAAACTTTTGCTGTACCTACTTACAACGGATTGACAGTATTAACGGATTGACAAAACCCTTAGTACAACTTCTTTCCGGTATTAACGGATTGACAAAACCCTTAGTACAACGGATTGACGGTATAAGCGGATTGCCCAATCACATCAGAAAAAATCCGTTGATACCGCTAATCCGCTGTACTAGGGATAGCGGATTGCCCAATCACATCAGAAAAAATCCGTTGATACCGCTAATCCGCTGTACTACATAACACCCCCCAAACCAAATCAAGGAATGGCAGGTTGAACCAAGCTGGTAACGAAGTTGCCGCTTTGCTCTACCCATCTAACGCTCGCTAAATATTTTCTATAACACATTGATAAATAAGTATTATGGAAACACTCTTAAAATACTTTAGTAATTTATTTACAATTCATTAATTTCAAGCACTAACTCCTGACCACGAACAAAACTGACGGTAAATCGGTCAAGAGCTTCTCTCCGACCCCATATCGGTGGAATAACAGATGAAAGAGAGACTGCTATCGGCATTTCAAAAGAGTGAACCCCAATTTGGGCTTTTATTCTATGAACATAAGCATTGACTGACATCTCTGAAGATAAGATGCCGCCTACAAGCATAGGTATACCCTTTTCAACATCAGATACCAAAATTTGACCGAGGGGTAAGGGAATAACAGATATATCCGCGCCAGTATCAGCCAGAACCTGCCCAACCTCCAACCACTTTCCGAAACGCTCAGAGAAAAACGCCAGTCTGACCAGTGGGCGGGTTATTTTTCCAAACAGGTAGTGTTCTTTTTCAATATACGGAAAACTTAATTTTTTCATACCAATGTCACGGGAAAGGATCGCCAGTTGATAACTAACTCTTTATCCGGATAATGTTCCATAATCTCCGGGTAATGAGTCTGCAAATCCAACCCCGCCCAGATTTCTTTACCATCGGCTTCAATGACAAATTCAAAACCGGGCAATCCCGGTTCAGATTGCAGTTTTAGGTTTATCATATCCACCTGTTTCTCAAGATTTTGCAGACGGCTTATCACGTCCGGTAATGCCGTATTTTCTACCATTGAAACATTGTTTGTCATAAGTCACATATCTATAATATTTAATCATTTAAAGAAAACAAAAAAGGGGATTGAACCTAGCGGTTACCGCGTTGCTCTACTCACCCTACGCTCGCTAATAACTCGAACTCCCTCACACACCAATCCGTTAACTCCCCAGAGCCAAAGTACTAAACTGTAGACAATTGAGGAATGGTGGGTGAAAACCAAGCGGGTAACGAAGTGTAGCGAAGCTCTACCCACTCTACGCTCGCTGGTTACGTTTGGCTATAATTTCACTGGCAAGTGTTTTAACATCTTTATTACCTAACCATTTATGCCGGTCTTTGGTATAATCTCCCCAACCCGTTTCAGATTGTTGAAAAAACCGTATCATACCAACAGCTCCTAAATGATGTACTAAAACTTCAATTCCCGTTTGACGAATCTGTTCTAATGTCATTGTTTGTGGATTCATCTATAACCTCCTGAAACCATTTTAATGGATTTTCAATGCGAACATTTAATTGTTGTGAATGGCGGTTGCCTAAACGACACATTTTGTCATCTGTCGTTAGAAAAACATCGGCTTGTCCATGTTCAGCACAAGCTACATGTAAGGCATCATAAGCATCAAAACCTTTTTTTTCAAGTTCGGAGCCACGTTTAATTAGGTTGTTATCAAGTAAAATTAAATGTGGTTTTGATGATGCCATTAAAGAATTGACCCGATTCCTACGTTCTACACTTGGCGTTTGGTCAATTTCAAAGTCCATTGTTTCACTGCTTATCCATTGCCATTGTCCTAATTCAAAACGTTTAAGCATTAAAAGGATTGCTTCTGTTTCTAGTTTGATTCGTTCTTGAGTTTGGTCATCAAAGGGCCGGTTGAAGCAACAAACATCTAAGTAAATCTTTTTTGTATCCAAGCAATTACCTCTTAAGTAAACAGTACAACGAATTTACGAAATAATCGAATTAAAGGCAAAGGCTTGTAGTTGCTGTTGCATTATTCCTTGATACCGCTAATCCGCTGTACTAGGGAGAACGGATTGCCCAAGTATAGTACAACGGATTGACGGTATTAACGGATAATCCAAATAACGTAAGTACAGCGGATTGCCCAATCACCTCAGAAAAATCCGTTGATACCGCTAATCCGCTGTACTAGGTATTAACGGATAATCCAAATAACGTAAGTACAGCGGATTGCCCAATCACATCAGAAAAAATCCGTTGATACCGTTAATCCGATGTACTAGGGATAGCGGATTGCCCAATCACATCAGAAAAAATCCGTTGATACCGCTAATCCGCTGTACTAGGGATAGCGGATTGCCCAATCACATCTGAAAAAATCTGTTGATATCGCTAATCCGCTGTACTAAAGGCAAGATAGTACAACGGATTGACGGTATTAACGGATTAATATAAACCCTAAGAAAAAAATCCGTTGATACCGCTAATCCGCTGTACTGACATAAACACCCCCCAAACCAAATCAAGGAATGGCAGGTTGAACCAAGCGAGTAACAAAGTTGCCGCTTTGCTCTACCCACCCTATGCTCGCTAAAGCACACCCCAATCCGACAGTGTCGGTTTAATCTTCTTCCATATTTCAGAACGAATATCACCAAATGTAGCACCATGCACAACTTTATCACTTGTAATCTTCTGATCATCAACAACTGCCTGAATTACTGAAGACGCTGCACCACCGACAGCAGCATCTGCAATAGCAGACCCCAATCCGACAGTAGCAGTTATTGCTCCACCAACTGCAGCCCCTATATAAGTCCCCAAACTTGATAGCTCACCCTTATACAGATCAATAGCACCTTGTACAACAACACCAATCAACGCACCAATAACAGATCTACCATCAGGATCAGTATATCTAACAGGGTTATGCCCCGCATAATGGTACAAATCCAAATTAACCGTATTAAACACACCTCCCATTCCAGCTAAATTCTTTTCGGGTGAATAACGCCTGCCTTCTTTTTGTGCCTGACGCATATCGCTAACGTTAGGCAAATACTCACCCAAAATCGGATCAGCCGATTGCCAAACACTAGTCCTCGCATCATAATACCGAGCACCAAAGTAATACAACCCAGTCTCCTCATCCAACTCCTTAGCCGTAAACTGATAAGGAGTCCGTTGGGTATTACTTGACTGCTCAACAAAAGTTTCCCCAAACGCAAAATACTCCAAATGCTGGTACAAACTACCATTGTAATCAGTCACATAAGCACTACTACCCAAATGGTCTGGATGGTAAAAATACTGCCACTTCGTCTCGCTTGGACTCTTAGCTTTAGCCTTACTAGCCTTGCCATTTTGAGCCTCAACACTGGTATTCTCCTGCTTAACCAGCTTCGACACCAAACGCGCCTTACCAGCATAAACATGCTTAGTCCCCACCGAACGATTCCGCATACTGAAAAACTGATTCACGTAAACCGTCTCACCCTGTGGGCCACTCTTAATCACCCGCTCACCAGCAGCATCATACTTATAGGTCTTCTCATGCCCATTATCAAAAATCGACTGAATCCGATTTTCCGCATCCCAAACGATAGTCCGCCGCGTACCATTCTTATCATGCTCCCAACCAGTCTGATTACCATTGGCATCATAACTAAACGTCCGCTCGCCAATATGCGTCGGTGCATGAGGCTGTTCACCATCATAAGCATACGCCCAATCATAAGTCGTCTTCTTCTGGGTAATCAATTGACCACTGGGCTGCCGCAAAGTATGCAGTTGGGTTTTCGCCTTGATATTATGAATGCTATCATAAACCATATCCAACTGATAACTGTGCTGTTTATCCGGCTGAAAATCAAAAGTACCCTCCGCATGAGTCAACCGATACAAATCATCATAATCATAATGATACTGCGTCGCTCCACCCAATTGATTTGGAGAAGTCACTGCCGCCGAATTTGCTTGCCCCAGAATATTCCCAACCTTATCATACTCATAAGTCAGGTTTTGGAACAGATTGCCATCGCCTTTACCAGCCTTTAAATTAGCCAACCGCCGATTTAACGGATTATAACTATAGCTGGTGCGAACATTATTGCCCAAATCAACAAAAGTCCGTTGCCCAAACTTATCGTATTCCAGCCGTTTGAGATAGACATAATGATGCCCAGCCTTATCTCCCGCAGCCGCCCGAATTGAGCCACCCGAATCATATTGATTCGTCAACACTTCGCCATCGGGATAAGTCAAACTTTGCAACCGATTCCAAGTGTCAAACACAAATTCAGAAGTATAAACTTCCGGACTGTTAGCACTATTACCCTGTGTATCCGAAGCCACCGTCTTGATGGTTTTGACCGTTTCACCCAAATGACCATAAAAACGTTCTTCCATGCCAGATTGGTCAGTCACGGTGACTATCCGATTGGCCCGATTGAAAGCCGCACCCGGATTGCCATAAGTATAAGCGACATCAATGGCTGGAAAAACTGCCTTGCCTTTGGCATCAATCCGCGCCGGATAAGTGATGCCAGACAAACGGTTGTAACTATAATCATAGACTATCGCCTGTCCATCAAGCCGCAAATTCGCGGTGATTTTCTGTCTGACATTCGAGGCTAAATCATACACTGTCTCCGTCAAACCCATATCTGGACTATCAATATGTGTTCGCCGCCCAAAATTGTCATAACTCACCGTCGTGGCGTTGTTTTGGTCATCAACCACCGTAACGATTTGTTTGAGCGAATCATATTCGTAGCTCGTCCACAGAGTCTCACCTTCATTAAATTCCTTGACCGCCGTGATAACGCCACGCACATCCTTAAACGTTTCTTTAAAGATACCATTGGCATCCGTCACTTTAGTCCAGAATTGAGTTTGCTCATTGCGATCCGAATCAAACCCATAAGCCGTGAGCGTACTGGTTGCATCTGGAATCGTAGTGCTAACCGTGCGATCCATCACATCATAAACCGTCACCGTCGGCTGAATACTATCCACGCTGGTATTAAACACGCCCGCCTTACTCAAAGCTTCCGTGATGGGATAATATTGTTCAATACCCCGTCCCAGAAAATAAAAGGTGACATGCCCAGACACCGTCATCACATCTTGCGGTTCGGTATCAACGCAGGTGTGAATAGTCGTGTCTTTCTTGGTTTGCAATACCCGCTTGAGTCCATCAGTAAACAATACCGTTTCGATAGGATCATTGACATTGCGATAAACATCAATATGCTGGGTCAGAGCAAAAGGTATCTTCGCTTCGGGATGATACTCAAACTGAATGGTATCCAAGCCAGTCCCAGTTTGATAAGGCCCCACAATCGTCGCCACTCGCCCAAATTGATCATAAGTGTAGTCCAACGGATTATTATTAATGTCCGTCGTCTTAACCACCTTGCCATATTTGAGGTTATAATCGCCCCGTGACACATAACCAAAGCTATCGGTGACACTGGTATTATGGGTATGCACCGCATCATCATAAGTATAGATCAGACTATAACGTTGCCCCTTATAATTGGTTGGCCCAGTCAAACGCTCAATATTCCCATACTGGTTATAAGAGATATTCGAGGTTGCCGCACTGCCATTGGCAAGATAAATACTCACTTGACTCAGATTACCGGTGCCACTCTCAAAAATAGCCTCCCGTCGCCGCAGCACCGTACCACTATTATTAGTGACGATAATCTTATTGGCTTTCCCGACGATATAATTAGCTTCATCTTTGAAGTAACCAATCACCGCTTTGACATCATCTTGGGTGCCAACATCCGCCCCATCAACAAAATGGATGATATTGCCAAGGGTATCAAACTGATTTTCGGTATAAGTCGCTTTACCCGCTTGCGGTTTGCCCTCATAAAACCGTTTTTCAGTACGGCGTAACTCTGGAAATACGGTGGCAGTCAAATGATTCAGACTCACCAATTCACCGCCAGTATCCACATTCCGCAATAGCTATGTATTCTCTGTTTCCAGATACTTATTGCCCTCAGCATCCGCCGTGATTTCCTGAACTAACAGCCCTTTATTATAGTAACTGTCATTATGGAAAGTGCGGGTAATGGATCGATACAATTGATCACCCTGACTCGCATCCCGATGTTCTTCCTCCAGTGTGCGATAACCATAAAAACTACTTTAACAACTGAATAAAACCGGCTTGTTCAAAATGATGATCTGTTGTTAAAGCTTCCATTAGATGACGTTGACCCATGATAACAAAACTAGAACAATCAACTAAACTCCAATTTTTATCTTCACGCTGAGTTAGTAATTGCCAGGTTTGGTTGTCAAGGTTTACGTCTATGTGAACAATTTCAACTAAGGGGGAATTTTTTAAACTATTAATGAATTCAATAGTTTTATTTCTTGGAATACGGAGTGGGCTGGTTAGCAATGCAACAAGTTCGGTAATAATGTAGTTGGAGGTAATAAATTTACGATGTTGTTGCCGGATTTGATGATAGATTTTAGCAGCAAGTGCATGATGTGTTAGGCTTGGATCAATTAATTCAGCCCATCCAGAAGTATCAACAAAAATATCAGACATTTAGATGTTCCTCAATGTTTGTCAAGGAGCGATTGTCCAAGATATTTGTCATGTTTATCTGCCCAATCAGGAATATTGCTGTTAAAAGCACCAATGAATTTTTCTAACGGATCCGTTTTTTGCTGTTGAGTTATCTTTTTCAACCACTGAACGGCTAATATTTCAGGTTGTTGCCCAATTTGCGTCGCGGTTTTTAGGAGCGATTGATAAACATTTTCGGGTAGTTCTAATGTCAGTGAGTGTCCCATTTTTAATGACCTCTAATCAAATATTGTTTTTACTACACGTCTATTTTGATGAACGTATTGATTTGTAGTGGGCAAACAAAAAGACGTTTGCCCACTCTACCTGGCTACGCTTGCTACCACCAGTTGAAATAGCCATAATTTAAAGCAGGATATTTTTATTGAAGAGGTTATTGCTCTTACTCTTCATAATATATCCGTAATTTCGGCGGTTTACAGCCTTCTTGTTCAGGATTATTACCACAAATATATTTATCTGCATTGGTATTGGATGGGCCACTTACTGCAAATCCATAGAAGGATTCATTATTGAGTAACCAATCAGTCACATCAAAAGAAAAAGTGTCACAAACACCAGTTTCTCCCTTATAATCATCTATAAAATCAAATAATGGAACAGAAAAAGCTGTAACTGTGTCAGCGTCCCAAGTTTTACGAATTCCATAAATTACTAATAATTTATCTTCCATACCTGCATTCCAGCAAGAATTAACCACGTCAACTTCAGTCAATTCTAAAATAGCTCGACTAATATTAGCCTTTGCTTGGATATTCTGTAAATCAAAATTAACCAATCCAACATCACCAGAAGCTCTACTATCTCGTAATAACCACGAATCACGTAAAGGTGGAGAGGTGAGCATAACAACACTTGTATGGTCTAAAACAATTTGCGGTAGTGGTGTTGGTTGAGATGCTGGTGGCACTATGGCCGAAACTACCTCAGATGGCTTACTTTCATCTACTCTATCTCCTTTAAAATCAGTTTTAACCGCTGTTACATAATAATATTTAGTTACATTAAAACCTTTCCAGTCGGTAAAAGACGTTGAAGTTTGATGAGATGATATAATATATTTACCTTCACCATTGAGACATGGACCACTACAAATATAGACATTGTAATGATCAGCATCTCCCATTGCATCCCATGATAATTGTATATTAGTATTTTCAACAGTTGCTTTTACTCCAGTAACAGTTGTAAGTTCTGTTGGATATACTAAAATATCAAAAATATTTTCTTTTTCTACAGTTTCACTAACTGAGCGACCCATAGTAGTCAAAAGCTTGCTAAAGGTTTTATACCCCGGAACTTCCACAGAAATAGTAATTCTTCTACCAACTCCAAATTTAACTTTGAATTCTAAACTACCATAAGATTCTTCATCTATTTGTGTTTTTCCTAGAAGAACTTTTGTTCCGTCATCATTGAATAATGTAATAACAGCATTTTCTAGTAACTTTTCAGTATTATTATAATCCTTAACAATTACAGTGAAATTAATGGATTTTCCAGATGTATGATTTTGTAGCCATTGCACGGTGTTATTGAAGCCATGATGATCGCAGTAATCGGTTGAAACACATTCAACAAAAGGTTCAACAGGTACATCACTACTCCATATATTTATGGTATCATCACCATTAACTGCTATTGAGTGACGATAGCCACCAAAATTTGTATCAGTGTTTTCACTACCCGGCATGATATTAGCATCAAAACCCAATATGGTTTCCGTTAAACGAGCGTTTCCAATGGGTTCGTTATTTTTCAACATATCAAAAGATTTTTTAGCCACCGTACCACTATTGCCACGACAATTACCAGTCACAGTATAGTTGGGTAAAAATCGTTGACCTTCATAGGTAATTAGTCCATCACCATCATCTACTTTATTATTGCTACCACGAAATGTGGTAAGTCCAATTTGAACTAAAATATCAATAGTGGGTAATGGGTTAGTTTTAGTATCAGCTAATTTCGCTATCAATTCACCCGGTTCACCAACTCCAAAAACTTCGCGAAATGCTTCAAGAGTTAATATGGATTCACCTGCTTCATGACAGGTAAGTGCTTCACAACCTTCAAAACCGAATACATCTAGGGCTAAACCTTGTAAATCTTGTCCTTTTGGAAAAGCGATACCATTCATACATTGGTTGTTATCTGCAATAGATGAATGAGGTGTACCCAAGGTAATTAAACTTGCAATTATACCATCAGGAGAAGGAACAGAATAATTACTTGTACTAGCTATACCTTGTAACCAAGTTCTGGCTAATATTCCACCAAAGGAATGAGCAATAATATGTACTTTTTTACCTGTTATTTTGTAAATTAAATCAACGGCCTGACCCAAATCATTAGCTACATCTTCAAAACGTGCGGCTGGACTCCAACTAAACTCAAAAGTAGTATAACCTAGCTTTTGGAGAAGTTGCGGAAAATTTTTCCAAGTACCTTCTCCACCACCAAGAGCACTCATCGTAGTATAACCATGTATAAATAAAACAGGTTCTTTACCTTCATAGCAACTTTTGTTATCAATGTTGCATGAAGATAACAGTTGTGATGCTATTCGATTTTTGAGGTAAAAACCAGCATCCTCAATTGAAAATGCTTGTTGTGCCAATTCAGGTAAACGATTCTTTCCTGCTATACTTCCTCCTGTGACTAAATCAGCTAAAAACCATCGGTCTTGTGTTAACCAAGGTTCGTTGATAATATATGAGCTGCGAGTAATTCTTCTTGTCCCACGCTTCTTAGATTTCTTCAATTCTGAATTAGGGAGGTTAATTTCTACCTTTCCTCCTTCAATTTTGAATTGGTAAACATTATCACCTTCTTCATCAGTGGCTTCAGTAACTTTGACTGATACATTAGAGTTAGCAATGGATTTTATTTCAATACCAGAAGAGGGAACTGTTACCTTTTCTCCTCTACTCAAATTAGTTTCAATCAAGATATCTTTCAAAGCAGTATAGCCATCAAGTTTAAAACGAATTTTACCATCCTGTGTAGGAACATAACTAAAACTTCCTGAGAACGATGAACCTTGATAGGTCAATTTTGGAATGATAAGCCGTAAGTTTTGAGTTAAAATAACACCGGTTGCATTTATGGCAGTGTTTCCAATGTATTCTCCATATTCCTTAACTTCCCATAAAAGACTGCCATCGTTTGTAGGCACAAAACTGAGTTTAATCCAAAACTGCAATTCACCTGAGTCAGTTCGATAAACTAATTGTGGGATATTTATTTGTATATCTTCAGTTATAACGACATTACTGGAAATAGGTGGTGTTGGTTCAGCAACTAATGGAGGTGAAACATTGGAACGAGATAAAGTTCCGAAAACTATGGGACCTCCCTTACCGATTGTAGGTAAGGTGTCAATTACAGTCTGAGTAGCAATATCTATAATAGAAATTCCTTTTCTTAAAAAATAAGTGACATAAATACGAGAACCATCTGGATGTATTGCTACACTAGAAGGTTGTTTATCTAGGGAAATAGACTCAATTATTGTATTTGTACTAGTATCAAAAATAGAAATAGCATAATTTTCTTTATCAGTCAAAAAAACATGTGAACCACTTGGATGTATTGCAATAGGGATACTACCAAGTATTTTACCACCATCATAATCATTGATATTCTCGCTAAATATTGATACATAATTAGTAGTATCAATAACAGAAATTGAATTACTATTTGAGTCTGTTAGATAAATATATAAACCGTTTGGATGTACTACTATGCTATCGCTGTTTGGTAAAATAGCAATTGCTTCTGCATCATCCATACTTGTCGGGTGTAATAAACTGTAGTTTGTTAAGTCATATACTCTCCAACTTACAGAATGGTATATGCTTGTATAAATACGAGAACCATCTGGATGTATGGCCATAAGTCCATGCCCTTGTAATGTATTGACAATACTATTGTTCTTAGTATCAATAACTGAAAACTTACTATGATGAGCCACATAAATATATGAACCATCTGGGTGTATTGTAATAAAGTGAGGCTTACCATCCAACTTACGTTCTAGAGGGATAGTAGTTATCAAACGATTCTCGTTAAGATCAATGACAATAATTTTATTCTTTTCTGTAGCAACATAAAGAAGATTATTAGGAGAAATCGCTAACCCGAAAATAGAACATTCTTCTAGTATGTCTGGGGATATTGTGTTAATCACCGTATTAGTGCTTGTGTTAAGAACGGCAACAGTACTCCTACTATTTGGAGTGTAAGCCAAATAATCCACAGCCTGAACCACATTAACCACACCTACTGCAAGACTTGTAGAGAATATCCACATAGGTATCAATTTTCTAATGGACTTACTACACACAATAGCTAACATAATAATGCTAAAAAAAATTAAATACATGATTTTTTCCTCTGAAATAAAAAAGACATTACTTGATTAGAATTATGATAACACATAGTTATCCATAATGCGCTAATGGCGCAAACATCCCACCACTTAGCGTATAAGTTTCCGTTTCCTGACTGGCACTATAACGCGGCACACCCCAACCCGTATGAATATCAACCGACGGTATCGACAAACTCCAATTCAAACCCATCCAACCATTACCACCAGCCGAGCTATAAGAAACGCCCAACTGTGGCTGCATACCCACACGCCCTGGCGGAATTTCAAGCGGATAACTCAGGCGCATGTCACCCATATTATTAGCTTGCGGCACCTCAATCAGATTAATCCCGGCACCCGGATCAGCAGCTTTAATATCTTTGATTTGGGTAGGATTAAAGGAAACCGATTGCGGCGATTCAGGCACCGTTACCACCGAGTTAATCATGTCGGTAAAGTGATCGGTATAACTGATAACGTTATTAGCTTTGCTATCAACCTCAACCCGTTCCAATTCCTGCCAACGGCCTAATTCCCTATCAAAATAAAAGGTTTTGATATCGTCTTCAGTATGCCCTGTCGGAATAAGCGATTTAGCATAAGGCACTGTAACCTTAACCTTATTCTTAAACTTCATGCCCTTGGGAAAGAAACGATAACCTTTACGCGGCCCCTTCGTCACGTTAGTCATCCCCGGATCAAGTTCTGGCATTTCTAACGAATACAAGGATTTAATGCACAAACTGGTAGGCCCTTCAACCGCATTCGCGCCAACATCCAGTTCCGCTTCATCATGCGCGATTTTCTTCGCTTGCCCTGGGGAAACCCGGCCCGATTTCATGCGCGGAGCAAAAGTCGAGGTGTTTTGGGCATAATTGTCTATCTCACAACCAGAAAAATTTTCTTGTGCCTCTGCTTCTGTTCCCGCCTCCTCAAGAGGATAGATCAGTTGTTGACGTTTTTGGCCGCTGTTATCCTCAAAAACCAGGCGTATTGAACCATCGGGATTATCGAACAAGCCTAATGCTTGATCACTGTTCACCGGTTCAGACGATAGACTGACACGATAAGTTTTCCACTCATCATTGATTTTGACTTTAAAAGTGCCGTCGTCTTGAACAATGATCTCATCGCTTATTTCAGCTAATGCCTCAAATAAAGCCTTTTTATTTTGTATCACCGGCTGGGCAAAAATCTCACGTCCATAACCCGTCACAAAACTCACGCTGTTATCATCATAAACGGTAAAACCGGCCGGTTGATCAGCACTGACTTGTGTCACTTGTACTGGGATCAAAACAAAATGAACCCCTTCAATGGTTAATTCTAATTGCCCATTTTCAGGATTTTGCACTAGCTGCCAGTCATTGTCTTTTATTTTGGGTAAGCTATTGATTTGTTTCAGTAAAGTGGGGTTATCAGTCTCTTGGTATACTCTCGTTTCGGCTAAAACATCAGCACCCAAATTGATCGCAACCGAACCGGCCTCATCAAATTCACTGACTAAAGTCAGGCTTAAATCGGTTCCTGAAGGAATCAGGGCATTATTGTCAAAAACCACCCCTTTACCAATCACCACATTGGGCCCCAGTTGTGTGCCTTCACTGATTTGTACATACGATAAATCCGCATCATGAATCGTGGCGTTTTGAATCAGGGCGATATCATTAGCATTACCCGCTACGATATCAGTGAGTTCACCGCCATTAATATAAGTATCTTCACCTAAAATGATGTTTTGTAGCGAACCCGCGTTATCAATAGGGCCTTGTACCGTACCCCCCGTGACGATGGCATCAGAGTTGACAGTGATATCCGACAAGGTGCCGTGATTGAGAATGGCACCAGACAGCGCGCCACCCGTGACTATGGCATTGGGTAAAACGGTAACCGCTTTTAAAATGCCCAATCCTTTATCAGGATCACCAGTAACTGTGATCTCACCCTCCAAATTACCACCGCTTAATGTAGCGCCGATAAACTGGTTATCAGCAATCGTGCCTTGATTATCGACATAACCTGTTAGTGTGCCGCCCGTCAAAGTCGCGCCTGGTAAAACCGTGGCATTTGAGAGTAAGCCTTGACTGGTAATATCACCATCCAGTTTGACATTCGCAATACTGGTATCTGATTCAATAACGGCATCGGTGACGGTTTGCCCATTGTAATTACCTGTCTGACTAATGCTGCCCGTAGTCGGAGGCAATGACACAATAGGCAAACTGACAACGGTTGTTGATTCGCTTGAAGTCGATGACTCAGCCGTCGTCTCAGACGATTGCTCATTTGCAGTTGTCTCAGACGATTGGGTATTTGGGGTTGTCACAGACGATTGATCATTTGTGGTTGTCACAGACGATTGATCATTTGTGGTTGTCGCAGACGATTGCTCATTTGGGGTTGTCGCAGACGACTGATCATTTGTGGTTGTCGCAGACGACTGATCATTTGGGGTTGTCGCAGACGATTGATCATTTGGGGTTGTCGCAGACGATTGATCATTTGGGGTTGTCGCAGACGATTGATCATTTGGGGTTGTCGCAGACGAT
>QNEL01000017.1 GCA_003645185.1 Candidatus Parabeggiatoa sp. nov. 3
TGAAGGCCGGTTGCGGCTTGGAATATGTAGGAAACCTAGGGCCAAATCCAAACCATAACGGCTGGCCAAATGTCCAACGCTATTGCCCGCTAAAGTATAGCCCAGCGATAACAAGGCATTGACCGGATCAAGTGGCGGACGGCGATTACGCTCTTTAAACCCCCACGCATTGTCCCACAAAGTGCGCCATTGCGCCAAATAGTTTTTGCTGACACTGCCCTCAATACCCATCAGAGTGGCATTATCAAAGGCATGATTAATTTTATTCTGGGCGCTTGAAAAATCATGCTTTAAATTATACTTAGCATCGTCATAAATTGCGCTTTTTTGACAGACAGACACAGCCAACAGCTAAAGCAGTTGTCTAAAAGCTCAAGTCACCTAAAGGTGACTAAACCTATCTCTAGCGAGATTTCGAGCGCCAAAAGCGCAAATTGACTTAGATTGTCCACTGTTATAATTGTCGTGTTTTGTTAGTCACCTTTAGGTGACTTAAGCTTTTAGACAACTGCTTTAGCTGTTGGCTATTAAGTTAAAAGTAATAGCGACCTTATGACAGTGCTAAGTATATAATAAGTTGACACAGCAGCATCACCCTGCACCACAATGCGACGCAGCGCACTAATGCCCACTCGATGCTCATCACCATCAGGATAACGTAGACAAACCACTTGCTGATTGTTAGTTAATTTTAACTCAGCCCCACGAGAATCTACCAACAAAGTCATCGCACCCATGATGCCCTCCTTTTCCACACACGTTGCCACACATTGCCAGATCGTTTATGAGAAGCAGTGTGTGAAGCGGCCAGTTTATCGGTTTTCAACCAAGGCAAGGCAGGTACACCAGATCGCCCGGCCCATTCCCCATTTTGCAAGGCCTTTAATAATAAACGCCCCTTGTTCGCCATTGCTTTAACCGATGTTTGGGAGGATTGGAATAAACGGGCCCAATCCACTTGTCTCAATCCCCCTTTTGAAAACAGAGCCTTTAAGGTTAAAGCTTGATTAGCATGAGACGACGAGAAAATCACCCTACTTTGCTCAGGATTTAAGCTCAGGCCCATTTTTTTCAATTTCACAAGTTTTTGCGCGCAAAAACTTTTGCGTGAAATGCTTATCGGCCCATTTCAAGGCTTGATGAGCGCCCGCTTCTTGTTGAGCCAAGACAATCAAATCCTCTCCAATAGCGCACAAAGGGAATACGCTTATGATGTAAAAAGGCCTCAAAGCGATGCAAATACAACTCGCATAAAAACGGCGATATAGCGTTTCCCGTTTGAATAAAGTACAGAAAATTGAACCGCAAAATAAATTTGGAACGAAAACGGCAAAATAAATTTGGAACGAAAAGCCGCAAAATAAATTTGGAACGAAAACGGCAAAATAAATTTGGAACGAAAAGCCGCAAAATAAATTTGGAACGAAAACGGCAGATTTCAAGAAAACGCAAAAGGCGCAAAAGGCGCAAAAGACGCAAAAGACGCTAATTTGTCAATTCATTTGCGTCTCTTGCGCCTCTTGCGCCTTTTGCGTTAAAAAAAAGTACCCGATAAGTGGAAACCGCCCTCTCATCAATCCGTTCAATCCCCAGAGCCAAAGTACTATACCTCCTGTCAACTTTGCAATCACGTTTTGACGTTTGTGGTTGTTTCAATTGGCGATTTTGCCATACCTCCTGTCAACTTGTTACTTTTATAGTCTGGCTAGCGATGGGAACCATCATCTTTGGTTGGGTACAGATAATGGTGTAGCTCACCTGTCTTTTGGAAAAACGTTGAGCGGTGATTTAAGCGGCCAACGCGCCGCGATTCTGATTCATCCCGAAAGCCGTGGCGGCGATATCAAACACCAATCCAGCGAAAAGATTAGCAGCTATGCTTATCAAGTTTTGTCAGAACGCTATTATCGCCATGACGAGATTTATTTTGTTGCTTATAAACCTGAGATGGATATCAATGGCGATTATCGAGCGGATACCAATGCTGTCGATGCGCCCGTCAAGTTTGCAGAAAAAGCGAGTGGCGCGCAAACGCGCAGTTTAAGAATAGACGACATTCGCCAAGCTTTTGAATGGGCGAAACAACAAGGGGCTTTAAATCAACCTTTGCTGGTTGTTTTAGTAGCCGAAGGCTTAGCTGAAGGGCAGTTATTACTTGATCCTGTTTCCAGCCAAGGTTTAACGGCCCCTGATTTAAAGGTGTTTTTGGATGAGTATCAAACCAGCACAGGCAATTCTGTTGTGATAGTGATTGAAGCCAGCTATGCGGGCAAACTGATTCCTGAATTAGCAACAGATGAAAATCGCATTATCATCACCAGCACGAGTGCTGATGAGGCAACACAACATACCGATGTTTTAGGGCAAGATGCGTTTAGTTGGCGTTATTTCAACGCCTTACGTCGCGGCAATAACTTTTGGGATGCCTTCCATCACGCATCAAGCCGCTTATCACAACAGCCTCAAATTGAAGATAATCAACGATCTGGCCGGTTAGCGAAACAATTTTGTCTTAATGGATGCTTCACACTGCGCCTGAATCAAACGGTTTATCACGATGGTGATACGTTGCGTATCACCTTACCGCCATTACCGAGTGGAAAAGTGCCCTACATTGGGATCGGGCTACCTGATGGCAGTGCGGTGTATACCTTGCCTGAAAAGAATGGATTCATGCCTTTTGATGGCACAACACTGTCCGCTTGGCAAGATGGCGATGTGGTTGTTGAACCGTTAGCGCATCCGGCGTTTTGGGAATTGAATGTGGGCGCGATGAGGATAGAGTAGGTTGTATTAGCTCAATCTTCGTAGGGTGGGTAGCGTCTTTTTGCTGCCCACCATTAATTTTTTGAGCTTATTTTTCGTAGGGTGGGTAGCGTCTTTTTGCTGCCCACCATTAATTTTTTGAGCTTATTTATAATATAGAAAAAATGGGGTAGGCACAAAAAGACGCTACCCACCCTACGGTAGATTCTAAAACTTAATATAAAGTCAACAGCCAACAGCTAAAGCAGTTGTCTAAAAGCTCAAGTCACCTAAAGGTGACTAACCAAATCTATAGCATCCTGTGGGATTGAAGGAATTTTTCCCTCAGGGCAAAAGGGCTTGTGTGATTGTGGACAGTCACCACCACCTGACTTGAGCTTTTAGACAACTGCTGCAACAGATTTTGCGCGCAAAATCTTTTTCACGCAAAAGTTTCGCTATACTTTTGCGTGAAAGCGTGAAAAGCTGTTGGCTTTAGCTGTTGGCTTTAGCTGTTGGCTTGTAGCTTGTAGGATTGTAGGCTTGTAGGCTTGTAGGCTTGTAGGCTTGTAGGCTTGTAGGCTTGTAGGCTTGTAAGCTATTTGGTTAGTCACCTTTAGGTGACTTGAGCTTTTAGACAACTGCTTTAGCTGTTGGCTTGTAGTAGGCTTGTAAGCTATTTGGTTAGTCACCTTTAGGTGACTTGAGCTTTTAGCTGTTGGCTTTTAGCAGTTGGCTTTTAGCTGTAGGCTTATAGGCTTATAGGCTATTTGCTTATAGGCTATTTGGTTAGTTGGCTATTGACTTTAATTTGAAATAAATAAGGAAACATTTATGGCATTATGGCGACTTTATTACCATTTAATATGGGCAACAAAAAATCGTTTACCATTAATTACAAAAGATATTGAACCAAAACTTTATGATTACATAATTGGTAAAGCAGATTCTATTGATTGTATTACTCATGCAATTGGTGGCATTGAAAATCACATACATCTAGTGGTTTCTATTCCCCCTAAGTTATCCATTACAGCTTTTGTACAGAACATAAAAGGAAGTAGTTCACATCAGGTTAATTATGAAATCAGAAATTCTCAAACCACATTTGTATGGCAACGTGGTTATGGTGTATTTTCATTAAGCGAGAAAAAGTTGGATGTAGCCATTGATTATGTCATTAATCAAAAACAACATCATAGTGAAGGAACGCTTATTAGATTGTTAGAAACAGATAGTGAGGAAGATAATGCGCCTAAGCTAAAGCCAACAGCTAAAGCAGCTAAAGCCAACAGCTTTCAGCCGTTGTCTAAAAGCTCAAGTCAGGTGGTGGTGACTAACCAAATCTATAGCATCCTGTGGGATTGAGGGGATTTTTCCCTCAGGGCAAAAGGGCTTGTGTGATTGTGGACAGTCACCACCACCTGACTTGAGCTTTTAGACAACGGCTGAAAGCTGTTGGCTTATTGGCTTGTTGGCTACTTGGTTAGTTTATTGTTGCTGACGATGATCAAATTATTGATGAGTGGAATGGGGCTAGTCCAGAGCGACTAAAAGCGTTGCGTCACGATTTTGAAATAAAGGAAATCCAGCTTCCCGAAAATTATCGTTGCCCGGTTGAAATTTGGTTTGAAAATAGCAAACAAGCAAAATAAATGACAAAACCAGAAACCTAAAAAATGAAGATCAATGTACCACCTATCAAATCTCAAGGCATTAAAACAAAATTGGTTCCTTGGATAAAGCGCATTATTCCAGAAAAATTTGAAGGTTTATGGATTGAGCCCTTTATGGGTACAGGCGTTGTTGCGTTTAACCTTGCGCCTCAACATGCGCTGTTATGTGACACGAATCCTCATTTAATTCATTTTTATCAATCAATAGCTTCGGGTGAAATCACGGCTGAAATTGTCAGGCAGTTTCTGAATGATGAGGGTGCGAAGCTTTTAGAAAAAGGCGAATCTCACTATTACACAATAAGGGAGCGATTCAACAAAAAAGCGGCCCCTTTGGACTTTTTATTTCTCAATCGGGCCGGCTTTAACGGTATGATTCGATTTAATCGGAAAGGGCAGTTTAACATTCCTTTTTGCAGAAAACCTCAGCGATTTGCACAAGCGTATGTTACAAAAATCGTGAACCAGATAAGCTATGTTAGCCGTTTATTGAAACTCAAAGAATTTGTGTTTCAGTGTCAGCCATTTGAAGAAACCATTCCAAATGGAAAAAGCGGAGACTTGATCTATTGTGATCCCCCTTATATTGATAGACACGCTGATTATTATAATGGTTGGAATGGCGAACATGAGAAATCGCTTTACACCGCACTGTCTCAGACACAAAGCCAATTTATATTATCCACATGGCATCACAATGATTACCGTGAAAACGACTATATCAAATCGCTGTGGAATCACTTTAACATTTTAACCCATGAACACTTTTATCATGTTGGCGGTAGTGAGGAAAATCGAAAGCCAATGATTGAGGCGATTGTTACCAATTACGAACCCTCATGAGCTTGAAATCAATTTCAAGCTATATAATTTTCATAATAAATAATTTCATCATAAGAGCGAACGACTCAAATTATTTTTCTGAAGGGGGCTACAGAAAATCGTGCCATGCACCATTTCACGCATTTTGCGCGCAAAAACTGGGGCAAAGATATTTTTGAAGAGGCCTCTTTAGCGTCTTTAGCGTCTTTAGCGTCAAAGCGCGTTTATTTTTTCACGCAAAAGTTTTTCTGCACAAAACTTTTGCGTGAAAACCTGTTTTTAGTAACGGCCAAAAAATCAGCTCATTTATGAACAACTTTATTTATTTGCCAAAAGCCAAATAGGCTACAAAATCAAATTCAAATTAGCAAATAAGCATTTGTTAATTATTTAATAGGCAATATGGATTGATATAAATCAATTTTTTTAGAATGTTTAGGCGGTTGCGGGTAAATATATACCCACCTAAAAAATCTTAAATATCTGAATTATAAGATTGTTTTTGGGTATATTTTAAAACCGCAACCGCCTTATGACATTTTTTGATTTATTTCTGATAACATTATTAAATTACTTATCCACAGAAAACGGTAAAGTCAGGAGTATTTCCCCTATTTTTTAATCCGTTATCAGGGTGTGAAAACGTAAACGGTGGATGAAAATTCCTCTACCCTACGCGAAATCAGCCAAGATTGTGTTAATGCTATTACAAATATTGACTTACTTTTCAATAACCTATGGTTTACCTATATGAAATCAATACGTTTAACAAAACATGCACTTGAACAATGTATTGAACGTGGTACTGACAAAATCGAAATCAGTGAAGCGATTAGAGTGGGTTCTATAGAACCGGCAAAACAGGACAGGTTGCTTTATCGGGCAAATTTCCAATACAATAAATATTGGCAAAGTCAATTTTACAGAATAAAACAAGTAGCTCCTGTCGTTAAAGAAGAAGCTTATGAAATCGTTGTTATCACTGTTTACACCTTTTATTTTTGAGAGAATGCTATGATGAAAATCAGTTACGATCAAGAAGTTGATGCCCTTTATATTCGCTTAGTCGGGAATTTACAGGAATGTCGCACGGTGCGTTTAACAGATGAAATTACCCTGAATATTGGGGCAGCTGAACAGCTTGTGGGTATTGAAATTCTTGATGCTCAACAAATGATTGGTCAGGGAGCCTTACCCTCTGTGGAGTTGGAAAATATTGCTCTCGCAAGGCATGCCTCAATTCAACCCGTGTAGGGAGGGTTCCGCAAAATGAAGTTAGGGTTTAAATCCGCATTGATTATACAATCGAAATCGTTAGGGTTTAAATTCGCATTGATTAGATAATCGAAGTTGTTAGGGTTTTAAATCAAATCCCCGTGCGTGCTTATTCCTTTTTAACAGGCCGCACATTATCATCATCCATTAACACTTCATGGGCGGGCCCTTCTAAATCATCAAATTGCCCTGATTTGATGGCCCATAATAAGGCTAATACAATCAATCCTATTAATATCAATGAGATAGGAATGAGTAAAAACAGTATTTCCATTTCTCTCTCTTGGCTTATAAGCGGGTTTTGAAATAACGGCGATATAATTCACACGGGTAGTCCCTACAAACCAGTGGTGGTCTTACAAATCAATGACTTGTGTGATTTGCTTCGGTTCGATTTTGCCACGGAAAAACACGGAAAAACACGGAAAAAGTCATTCCGTGCTTTCTGTGTCATTCCGTGGCTTTTAATATCAGCGAAAATCAGCGTGATATAAAATTAGTTATGGCATTTTTTGTATCGTTGATTCGTATTCGGGAAAGTATTGATTGATGACGGGTAGATCGAAGCTGCCCAGGATGCTGGTGTTGCTTTCGCGTTGTAGTAGAAATTCAAAGGATTTTTCAATCAGTTGTTCTGGTGTGATGGTGTTGTGGGTCAATTTTTCATGGTACGAGAGGGAGAGGGTGACGTTGTGCGTTGTGGTTGTGTTGCTTTGTACCGTGACTTTGAATGTGGTGTCATTGAGTTTTTCTACGGTTATCATTTGTGGCACCTCTTTGTGGTTGATGGGGTGTTTGAAAAACAGATAGGGGCAACCACAAGGGATTGCCCCTACAATGAATCATTCATTGAATGTGTTCTTGCCCTATTAATATTAATGCGGCCTGACACACGTCTATCGGGGTTTTTGATTTGATTAAGGTGTGTAGGAGGCGTTCGACTACTGTTTTTTCAATGTTGCGGGTTATGAAGACGATTTGTGATCGACGTGCTTCACTGGGCCAAGCGTCTAGGGTGCTAGGGGGCTGGAATACGTGTTGAACACCTTGAATAATGACGGGTAAATCGGTTTCATAGGTGTAGGCTATGCCTTTGACTCTGAGTAAATCTTTGCCGCGCAGTCGGGTGAGTTGCTGTATCCAACGTTCTAGTGTGAGCCAGTGTAAGGGTTCATTGTGTTCTATGCAGAAGGTTTTGATATAGCGATCATGTCGGTGCGGTTGGTGTTTATCATGAGCATGATCTGGATCATCGTGTGTTTCTTGTTGATGTTGAATATACGTTTCTGCGTTTAACCAACGGGCGATATCAAGTTGTTCTGTTTGGCTATTGTAATGTGTTGTCTTGAATAATTTGGCGGCATTCAGTGTGTCTTGTTTGAAGTTGACTTCGTGGAGGGTTGCTGTGGGGTTGAAGCGATATAAGCGTTGCTTTAAGGCCTGAAGTGTGGCGACATCAACTAAATCAATTTTGGTCAAGATCAGGTGATGTGCAAGGGCCGCTTGTTTCACGGATTCATCGTATTCATCCAGTTGCTGTTCACCATATAAGGCATCGACTGTGGTGACAAGCGTTTCTAAACGATAATGGGCTGTGATAAAGGGATCATCTATTAATGTCCGTAATATGGGAGCGGGATCGGCTAGGCCTGTGGTTTCAACTAGGATTTGTTTAAATTCAATTTCTTGACGTTCTCGTTTGTGGAAAGCCTCTTCTAAGGTAGTCACTAAGTCGGTACGCACTGAACAACAAACACACCCGCCTTCTAAAAGCATCATCTCTTCAGTTGTCGCTTTAATCAATAAGTGATCAATACCGATTTCGCCAAATTCATTGACGATGACTAGGGTGTGCTGCATTTCAGGTTGGTGTAATAACTGATTAAGCAATGTGGTTTTACCACTGCCAAGAAAACCGGTAATCATGGAGATGGGTAAATGGTTATGCGAGTTTTCTTGCGCTAACGGCTTCATTTTTTAGGCCTTCCTTTTTTGACACAAAATGTTTCGTCTGGGTAGATGTGCAAATCGCCTGGATGTAAAATGCCATAAAACATGCCTTCAGGCACTTCTGGGTAGTTGTCGTAATGGTATAGCAGACATTTCTTTTGAATATCTTGATCCATATTATTAATTAAGTCGGTGATATGGGGATGCACACCGGAAGGAAAAGGGGATGTTTCACAATCCATGTAAATTCTATTGGCCCGTTTGTAGTGCGATTCTAATTGCGATGGCATCATAGATTGGATGTCAGTTGGCAGGAGTACGTTGTAACCACTGGAGTGTTGCAAACTGATACCGTAACTGGGCATTTCTTCCGAACTGGAAATGACATGCATGGCAAAAATGGGTGTTAACGTCCAATAGCCTTCACCATCTTGAAAGATTTTGGATTTCGTTTGTCCATTTTCCTGTTTGCCAATGACATGGATATCAAAATAAGTCTCAAGGCTAACATCCGGTACACCTTGTAAGGTATCTAAACCGGGCCCAACAGCTCTTTTGACAGGGGTAAGCACTTTTCTATGCACAAACAAATCCGGTTTAGTATTGCCGGGGGGCACTTGCCACCAGTCGTGTTCCAGAAACAGTTTGTCAGCAATGAATTGATTATTAAGCCATTTTTGTTTTGCAGGTGTGTAAAACGGATTAAAAAAGGTTGTCAGTGCGAGATATTCTATCCCCCCAATGTGATCATTATGAGGGTGTGAAATATAAACGCCATCTATATTAGCAGAAGTTAATTCCACTCTTTTTAGGGCGTGTCTGATATCCGCACCCGCATCGACGAGTAAACGGTAAGGCCTTTTTCCCGTTTTACTTGGCATATCAAATTCAATCAAGAAGTTAGAATGCCATTTTGGTGTATAAAGGAATTGGCTGTGTTTCTGAATTTCGGCCAGAATGATTTCTTCAGAAGCATTCTTGAATTTCTGTTCAGAAGCGATTTTTCTAAACAATTCACTGGCTTTGTTTACCGTGATCACTTCTTCATACGGCCCAGTGGCGAAAGCAGAACTCACACCAACGGCTATTATTTTCATATCTATTTTCCTTTCTTTTCAGTTATCAGTTCGTAGATCGGAGTGCAAACTTTAGTTTGCAAACAATTCAAACT
This sequence comes from Candidatus Parabeggiatoa sp. nov. 3, assembly GCA_003645185.1. Classification (GTDB taxonomy): domain Bacteria; phylum Pseudomonadota; class Gammaproteobacteria; order Beggiatoales; family Beggiatoaceae; genus Parabeggiatoa. Next base: position 9,640 of record QNEL01000017.1, read on the forward strand.
AAAATTTGCAACGCCAATTCGATGTTATGTCGATGGAAATTCAATAACAAACGTCGAACCCTGTCCTAATTTGCCTTTATAGCTGACAGAGCCATTCATTTTGTTGACTAATTTCTGAACAATGAATAATCCTAAACCTGTTGAATGTTCATCAGCTGTAGGGCGTGGCGTTAAACGGGCAAATTTCATAAATAATTGCTCTTGATCCGTTTCAGAAAGACCGGGCCCTTCGTCTTGTATTTCGCAACAAACGGTGTTCTCACCTTTTAAAATGCGAATATCAACCTTTTTGCCATGCGACGAATATTTGATGGCATTGGAAATGAGATTATCCAATACCTGTAAGATGGCGTTTTCATCTATAATCGCTTTGTACTCTTCTTCTTCGCGGTGAAGTTGCAGTCCAATTTTTTTGCTCTTGGCAGCACCCTGATTATTCTCCACGACAACTTGCAAAAAGGGGAATATGTCGAGTTGTGTTAATGAGAAATTCATTTTGCCCGATTCAATCGCATTCACATCCAGTAAATTTTTGATTAAATTAAACATTTTATTGGCACTGACTTCAATCATCTGGGAAAAATCAATCAATTTCTGTTTAGGAAAATCATCAAAAGAGGTTCTAGTCAGGTTTGCCAATGATTGAATGGATGAGAGCGGATTTTTCAAGTCATGGGCTGCGATACCTAAAAACTCGTTTTTCTCCTGATTGATTTGTATTAATTGTTCGTTGAGTTTAACCAGTGCTTCATTTGTTTTTTGAAGCTCACGAGTCCGCTCTGCCACTTTTTCTTCCAGATGTTGCCGATACGATTCAATCGTTATAATGTCGGAATAGGCGCGTAAACTGGCCGTGATGACGGTAAACAGTTTTTGATCGGTCAATTCGGTTTTATTCTTATAGTCGTTGATATCGTATTTCAGAATCACTTGCTTTTCAGGGGCGTAACCTGCTTGCCCGGTTCGTAGGATAATACGGACGAAGTGATTGTGCTGAATTTCGCGTATATGTTCGACCAATTTTAAACCCGCATCATTCGTTTCCATGACGACATCCAGTAGAATGACGGCTATATTGGGATTCTGTTCTAATAAAAGCTTAGCTTCTTCAGCGGAATAAGCACTGAGCAATTTTAACTTTTTGTCTTGATAAACATAATCGTCCAACACAAAGTGCGTCAATTGATGCACATCTTCTTCATCATCGACAATCAACAGTTCCCATATGTCTTCGTTAGAGACGCTATTGTCTTCGTCTTTCGCCCCTGGTTCATCAAAATCATCAGCAAACAGGGATTCTGTGTCTGATAAAATGTCTTCTTTTGGGTTCATAGTCACAGTTATTTATCAGTTATCAGCTATCAATTATCAATTATCATTTATCATTTATCAAAACCTGACTCTTTCTTCAAGGCTAAATTTATAAGGATGCTTAACAGCGGAAACTTAGCCCGTGGTATGCAAAAAAAGTACCGTCTTGATAAAAACGGGTACACATTTATCAGCCTTATAGTTTGTTTGATAATCTATTACTCGACTATCAAGTTTTTGATGTTATTTGGCTTTGCAAAGCTCTATTTTTGAGTGTTAAAATAGCCAACTCATTGATTTTTAAGGTTATTTAGTTTTTAGGTAAAGGACTTATAAAAAACGTGAGAGTCGAGTATTAGTCTTAGATATTAATGAGATATCAAGGTTCAAATAACTGATAATAAGATTTCCACTTAAGACGTTTTTGCGCGCAAAAACGTCTTAAGTGGAATTGATAATTGTTCATTGATATAGTTGTTACAAACATTTGAATTGGGTTACTTTAATCACCCAAGCTTTTTCTCCTTCTTCCAATTCCATTTGCTCTAAAGTGCCTTCCACTTCAATCTCATCTACGCATTGAACTTCTTCAGAGGTCTGTAAAATGATCGGCGTGTAATCAATTTCCATGTAGTCTTGAAGGCCCTCACCACCGCTAAAGCTCGGATCGGCAAACATGAAAGAGTCTGGTACATCAAACATGCCTAAACGCGGGCCAGATGCTTTCACCTTTTTGTCTTGGCAACTTTCTAAAGCAGCAGCTGTTTTTAGAGCATCACATCCGCTTGCAAAGACTGGGTTAATGGCAATACTCAATAAGCTCCATAATCCAAGCAGTCCTAATTTCAGAGAGAGAGAGTTCATTTCGATTTAGATTCTCCTTAATCCAGTTATCAGGGTGGGCAAAGCGTGTTGCCCACCGTTAGTTATCATTAATACTGTTCGTCCATTTTTTAAAGGGTTTGAGGATATTTCTTAATCATTATGAGTGTATATCTTACCAGTTTAAAAAATTTTTCAGTAAAGTGAGGCCGGCGTGTTGGCTTTTTTCCGGATGGAATTGCACCGCAAAAACATTGTCTCGCGCCAATGCCGAAGTAAACTGAATAGGCCCATAAGCTGTTGTTCCTGCCACGAGGTTGTTCTGTTGTGGTTCGACGTAGTAGCTGTGTACAAAATAAAAGCGACTATTGTCAGGGATCGCTCTCCATAATGGGTGCGATTGCGTCTGTTGCACTTGATTCCAGCCCATGTGGGGAATTTTGAGACGTTCTCCACTATGGGGAGCATTCAGCGGCTCAATAAAGCGAGGCACTGTTCCAGTAACCCAGTTCAAGCCGGCTGTTCCGCCACTTTCTTCGCTGGTTGTCAATAAGGTTTGCAAACCAAGACAAATCCCTAAAAAGGGTTTTTGATCAATTGTTTGTCTAATGACATCGGCGATCCCGGTTTGGTTGAGCAAAGTCATGCAATTGCCTATCGCCCCTTGTCCAGGAAAGACAATTTTGTCTGCCTGGTATATGACATCGACCTGATCACTGACTAAAACTTGCCAGTCGTTACCGGCAACGTGTTCTAAAGCTTTACTGACAGAGCGTAGATTGCTCATGCCATAGTCAATCACGGTTACAGTTTTCATTGACTTCCTAGACACAGCGGTTATTTTTCTTCAGATTTGAGTGGTAAAATTGAGTCTTTTTTAGGGGTTGTTATGTTTTCAGGCGGATCAATGTAATGCTCAGAAGCGTCTTCTGAATCGCTGGTTTCAGACTCTTTAGTCTCTACAACAAGTTGAGAGGCTTCATACCGCTGAATTTCTTCAATAATCCAACCCCTGACTTTGGCTTCTTTTCGTGCGAATAAGGGGTTTTCTATGCCAAGCAGATGTCTGTATGTGGCCGAAAAGGGCAAAATGGGTATAGAAATCAGTACCGCTGATGCAGTAATCAAGCCGGCTATCTTAAAAACTGCCAAACTGTCAGCCTGTTCTGGTAAAGTCATACTTAATAGGTTTAACAAGTTAGATTCTTGCAAAACCATCAAAAATTGCTCGTAATAACTTTCAATATTGTAGGCCAAGGTGGCACTTACAAGAGCAATGCCCACCAAAAACAGATCGGCAAACAAACGAATCAAAAACCATAAGAGATAAATACTTAAAAATACCAGTATAGCAACAACGGTGGGTGAATCCACAATGAGTTCCTTTTAAATTTAAAAAAATGTTTATCTTTAATGAGTAAAGTGTAATATTTTACACTGTTTTGTATATTAAGGCGTTCATTCGTTCATTCGTATCGGAGTTCATTCGTAATCAAATTTTGTGAGTCTAAAATTTCCCATTAACTCCAGTGCCTGAATTTGCAAAATGCATTTCACGCAAAAGTTTTGCGCGCAAAAGTTTATTTCACGCTGAAGTTTCGCTCCGCGAAACTTCAGCGTGAAATCGTGAAAAATATTTTGAAACGTATGATTTTTCTATCTATTTACGCCGCGCCATTAAGTTGAGCGACGACTGGTGTGCATAAAGTCGTCATTATTACAGGGTTAATTTGCGAGAAATCTAGGATACTTTTATGGGCAAATGTTGCACTTTGTCAATGACAGTATAGTTAAGCTCTGGGCAAATACATTTTGGCTTCGGTATCAATGGTAATAGTTAAGTAGGTACGCAAAAGTTTATTAACATTTTGTAGTCCAGCGTTGTGAGGGATGGTGGGCAGCAAAAACACGCTACCCACCATTTCACGCGCGCGGTGAAGCGGAGCGAAACAAAGCGCGTGAAATACAGAAAATGTTAAAAGATTTATGTGTCCCTACTTACCAATTGAATAGTAGAGTTTATACCGATTTAATATAACTTTTCACATTTCTCGCAAAAGTTGCGCGCAACTTACGCAAAAACCTTCGGTCTGCTACGCTAAATTTCACTTAAGAAGTTTCGCTTCGCGAAACTTTTGCGTGAGCCTTCGGTGCGCGAAGCTAAATACAGTTTTTGCGCGCAAAAACTTGTTAAGTAGGTACGCATAAATCTTTTAACATTTTTTGTATTTCACGCGCTTTGTTTCGCGGAGCGAAACAAAGCGCGTGAAATGGTGGGTAGCGTGTTTTTGCTGCCCACCACTGCCCACTAAGATAAGAATTTAAATTAAATCAATGAGTTGTGTTAAATCGGTATAAACTCTAATGTCTAGTGAGGGCCGGTGGGCAGCAAAAACACGCTACCCACCATTTCACGCAGCTTCGTTGCGCGAAGCGAAACTTAAGCGTGAGCCTTCGGTGCGCGAAGCTAAATACATAAAAGAGTGCAATCTGCAAGGGCATCGGCCTGTGCTGTATGCTGTTCAAATAAAATAAGGCCGAGAAAATAGTCTAAAAAAATCTTGTATTTGTTCAGTCGTTAAAGGATTTTCTACTGCCTTGCATAATGGTTTATTTGGCATAATGGTTTACTTGAAATCGGTAATCGGTAATCGGTAATCATTTAAAGGAAAGCGTTTTTGACAGCACTTCGATGCCAAGAGACGCACATAGAGATCAGTTTTATTTTCTATTTTTTAATTAAGTGATATTAATGGGATTTTATTGGGTTATCCGTTATTGCCATTGATTGGCGGCATTGTTTTATGACAATATTTTGCAATGGCTGGATGAAAAAGAGGGGATTTTTTGATCGTCGGGATGGTGGGGTTAGGTGAAAATTTGAAAAACGGTAATCCCTAAAAACATAAGCCAGTAAATGAACTGTTAGGCAAAAGGGATTACCTTGAAAAAAAGCGCACAACGCATTGTCTTATGTAAACTGGATATCAACACTAGCTGCATGGCGAAACGAGAGACAAAGGTTGTACGCTGGAAAGAGCATTATAATCCGCTTGTTTTTATAAACGACTCTTATTTAAAAACGCCAAAACCACAAAAATCAGCTAATGTTATGTCTTAAGGGTAAGCTCCCCGGGTCACAAAAACGACTTGTGACTTTTTAGTATAATACACAATAAGATTTTGAAGATAATCTTATGTTTATTATTAAGTCTAAGATTTTACCAGTATGACATTTTAATACTGAACCATAATATCTTGCTTTGAAGACTCTCATCCCTTGATAAGAGTCAAGGTTAATAAAAACAAAAAATCTATTTTTTGTCAAGAGTTTTTTTAAATATTTTTGTGTCATAGAATTTTTCAGACACTCATTTTGGTATATATTCGAGGTTCAAGTTTTTGCGCGCAAAAACTTGAACCTCGAATGTCGTTTTTGTGGTTTTGGTTTAATTTATGAACTGCGATGTGAAGTCTGTCTGTAGCACAAAACATCACATCAACGCCGATTTAGACTAAACGATTTAGCCTATTGGTTTTGGATTATTGCCGACATGAGCTATTGGTAACAATGATTTAAAAACACTGAGGCTGATCTTGTTTGTACTCTCTGAGGAGTTCACAATCAAAGCCAGAACCCCTCTTGCAGTTCTGTTGACGTTCATTAAGGAGTTTTTGTGAAAAGGGGCAATCCTGCCCAGCTTTGATATCCGTTTTAACTTTCAGGTTATTGGATTTCTGTTCGTTCATTTTTTTTCCTTTTGTCGTGATTGACAGACTTGCTCATAGTGTTTTTAATTCACTATGGCGGTTTTATAGACTCCAATCAGTCTTTTATAGCCATTTGATTTTTTAAATCAATAGATTGATTTGAGACACAGTCACTTTCATCAGAAAGCAATTAAAAATTTTAACAGATATAAGGCGTATGTAAAGTCTTTTTTGGGTTTTGACAAACTAAAGTTGATCTCGCTTGAGCTTTGAACGAAGTTTGTACAGGTGTTAAAAATAAATTGAATGAGAATTGAGAATTGAACATTAACATCTGTGTTTATTCAAACACTTAAAAATCTGAATTTCTAATTATGAATGATAATTAATCGCCACCAAAAATTGATTTATATCAATACCTTTTTAATAAATAATCGTTTACACTACGTTTTTATCATTTTCATATTGATTTATATCAATCCACATCAAAACCAGGCCTTTTGATCTCACTAATTAAATAGGCATTAACCTTAACTTAACGCATTATTTATTATTTAATAAATGGTTTTGATTTGTGATTGTTTATGTCTGATATATTATAAAATAGTAATATAATCAAACAGTTATATGTGTTTAAAATGGAGAAAATTAACGCATGGCGGAAACGACAACTGTAGGTACTGATACCTACAACTATAAGGTTGTGAGGCAATTTGCCATCATGACGATTGTCTGGGGGCTCGTAGGCATGACAGTCGGTGTTTATATTGCCGCCGAACTGGCTTGGCCTTGGCTTAACTTCGATATACCTTACATAACATTTAGTCGTCTACGACCTTTACACACCAATACCGTGATTTTTGCCTTTGGCGGATCGGCTTTATTTGCGACTTCTTATTATGTCGTGCAACGCACTTGTCATGTGCGGTTAATATCGGATAGGCTGGCCGGCTTTACGTTTTGGGCCTGGCAACTGGTTATCGTATTAGCCGCAATCACTTTGCCGCTGGGTTTGACAAGCACCAAAGAATACGCCGAATTGGAATGGCCAATTGATTTGCTCATTGCCGCAGTTTGGATCACTTATGCCATTGTTTTCTTTGGCACCATTGTTAAGCGGAAAGTCCCCCATATTTATGTGGCAAATTGGTTTTACGGGGCCTTTATTATCACGATTGCTATATTGCACATCTTTAATAACCTCGCCATTCCCGTTTCGATGTGGAAATCTTATTCTGCCTACGCTGGGGTGCAAGATGCGATGGTGCAATGGTGGTATGGCCACAATGCGGTAGGGTTTTTCTTAACCGCCGGCTTTTTGGGCATGATGTACTATTTTGTGCCAAAGCAAGCGCAACGGCCGGTGTATTCTTACCGTTTGTCCATTGTTCACTTTTGGGCCTTGATTTTCACCTACATTTGGGCCGGCCCCCATCACTTACATTACACCGCCTTACCCGATTGGACACAAACTACAGGCATGGTGATGTCTCTGATTCTGCTGGCACCCTCTTGGGGCGGTATGATTAACGGCATCATGACGTTATCTGGCGCGTGGGAAAAACTGCGTAGCGATCCCATTTTGCGTTTCATGATTGTCGCGATTTCCTTCTATGGCATGTCCACTTTTGAAGGGCCCATGATGGCCATTAAGACAGTCAATGCCTTATCACATTACACCGATTGGACGATTGGACATGTGCATTCCGGTGCGCTCGGTTGGGTTGCCATGATCTCAATGGGTAGCCTGTACTATTTGATCCCGCGTATATTTGGACGTGAACTGTACAGCCTGAAACTGGTTGAAGTGCATTTTTGGAGTGCAACGATTGGTGTCGTACTCTATATCACAGCCATGTGGGTATCTGGCATTATGCAAGGCTTAATGTGGCGTGCCGTCAATCCTGATGGTACCTTGACGTATAGCTTTGTCGAATCCGTGCAAGCCATGCATCCTTACTACGTGATTCGTTGGTTAGGCGGTGTTTTATTCCTGCTTGGCATGGTGATTATGGCGTATAACGTCTTCAAAACGGTAACGAGTTCTAAAGTGACCGAAGTGAATGACACGATTCCGGCCCCCGCTTTTGCACACTAAGGAGAGATCAAATGGCGACAGGACATGAAAAAGTTGAAAAAAACATAGGCTTAATGATCATTCTCATCACCATTGTGGTGAGTATTGGAGGCCTGGTACAAATTGTACCCTTGTTTTTTATGGAATCTATGCTTAAGCCCGTAGAAGGTTTAAAACCTTATCCCGCACTACAATTGGCAGGACGCGATATTTATGTTCGTGAATCTTGCATGGTATGCCATTCCCAAATGATTCGGCCCTTTCGCGCTGAAACAGAACGCTATGGACACTACTCAGTCGCCGGCGAATTTGTTTATGATCGGCCCTTCCAATGGGGTTCTAAACGAACCGGCCCAGATTTACACCGTGTCGGAGGGCGTTATAGTGATGATTGGCACTATGCCCATTTGAACAACCCACGCGATGTGGTACCTGAATCAGTCATGCCTGGCTATCCTTGGCTGAATGAGAATCTGATTGATGGCGAAGACGTTCAACACAAAATGCAGGTTTTGAAAGATTGGTTCGATCATCCATACACCGATGAAGAAATTGCTCAAGCTGCACAAGCGGTTTCAGACAAAACAGAGATGGATGCCATCATAGCCTATTTGCAAAACTTAGGCACTGCGATCAAAACAGTGAGGTAAATCTTGGAATGTTCACCATTTTTCAGTCTATTTGGACAATTGTCGTCATGGTCATCTTTTTAGGCATTGTGGTATGGGTATACAGCAGCAAGCGTCAAACGCAATATGACGAAGCGGCCCGTCTGCCCATAGAAGACGATGACTCAATTGAATCCACAGTCAAGGAGAAACATCATGTTTGAAGAAAGCCTGTTTACCAGTCAATTTTGGGATTGGTTTATTACAATCATCACTTTAGGTGGTATTTTCGCCTGTTTTGGCCTGATTTATTGGTTAGGCGCTGACTTTAAAAAAACCGGCGATAAAGTGGAAACGATGGGCCATGTCTGGGATGGCAACCTAGAAGAATACAACAACCCCCTACCTCGCTGGTGGTTGAATATGTTCTACATCACCTTGATATTCGGTCTCGTCTATTTAGTTCTGTATCCGGGTTTAGGCTCATATATGGGTGTCTGGAATTGGACGGAATTGAAGGAATACCGATTAGAAATGTGGGCAGCTGACACGCGCTATGGGCCGCTTTATGAGAAGTATCAAAACGAGCCCATTACAGCCTTAGTTGAAAACGAGAATGCGAAGCAACTCGGTCACAGTTTGTTTATGACTTACTGTACAACCTGTCATGGCTCCGATGCGCGTGGCGTTCCCGGCTATCCCAACTTGCGTGATGAAGATTGGCTCTATGGTGGCAGCCCTGCTGCGATTGAAACCACGATTAAGAATGGACGACAAGGCCAAATGCCCGCATGGGAACCCGCGATAGGAGAAAACGGTGTCAAACAAGTGACTCAATATGTACTGAGTTTAAGTGGACGTGATCATGATTCAGCCGCAGCGGCCAAAGGCCAGAAAACCTATACAGCAATGTGTATTGCTTGTCATGGGCCAACCGGCAAAGGGAATCAAATGTTAGGCGCGCCTAACTTGACTGACGACATCTGGTTTTATGGCGGCTCCCCAAAAAGGATTGAAACCACTATTGCTAAAGGCCGTCAGGGCAAAATGCCCGCACACGGAGACTTTTTAGGTGAAGCCAAAGTGCATTTGTTAGCCAATTATATTTATAGTTTGTCCAATTAATTGTTTGTAGGGTGGGTAAAGATTGTTGCCGGCCCCATTTCCCTAACCTGTCGGGTGGGTAACGTGTTTATGTTGCCTGCCCCATTTCCCTAACCTGTCGGGTGGGTAACGGGTTTTTGTTGCCTGCCCCATTTTAATTAAATGTAGGGTGGGTAACGTGTTTTTGTTGCCCACCATTCCCCTAACCTGTCGGGTGGGTAACGTGTTTATGTTGCCCACCATTCATTCCCCTAACTAACCTGTCGGGTGGGTAACGGGTTTTTGTTGCCTGCCCCATTTCCCTTGAATGATAAAATGAAACTGAAATCCATCAAAATCGAAAACTTCCGAGCCATTAAGAAACTTGAATTGCCTTTACATCCCCAACTCACCGTGCTGATTGGCGACAATGCAACGGGTAAAACAACCTTACTAGATGCTTTAGCTGTCGGACTGAGCCCCATTTTGACCCATTTGCCAGAAATAAGTGGTATAGGGTTTAAGCAACACGACTTAAGACAAACAACTCAAGAGCAAAAAGCACCTTACATGCGTGTCAAATTGACCAATGATGAGAATGTACAATGGGATCGTATGACGCGCCGTGATAAAACCAAACACACGGCCAAAGCATTACCAGATACAATAGGCTTAAAGCCACTTCATGCTTATCTGGAAGAAAGTATTAATGGTGTCCAAAATAACCAACCCATCCTATTGCCAGTATTCGTTTATTACAGTACAGAACGTGCTGTTTTTTCTGATATTCTTGAAACAAAAGACATCAATAATCAAAAATTGACACGTTTCACAGCATTGAATAAAGCCTTAGAAAGCAAGACTAATTTTCGTGAAGCAATGGGGTGGTTTATTGCTAAAGAAAATCAAGAAGCGAGAGAGGGTAAAAAACGCCAAGATTATAGTTATAAGTTAGATGAACTTGAAATTGTTCGCCAAGCTGTTGAAACAACGATTAAAGAATGCCATCATCGGCGTAGTGAGTTAAGCCCCCCACGCCTATTAGTTGATTTTAAAAATGAACAGCAACAACCTATCACATTGGAAATATCGCAACTCAGTCATGGTTTTCGTACCCTATTAGCACTCGTGATGGATTTAGCACGACGCATGGCCCAAGCGAATCCTCATTTAGACAAACCATTAAATGAAGAAGCGATAGTACTGATTGACGAAATTGACTTACATTTGCATCCCAAATGGCAACAAACCCTCTTACCGGATTTAATGCAAACTTTCCCCAAAACACAATTCATAGTCACGACACACAGTCCACAAATATTGAGTACAGTACATAAAGAGAATATCTGGTTATTAAAATGCTGTGAAGAACTCGGGATTTGTGCTTATCGTCCCATCACAGAACCTTATGGAGCAGAAAGTACTGAGGCCTTACAGAGTATTATGCAGGTTGATCCACGACCACAAAATCTTCCAGAAGTAGAGGAATACAATCGCTATTTATTTTTAGTCAATCATGGACAATACGACAGTGCAGAAGCTAGAAAATTACGCTCAAAGCTAGAACAAGTCCTAGAAAAAAGTCAGTTTAACCTCGCAGACATGCTAATCCGTAAACATAAGGCATTGCTATTACACTCATGAGGCATATCAACAAACCCTCTCAAGCACAAGGCCCTTATTGTCTGATAAAAAAAATCGAGCAATATGTACCAAACAAACCTGAAAAGGCTTGGGGAAACCATATTTTCGTTAAAAATTTATTTTGCTTCGGCCCGATTGGAGTGCAAAATTTATTTTGCGGGTAGATTGGAGTGCAAACTTTAGTTTGCTGGTCTACGTTCCAACTTTAGTTTGCTGGTCTATGTTACAAGTTTAAGAAGATGGTGGGCTGCCTCTCTACTCGCTTACCCTCCCTAGATCAACATTATTTTCATAAAGGGCGCATTCCCAAAAACCGGTCATTATCATATCTTGGTTGTCGCAAAATAAATTTGGAACGAAAATGGCAGTTCGCAAAATAAATTTTGCACTCCAGTGGCAGTTCGCAAAATAAATTTGGAACGAAAATGGCACTTCGCAAATAAATTTTGCACTCCAGTGGCACTTCGCAAAATAAATTTGGAACAAAAATGTGGCTTCAAAATTTATCAATATGAGCCTTTTTTTACTTAGAAATGCACCCTTTCATAAATCATGATATCAAACTATCGTACAGCCTTGGTTACCGGAGCATCGAGTGGTATTGGTGAAGCCATAGTGCGTAGTTTAACGGAACATGGCCTCATCGTTCACGCAATAGCCCGTCGTGCAGCGCGGCTTCAGAAATTGGAAAATGAAACAGGATGCATTCCGCATGTATTAGACTTAAGAGATACTGACGCGCTATACCACACCCTGAATCCATTAGAAGTAGACGTACTCGTCAATAACGCTGGCATGGGGCGCGGCTTTGACACTCTATTCAAAGCGAGCAGAGAAGATATTGAGCGTACTTTGGAGACGAATATCATTGCCACAGTCCATGTCATAAAAGCAATAGCACCCGGCATGATAAAACGAGGGTGCGGTCATATGATACATATCGGTTCGATTTCAGGCCTTTATCCATTGACCTCTTCGATTTATGGTGCCAGTAAAGGCGCTATTCACCTCTTATCTCAAAACCTACGTAAAGAACTTGTCGGAACACCGGTTCGCAATACAGAAATCTGTCCAGGAAGGGTGCATACAGAATTCTTTGAGACAGCCCTAGACGATCCAGACAAGCAAAAAGCTATGCTGGATAGTTTCGAGTTACTACAACCTAGCGACATTGCAGAATCAGTGATATTTGCTCTTAAAATGCCAAAACGGGTAAACATCAACACCATTGAAATCATGCCTACAGAACAAGCAGTGGGTGGTTTTATTGCTAAAAAAATACAGTGATTTATATTTTGCGGGCAGATTGACGTTCCAAATTTATTTTGCGGGCAGATTGACGTTCCAAATTTATTTTGCTTCTGCCTGATTTTCGTTCCAAATTTATTTTGCTTCTGCCCGATTTTCGTTCCAAATTTATTTTGCGGGTAGATTAATCAGCGTAAATCATGACAATCATGACAATCAGCGTTCTATCACATTTTTAGATTTTTCTTCAAAAAGTCTAATCTGCCCTTCAATGCCATTACAAGGATAATCAAGACTTATGACAACTGAATTAACGTTACTATCCGCCTTTATCGCCGGCCTCTTAGGCTCAGGGCATTGTGTAGGCATGTGTGGCGGCATTGTTGGGCTATTAACGATGAATTTATCTCTCGAAGTGCGTCACTCTTTCGGCCGCTTAATACCCTACTTACTCACTTATAATATTGGCAGAATAAGCAGTTATATGATTGCCGGCATTTTAGCCGGATTCTTAGGAGAACAATTTTCAAATTGGTTACCCTTAGAAAATCCCCGCATAGTCGCAATGTGGGTAGCCGGATTCTTCATGATAGCATTAGGATTATATATCGGCGCATGGTGGCAATTTTTAAGCTATTTTGAAAAAGCCGGCGGTTTCCTGTGGCGGAAAATAGAACCCATTGGCCAACGTTTTCTCCCCGTCAAACATCCCTTACAAGCACTTGGACTCGGTTTAGTCTGGGGATGGTTACCCTGCGGATTAGTCTATAGCATTTTATTTTTTGCCCTAGCATCAGGCAATGCCTGGCATGGTGGATTATTGATGTTAGCATTTGGATTAGGCACCTTACCCATGTTACTCACCATGGGCGCAACCGCGCAATGGTTAACCCGATTCGCCCAAAAAATCATCGTTCGCAGAATTGCTGGCACCCTAGTGATTTTATTTGGCTTAATGATTTTATTGATGCCACATCATTTCTAAAAAAAGGGGCATATTGATAAATATTGAAGGCCCGACTGGAATGCCTGTTATTTTGCGGCCCGATTGATTTTCGTTCCAAATTTATTTTGCGGCCCGACTGGAATGCCTGTTATTTTGTGGCCCGATTGGAATGCCTGTTATTTTGCGGTTCGATTTTCTTGATATAACTGTACGTCATGAGATCGGGAAACGCTATATTAAAATACCTGAAAATTTATGGTTCAGTACTTAATACAGCCAAAGTCATGACACGATTTCAACGGGTACAAGACATTTTGGGAAAACTATAAACAGGTTAACGCAAATCAAACTAACGCATTTAAAATATTTCAAAGAAGAAACTTCTTTTCCGTTAAACCAGTTAAATTTGTTGACTGGCATTAATGGGCGGGGTAAATCTACCATGCTACAACCTTTGTTGATGCGACAATCTGTTGAACATAATGAAACAACGCACCAAATATTGTTGAAAATTTAACTCAGCCAGAAATCCGATTTTTTTCAAAAAATCGAATTTCTTTGAAGCTTTAAATAAATGTTAAATAACAATAGGTTATAAAAAACAATAAATTGTTCAAAACAAGCACGACATTACCGATAATAACCAATATGTTAGTACCTGATTTTAAAAACGCTGTCTTAGAAGTTGAGACGGTGCCTATATTTGTTCCTTTCGTGCTAAAAGAGACAACAAAACGACAGACTATTGATAATGCAGTAGCGGATGATGCGACTCTAAAAATAAAAGCACTACCTGATGATGCTTATGTCTGTCGTGGTGGTACTTGTATCGCCGCAAGATTTGCAAAGGGATCAGGTGTACAACTATGATTCGCAAGGAAAATTATCAGGGGTTTCAGTTAATAGTGCCTTAAGTCAATCTGTGAAAGAATTAACTAAAAGTATTCCAAATAAACAAGTTGGCGTAACGACGGTTGGTGAAGTACGCAAAACGGGTGGTGATATTCTTCCCTCTGGAACACTAAACAATCAATATCACTGTATTTTATGTGGTATTACGCCACAACAAGCTGAAGAACTTTTCACCCCGACTATTAGAAATCCAAACCTCAAGTAATACAAATTCGGTTTAGTGAGGACTGACTTGAGACAAAACTTGAAGACACTTATGATGGAGAGATAGCGATGACTAAAGATGATGAGAGTAAAATTATAACACCAACACAACTTAAACAAATTAAATATAGATGTGAAATAGCTACCCCCGGGCCATGGATATCATACATTGAAGGACGAGATCACACGAGTGGTTCTAGCTTTATCATGACTGGAGAAGGGGAATCTCGTGGTGAAGATATTGAGTTATCTGGTGCTACTGCCTCCGATCAAGATTTTATTGCCCATGCCAGACAGGATATCCCTAGATTGCTGAAAGAGATTGAACACCTCTATGGCATCATTTCTAGGCTAACACAAGCCAGCATAGCAGAACATGACACGGTTAACTGTTGATAAGTCTCAGCAAATGAGGTAACGTGCCAATCGCAAGTTGATTTTGGCAAGCTTATTTCCACACAGAGTTTCTTCATGATAAATAGGAACCGCATTTTCCGTTATAATTTTGACAAAGTGTAAGTGTTTCGTGTTGACGTTTTGGTGTATGACGCGCAGCGATACACCCTAGACGAGCTAACAAACCCATTTTTATAAACAAAACAATGTTAACAACAATCGAAAAACTACAAGCGATGGGATCAGGGATCAATGTTTTCTCTACTCAAGAATTAGCACGTTTTTTAGGAAGTAACAAGACTCAACGATATAAGCAATTTATCAAGCCTGCTATTGATAACGGCGAACTGATTAGAATAAAACGCGGCATCTATATGATTTCACCAAAACAGGCCCCCGTAAAATTGAATGAGTATTCTATTGCACATGAACTTGTCAATGAAAGTTATGTTTCCTTTGAAACGGCATTGTCATACCATCAGTGGATTCCAGAGAAAGTAACCGTTATAGCAAGTGCGATTGTTGGGCGAAAATCGCTTTCTTACAAAACACCACTCGGATTATTTGAGTATCAAAACATATCGGTCGATCCAGCTCAATTTTTCACCGGTGTTTCGCGTGAAGAAGTGAACGGAAAAACCTTTTGGATAGCAAGCCCTTTAAGAGCATTGGCCGATTTAATTTTTGAAAGAGCATGGCAATGGGTTGGTATTGATTTTCTAACCGATGGTTTACGAATTGATGATGATGAGCTTGAAACGCTTGAATCTATTGACTTTGAAAACATTATTGAAGTTTATCGCACCAAAAAGTTTTATCGTGCCAAACGGGTGAATACATTTTTAGTTCAATTACGAAAGGTGTTAGGGAAATAATGTTCTCTATTATAGAAAAAAGGCTTAACGAATATGAGATAGACACCGAAGCTCAGCAGGAAAACGCACTGAAAGAAATCACTCAAGAGATTATTTTGAGTGCGCTTGCTGAAGCTCACTTTTTTGATGTTGGTATTTTCCATGGTGGCACTTCTTTAAGAATATGTTATGGATTAGAACGTTTTTCAGAAGATTTAGATTTTTTGTTAAAACAACCAGATTCAAATTTTAAGTGGCAACCTTATTCAGAGACTATAAAGAAAAAATGTACTGATTATGGCATTGAGCTTGAAATGCTTGAGAAGAGAAAAGAGACTGAAACCGTTAAAAAGATGTTTTTAAAACATAATTCTATTGGTAATCTCTTCAATTTGTCATTTAAACGTCACCCAAAACAAAAAATTAAGATAAAATTGGAAGTAGATACTAATCCACCGATAGGCTCAAAGATAGAAACTAAGCTTTTAACTTTTCCTCTTGATTTTTCAATTGATGTTCAAAATTTACCAAGTAACTTCGCTAACAAAAGTCACGCTTTACTTTGTCGAAAGTATGATAAAGGTAGAGATTGGTATGACTTCGATTGGTATGTTTCCAAAAATGTCATACCTAATTTTACTTTATTGACACAAGCCATTAATCAAATTGGGCCTTGGGAAAATCAAGGAATTGAAATCACACCGGCATGGTATTTGGAACAATTAGCTATCAAGATTCAGTCTCTTAATTGGAAAGAACTTAAAAAGGATGTTAAACGTTTTGTAGAGGTGGAAGAACATAATAAACTTGAATTGTGGCATGTTGAATTTTTTATGAAGAAGTTAGAAAAACTTGAACAGATTCTGATAAAGCCAAGTATATCGGGTTAGTGACAACAGACAAATAATAGGGGACATACCTGGGGTGTTAAATTTCAGGTACGGGATGACTTTTTTTTCACCCAATATTTGTAGGGTGGGTAAACGGGCGGCAATGAACTCAATATAAACCCAGATTTCACCGCACGGAAGCCCACCATTCATCCTTCAGGGAATAAAAATAGGGTGAAAAATAAACCAAGAAATGTGTTTATATTTAACACCCCAGGACAGACCACATTTATTATCGAAGTAACCTTGACTCTCAAAATGGAAATATTCCTTGCTCTTCTTTCAAATGTACTTATTAAAGCCGATATAGCAATTCGTCGGTTGCGGGTAATTTAGCCAAAAAAACTATGAAAATCAGCTATCACAATGGAATTTAATACGCTTTTTCAACGCATAGCAGATTTGCAAAATCGCGTAGACGCGATCAAGGAGTCTTCTAACTATCTCTCTAAAATTAAACGTCTGGAAAAAATTGACAGTGAAATTAAAAATCTTGAACGGGAAAAACTTGTTTTGGAAAAACTCGTGCAACCCGTTAACCCATTTGATAAAGCATTATTAGAACAACGCGAATTATTGGAACTGGCGTTTGAGGTGGTTGATCATGAGACAGTAAAACTGGTATCTCAAGATGTGGCGCGTTTAGAAGACAAATTTTCTGCCCTTGATATTAACCTCTTTTTTGGTGATATGGGCGAACGCAATGCGTTTTTAGAGATTCAATCTGGAAGCGGTTGCACGGAAATGGAAGCTCAAGATTGGGCTAACCTGTTATTGCGTATGTACTTACGCTGGGCAGAAAAACATGGTTTTGCCACCAAGATAATTCACTATTCAGGTGGCGACATCGCAGGCCTTAAAAGTGTAGCCATCCATATTGTAGGGGAATATGCGTATGGTTGGTTACGCACAGAAAAAGGAAGACATCGCTTAATCCGTCAATCGCCCTTTCAATCCACAAACCGTAGTTGCACCTCATTTGTTGAAGTCTCTGTCGTGCCTGAAGTTGAAGATGTGGATATTGAGATTAATCCCACTGATCTGCGTATGGATGTTTATCGTGCCACCGGTGCGGGTGGGCCACATATCAATCGTCATGAATCAGCAGTACGCATTACCCATTTTCCGACTAACATTGTCGTGCAATGTGAAGAGAAACGTTCTGCGATCCAAAATAAAGCCTTTGCAATGAAGTATTTATACGCAAAATTGTTTGACTTAAAAATGCAGCAAGGCAATATTGCCGCTCAATCAACCGTTGAAAACAGTCAACCAGACATGAGTAAGTACCCTCCGATTCGTTCTTATGTGTTGGATAAATCGTACATTGAGGATTTACGCACCGGCTTAAAAAAAGAGGATGTGTGGGCAGTGTTGGCTGGCGATTTAGATGACTTTATTAAAGCTTGCCTGAAAAGTGGCTTATAAAAGAATTGTTAAATTTTTAGGGAGAGGGTAGGCAAGGGAAATGGTGGGTAAGCGTTTGGTGAAATCGGGGTTTATATTAAGTTCATTTCATTGTCGATAGCGATCCCAGCCTACAAATCGCCCCTACAAATTGATATATTTAGCTTCGCTGACCTTCGGTTCACGCAAAAGAAAAATGCTATAGATATCGGCTATGGTGGAACTTCTTTAAGAATACTTTATTATGGATTAAAACGGCTTATTGAGAAAAAGCTATGAAAATCAGTCGCATCACAATTGAAAATTTTCGAGCGATTAAGAAATTAGATTTACCACTCGATCCCCAATTAACCGTTTTAGTTGGCAATAATGCTGCTGGTAAGACAACCATTTTGGATGCCATTGCGGTTGGTTTAGGCGCGATATTAACTCGTTTACCTAGCGTCAGTGGGATCAAGTTTCGTCAAAGTGATATTCGAGAAGAATTGGCAACAGAATTAAAGGATGATCAAGAACCCAGTCAAGCCCCTTATACTCGTGTGACGCTTGAAAGTGTTGAAGGCGTGATTTGGGATATGACTAAAAAACGTGATCAGAGTGAACGGACTCGACAAGCCATCTCATCCGATAAATCTGAAAAAAAATTAGGCCAGCTTCATCAATTTTTGGAAAACATCATCAACGATGTTCAAGATGGAAAAAAAACCGACTTATTTTTAGATGGAAAAAAAACCGACTTACCCGTGATTGCCTACTATGGTACTGATCGTGCCGTTTTGTCGGATTCTTTACAACGTGATTTTAACAAAAAATTCAATCGTTTCAAAGCATTAGAGCATGCATTAGTGGCAACCCAACGTTTTAAAACGATGATAGAATGGTTTGCTTTTCAGGAAGACATTGAGCGAAGAGAACAAAGTGAACGGCATGATTTTGAATATCGTCTACCCGTATTAGAATCAGTGCGTCAAGCCATTTGTAAAATGATGCCCGATTGCTCAAATCCACGCACACTCATTGATCCGTTACGCTTAATTGTCACCTTTAAAAACCAGGGTGGGCATCAAGAAATGTTGTCACTCACTCAATTGAGTGATGGCTATCGTACTACTTTGGCTTTAGTCATGGATTTAGCACGACGCATGGCACAAGCGAATCCTCATTTTCATGAAAACGCCATCCAACAATCAGAAGCTATCGTACTCATTGATGAAGTTGACTTACATTTGCATTCCATTTGGCAACAACAGGTATTAGTTGATCTGATAGAAACATTTCCCAAGGCACAATTTATCGTGACTACCCATAGCGCACAAGTTTTGACAACTATCAAGCCAGAACATATTGTTTTGTTAACTAGGGAAAATGATAATGTCATTGCTGAACAGGCGACTTCTTCTTATGGTGCAGAAAGTGGGCGATTGCTGGTTGAAATCATGGGAGTCAATGAGCGCCCTCCAGCAGAAAAGAACAAGTTTACAAAATTACTCGGAAAATACTATGATTTGATTGAAAGCAATCAAGGAGAAACTCAAGAAGCTTTAAAGTTGCGTCATGAACTGAATCAAGAATCTCCTCATGATCCAATATTAATTAAAGCCGATATGGCAATTCGTCGGCAGCGGGTACTTTACGGGAAACAAAACTCATGAAAAATGTAAAGCAACTTGATAGGGTACCTGCGAGCTTGCAACAGTTTTTAAAAGGATATCCGCCTAACAAACGAGCTAAGAAAGATTGGAATGCTTTTAGGAATAATGAAGGTGGAAAAACCTACAGTAACCTTATTCAAGCCTTGAGTAACATCCAACATGGATTGTGCGCTTATTGTGAAATCAATCTGATCGAAAATGGGTAGTCTCTCCAAACCAATGGAGGTGTTCAAACAATGGGAATTGGGTAATTGAGAATTTTGAATGGGGATATTAGCCACGGAATGACACAGAAAGCACGGAATATTTCCGTGTTTTTCCGTGTTTTTCCGTGGCAAAATTGCCGTTAATCAAGATGGATATAGCATCTAAAAAAATAACGAAATTTAATAACGAGGATTTTGCTGTTAAAGAATTTTATTTATTGTAACGTAAGAGGAACTTACTCATCATGACATCATCAAAACATCATTCGGATGAGGCCGAACAACCTCAAACCCTTTACGCTAAACGTGAGAAAATCTATCCGCGCATTGTGCTAGGATTTTTTACCCGCTTAAAAGCGTTAAGTGGCTTCATCTTATTAGGTATTTACTACATATCCCCTTGGATACAGTGGGAAGGCAGACAAGCGGTATTATTCGATTTACCTGCCCGCAAATTTCATCTCTTTGGCCTCACGTTTTGGCCTCAAGATTTTATCTATCTCACACTGTTGTTGATGATTGCCGCACTGGCCCTGTTTTTCTTTACCAGTTTAGCGGGGCGATTATGGTGCGGGTTTGCCTGTCCACAAACGATTTGGACGGATGCGTTTTTATGGATGGAACGTCTCCTCGAAGGGGATCGGCCTAAACAAATGAAACTGGATAGGGCACCCTTATCATTTCGTAAATTTCGCATCAAAGCGACTAAACATAGCTTGTGGGTTGTTTTTTCATTATTTACTGGCTTTACCTTTGTTGGGTTTTTCGTTCCGATTCATGACTTAACGCAAGAGGTTATCACCTTCAATCTCAGCGGTTGGGAAACATTCTGGATTTTGTTCTATGCTTTTGCCGTTTATGGCAATGCAGGCTGGATGCGGGAGCAAGTCTGTAATTATATGTGCCCTTATGCCCGTTTTCAAAGTGCCATGTTTGACAAGGATACGATGATCATTGCGTATGATGAGAAACGTGGCGAACAGCGTGGTTCGCGTAAACGGGATACCGATTATAAAGCACAAGGTTTGGGCGATTGTATTAACTGTACAATGTGCGTTCAAGTTTGTCCCACCGGCATTGATATCCGTGAGGGTTTGCAATATCAATGTATAAGCTGTTCAGCGTGTGTTGATGCCTGTGATGACATTATGCACAAAATGAATTATCCCAAGGGTTTGATTTGTTACACCACTGAAAATGTTCTGAATGGCAAACCCATTCATATTTTGAGACCCCGTCTTTTTGTGTATGCTGGCATCTTATTAGCTGTCTTTATTGGCATAAGTGTCGCCATCAGTACACGTTCTCTTGTACAATTAGACGTGATTCGTGATCGCAATAGTTTATTTAGAGAAACCGGGAAGGGTTTAATTGAAAATGTTTATAGATTACGAGTAATGAATATAGATAACCAACCCCATATTTATGATGTTACCGCTTTGGGTATTGAAGGATTGCAATTGTTCATAGATCGTCAGATTGAAATTGAAGCTGGTGCTGTGATGACATTGCCGGTGCGTTTAGCGGCAAATCCTGATCTGCTCACAAAACGCAGTACTTTAGTCACCTTCCAATTAACGGCGCGAAAAAATGCGGCCATAAGCATTACAGAAGAAGCGCGTTTTTTGGGGCCTATCGTTCGTCACTGAAGCAATAATGGAATCCAAAGTTTCCGCTTTGGAGATCGTTATGGAGGTATTAAATGAATTTCTTAACCAAAATGTTTGGTTCCAAGTATGATAAAAAAATACCATACACATACCAAGCTGTCATCAATGTTGTTGAAGATGACGATTCAATACAGGTTTCTTATCTTGCTGATAAGATTTGTACGTTAACCAATTTCCTGAAAAAGCGTCAAGTGGCTCCTGAAACGGTGACGATTTATGAAGTCTATAATGGAAAAGAAACACTGATTCCTAAAGACTGTTATATGACTGAAGACGGTAAGTGGTTCCCTAAAACCAAATTATGTCAACCGATGACAAGCCGATATGGGGAAGCCAAAGATGAATACACTTGTCAATTTCAGGATAGAAATCATCGGATATGTGGCCCTTGTTAGGGAGTTCCAAAAAAATAATTTAAGGGCAAACACGCAGGTATGCCCCTATGAAAATAGTGTATTTATGGACTGTAGGGGCGAACCTGCGTGTTCGCCCCGGCTTAACGATAATTTAAGGGCAAACACGCATGTATGCCCCTACAAAAACAGCGTATTTATGGGCTGTAGGGGCGAACCTGCGTGTTCGCCCCGGCTTAACTTTAAAAACCCAAAACCCACCCGACAAAACCGACTGGGATAATTTATTTTTTGGATATGCCTTAGGCCGAATTTTGGTACTCTGAAAACCGCCAAGGTTGCTCTCGTTTAGCAAATTTTGGCGGTTTTGGGCAGACAATAACTAAAAAAGGATAATTGAAAATGACAAAATCTTGGTATCGTGAACCTTTTGTTTGGTTGCTGATTTTATTTCCTGCCTCTGCTGTTATGGGTGGGATGATCACCATTACGCTTGCTATCCATTCCAATGATGGTTTAGTGGTGGATGATTATTATAAACAAGGATTAGAAATCAATCGGACTTTAGAACGTGATCAAGCAGCGGCACGTCATGGTTTAGAAGCCACTTTACGTTTTAATGTTGAACATCAACTGATCCAGCTCAATCTGAAAGCCGAACCTGATTACACCTTACCCAATCAAATTCAGCTTCAATTGAGTCATCATACCCGCTCCGGTTTTGATAAAGCAGTGAGTTTAGTCTATCTTGGTGACAATACTTATCAAAGTGCTTTGCCTGAATTGGAAGAGGGGTTCTTTTTTGTTCAACTGGCAGCAGATGATTGGCGTTTGTTAGATTCGACGCAGCTACCCATGACTCAAACAGTACAAATTAAAGCAAAGTAATCAAAATGGGGCCGGCAACAAAAAACCGTTACCTACAAGAAATGATTGGCGTTTATTAAACTGGCAACATCAAACCAGAGTAATCAGAATGGGGCAGGCAACAAAAACCCGTTACCTGCCCCCTACAAGAAATGATTGGCGTTTATTAAAATCGGTGCGTATGCCAATGACTCAAGCAGTGCAAATCAAAGCAGAGTAAGATTGGGCGAACCTGCGTGTTCGCCCGCACCGATCATCCGTTATAACCTTTGGATATGCCTTACCCCACGCCGGCTGATAAAACCACTAAAAAAATAAAAATACCGGCGACTGTACCCGCAATCAGGCCGCTGGCTAATCCACCAAGAATGGCTATATAAGAACCGCCTGAAATAACCCCCATCCGAATGCCCATGAGTATAGCACCGATTATAGCGGGGTATATAACAATGCCCCGTTTTCTCTGGAATGCGATGACTAACACAGTCATAACCGCTATCAAGGCACCCAAAAACCCATACTTATTTTTTTCATACCTGATCAGATAGGAACGCAAAGGGGCCATACTGGTTTCTAAAGACGGCCTTTTTTCCCCTATTTTGGCAAAATAAATATTATTGGGATTGGTAGCAAGCTGAGAAAGCGTTTCAACATCTTGATTAAGATATCGCCCTTCATAGCCAATGACAGTACCGGAATCAAGCAATTCTTTTGTTTCAGCCTCAGTCCATTGATAAGTCCCAGCATGTCCAAGACTGACTAATTGTTGTTCTTGTTTCCAAGCGGTGGAAATAGCCTGTTCTTTATATTGCATCATCTTTTCTTCTTGTGAAGTGCAGGAAGCAACCAATACGATCAACATGAGGCTAACAAGTTGATAAGAATAAAATTTGAGCGTTTTCATATCTAAAAACAATTATCAATTATCACAGGATATCTAAAAAAGAAATTATACAAGCCCAAGTGGCACTTGAATATTATCAAATAATATCAAAAAGCCTTCAAGTTTGAAAGGCTGGAATACTGAACACCTATCAGTTTATTTATAAATAGTGCAACGGATGATCGTAGCTCGTTACTTAGTGAAAATTAATTTGTTTATCCCCATAATGAACTTTGATAACGAAGTTTTGTTAAATTTTTTTTAGATTACAAGATTACAAACTCTGAATTGATGAATTGACACTTCGCGAAATTTATTTTGCGGTTTCGTTCCAAATTTATTTTGCTGCAAAATTTATTTTGCGGCTTTGGAGTGCAAAATTTATTTTGCGGTAACTTTTCGTTCCAAATTTATTTTGCAGCTTTGGAGTGCAAAATTTATTTTGCGGCTTTGGAGTGCAAAATTTATTTTGCGGCTTTGGAATGCCTGTTATTTTGCGGCTTTGGAATGCCTGTTATTTTGCGGTAACTTTTCGTTCCAAATTTATTTGCGAAGGAAAAGTGTACTTTATTCAATCGGGAATCGCTATATATCAAAACTGAATTAACAAACTGTACTACTTTGAAGGCAGCCTTTTCGATAAGGCGAATTGGCTTGTTCGCCATTTGACTTTTTTAATTCATGAACTCCTGAACTCTTAAAATGACACAGTCAACTAAGAAGAAGGGTGCCCTGCACATGCGGAGTCCAGCCTATTTGATAAAGCGGCCCAATTGCGAGCATCTATCCAAATTTAAAAACACCATCTCCACTTCTAGGGTATTGAGATGTGATATAATTTTAATGTTAGAGTCAGCTAAACTTTTAAAAAGGAGATATTAAACAATGCTTGAAACCAAGATATGGCCTGTAGAAGAGATGGTACACGAGGATGAATTTACTGATAGGGTGGAACTGTTGAGGGAATTAGACCAATGGATCAAGGCGATAA
>QNEL01000018.1 GCA_003645185.1 Candidatus Parabeggiatoa sp. nov. 3
CAAGGGGCAACCACAAGGGATTGCCCCTACGAACCGCCCGTAGGGGCAATCCCTTGTGGTTGCCCCTCTTCTTGGTTGTTTCTTTTAATTAAAATACCTGAAAATTTATGGTTCAGTACTTATATCCTCCTATCTGGGCAAAACGGCAGACAATTAGAGGCTAACTATGTTAAAGACTGAATTACTGGAAATTATCACTAATGGTGAAAATTCAGGGGTAGAGTTTAAGAGCGACGATATCCGCCCAGAACAACTGGCTAAAGAAATTGTTGCTTTAGCGAATTTTCAAGGTGGCAAAGTGATTATTGGTGTAGAGGACGATGGAACCATTTCTGGTATTCAGCGCCATAATCTTGAAGAATGGGTCATGAATATTTTTCAAGATAGAATTCATCCGCTTATTTTGCCGTTTTATGAACAAATAAAAGTGAATGATAAAACCGTTGCTGTGATCAGCTTTCCTCCAGGCATTTCAAAGCCTTATGTGCTCAGAGACAAAAAAGCGGAGAAAATTTATATTCGCGTAGGTTCAACATCCCGAGCGGCTACCCGCGAGCAACAAATGCGTCTTTTTGAACTAGGCGGCATGTTGCACACCGAAGCGATGCCCGTTCCCAAAACCGATATCAACTGTCTTGATGAAGCAAGATTGCAAAATTACCTGAAAGCGATTATTAAAGTTCCAGAAATACCTCAAACCGTTGCTGAATGGGAAAAAAGACTACTAAGCATGGGGTTTTTAACGGAAGTAGAAAATCAACTTTATTGTTCAATAGCCGGCTTAGTGCTATTTGGTAAAAATCCACGTCGTTATTTGAAACAATCAGGATTAAGAGTTTTTGCTTTTGCCCGTGAAGATAAAGAATATCAAGCTTTACTTGACGATATTTTAGAGGGCCCGCTAGTGGGACGATTTGATACAGACTCTCAAAAAAGCTTGATTGATGCTGGCATTATTGAACGTGTTATTGAACAAATAAAGCCTTTTATTTCAAAGGAAGAGAATACTATTGATGAGCATTTCAGAAGAGAGACTCAGTGGCTTTATCCGCTTGAAGCCATTAGAGAAGTTATCGTTAACGCACTAGCCCATCGTGATTGGACGCGCTTCGTTGAAATAGAAATTGGCATTTATGCCGATAGGTTTGAGATTATCAGTCCAGGCAGTTTGCAAAATTCAATGACGATTGAAAAAATGCTCGCAGGGCAACGTTCACCCAGAAACATCCTCATCATGGAAGTCTTGCGCGACTATGGTTATGTCGATTATAGAGGAATGGGCATTAGGAGCAAAGTCGTTCCTCTTATGAGAAAGATAAACGATGCCGATCCTATTTTTGAAGCGACAGAAGATTATTTAAAAACAGTCCTTCCCAAAAAACAAGCATCTGAGGTGAAGCAAAACTCAATTTAAATCACATTAAATCCAAACCCTCTCCAAACTCTGCGATACGTTGCGATATCAAGTCATGAGCGGTGAGGTACGGCTGTAAGATATGCCCTTTGCTTTGATTCAGGATTTACCGAATTGACCATTTATTTTTGGGAAAACAATCTCTGCGGCCCTCTTGGAATGCATGTTATTTTGCTTTTATTTGTTTTCAATTCGTATTTTCGTTCTACTGATAATACAAAACGAATATGTTGGCAAGGGATAACTTAAGCAAATCCAACGAATTCACTCCCCTGAACTATTCGCCAATAACTCAAAAAATTATGCCCGTTTGCTTGAGAAAATGGAGTACAGCGGATGACGTGGATAAACGAATAAGGCATAACAATCCTTGATTATTTAGGGGTGGAGACTTCTCAAATAGCCACGAATAGATAAGTCAACTCAGGGATTATCTATCTCATCGATGAATAGGCTATGTTTGAGGGGTTTAATTCGTTTAGCAACAAAATTCGTTGTACTCAGTTCATCCTCATGTGCGTACTGTCTCAAAAAATTATGCCCGTTTGCTTGAGGAAATGGAGTACAGCGGATCTGGGGAATGAGCGGATTGGTGAGGGGGTGTTGAACAAATCTAAAAATATGATAGAACGCTGATGGCCGACTGATTGTCATGATTTTCACGCTAAAGACAGCGAAGCGAACTTTAGCGTGAAACGCTGATTAACACCAATCCGTTCAACAGATGGTGGGCAAGCGTTTGGTTCGTTTTTGGGTTGATCTTGACTTTATTGCCGACAGCGATCCCACCCTACGCTTTATTCCTGAACACACCCTTGCACCAATCCGTTAAATCCCCATATCTGTTGTACTGAACACACCCTTGCACCAATCCGTTAAATCCCCAGAGCCAAAGTACTAATGGTGGGTTCGCTGTCGGTGAAAATTTAATTAATTACTGATGTTACGCACCCAGATTCTTTTTTTGATAAAAAACGGGCCCAAAAGTTAATTTGCCAGTAGATTTGCTCTGCCTCGCGTCTAAGGCAGAGCAAATATGGCATTGAGACGCGAGGCATCGCGTCTCTACATCGTTGATTTTAAATAACTTATTGATTTTAAAAATTAAAATAGAAATTCAAATTTTTAAGTGTTTGAATAGACACAGAAGTTGAGTGCGTAACATCAGTTAATTAATAACTTCTTCAATACTGCTGACGGCTTTTTTAAAAAGCCACTTGGCTTTAGCAGTCAGCGAGTTTGAAGGTAATAAATCTGGATTCATCACGATGATACTCAGCGCATCCAGCAATTTCTTATCAACCTTGCTTTCATTAACCACGACTCCTAACCATGTTACCAGCGTTTTAAGCTGTGTTTGTCTAAAACCTAAAAAACCACTTGTCACGGCTACTTCCATGATGTCATAAATACGGAGCTTTCCAATCTTCGCTATGGCAAATGAGGGGTGGTTAATGGTGATGAAAAGCAATTCATCATGTGCCATAACGGCTTGAATGAGTTCATTTTCCGGATCGGGCAGGGTAATAAAACAGACTAAATCGCGTCGTCCAGAAAGTAGCCTGTTGATCTCTTTCATCGTGTTGTCTTCGTGATAAAACTCAACCTCTTTCAATTCCGGATCGAGTTTCATCATAGATTGGAAAATACGTGCTGTTGCCCCTTTTTCATTGCCAACAGAGATTTTCAGGGGCGTTTCCTGCTTATCGGTGAGATCATCATAAGTCACCACATTGCCCCCTTTGTAAGCCACACAAAATAGTGCTTGGGGTATCAATTTGCCGCCAACTAACAACAAATTTTCATCCGGATCATTTTCTGGCCCCAAATGCTGTGCAACCACATCAAGTGGACTAAGCGCGATAGGGGTTTTCCCAGAAATCACATTATCAATGTTTTCTTGACTACTCGCAGCCGGTACGGCAACAACGGTATAATCATACTCCTGCAAAGCTTCGTTAAACGCTTGGATAATGATCTGAGTGTGTCCTTGAGGAAGCGTACCTGTACTGATTTTCACGGTTTCAGCCAAAACCGTTGTGAGTGAAACGAGAAGGGAGAGCGTAAAAAACAACGTGATCAAGAAGCCATTTTTCATATAGATGTACCTTTTAGAGGAATAGATAGAAAGGGGAAAAAATTAAGCTTTTGCGTGAACCGAATGGAAGCTACGCTAAATATCAGCGTTCTATAGATTTTCAGTTCATTACGGCAATATTTTAAATTTAAAAAGGGCGATAACAAAGGTTCGCCCCTACATTGGCCTTGTAGGGGCTGCCCTTGCGTGTTCGCGCTGTTTTGGCCGGAAATTATTCTGAAAATCGAGATCAAATCAGCCCTTCCAACATCATAAATTAATTTGTGACTTTCGCCTTAAGTTGTTCAAACAAGGCTTTTGCTTTAGCAGCCAACGAATCGGGCCGCAACAAATTGTCTTGCAACGCCACTTTAGACAACACTTTCAACAATATCTCGTCTGTCAATTTTTCATTGACAACCAATCCTACCCATGTCACAAGGGTTTTCACCTTTTTGGCTCCAAAACCCAAAAAACCTTTGCTAATCGTGATTTCCATTAAGTCGTACACGCGAATGCCACCGACTTTCGCTTGGGTAAAGACGGGTTTATTGATGTTGATAAACATCAATTTTTTGTGATCAAGAACGGTTTTAACCAGCTCATTCTCAAGATTAG
The DNA here is from genome assembly GCA_003645185.1 of Candidatus Parabeggiatoa sp. nov. 3. Lineage (GTDB taxonomy): Bacteria > Pseudomonadota > Gammaproteobacteria > Beggiatoales > Beggiatoaceae > Parabeggiatoa. The sequence continues at coordinate 4,110 of QNEL01000018.1, forward strand.
GCATGATCACAAAACAAACCAAATCCCGCCCCCCTGACAAAAGACGGTTAAGTTGTACTGTCGGGTTACCTTCCCTGATCAGTTTCACCTGACTCAGTTTCGGGTCGAGTTTCATCAGATACTCGAAAGTCCGTGCTGTACCACTGCCTGTTTTACCCACTGAGACGATAAGGTTTTTTTTCAGTGGATCCGTCAGATCATCATAAGAGGCCACTTTACCGCCCTCTTTAGCGGCACAAAACAAGGCTTCAGGCGCAAATTGGCCCATAAAAATCAAATCCCCTTGAGCCTCGGCCGGCCTTTCCCCTATCATATTCAGTGCAGCGACATCCAATTGACTTAAGCCAGCCTGCATTTTTCCAGCCCAAACATTATCAATGTTTTCTTGGCTACCTGCCGAGGTTTCGGCATGGGCGCGATAGCCATATTTGATTAACGCTTGATTAAGCGCAGGCACAATGGTATTAGTATATTCGCCATCTTCACCACCTGCTGCGATTTGGATGGTTTCTGCATAAGCCATTGTCATCGTTGCCAGCAATGCGGTTGTTGAAAGAAAGCTAACAAAGTGTTTCTTCATAGTCAATTACAAACTCCTTTTTGGTATAAACTTCAATTTTTAAAACCTACCGCTGATTATAACTAACCCCTATAAAAATAGGTTAATATTGTTTTAAACGCGAATATAATATATTAATTAACTATTAGGTATCAAGCGTTGGGTGGGCAACGTGCTTGCCCACTGCTCCGATCTGATAAATTCGCGATTTGACTTTAATCTTTAGCATCGCTTGTCGGGCGAGCAAGACGGTTGCCCACCATTCCGATCTATACTTTGCCTATCAACACAAACTTTGCACCTTTGCGATAAAAATAATAGGATAGCCCTGTTTTTATCCAATTCGACATACCCAACAGTATCGTAAATACGCGAATTCGTTATTCACTGATAACTGATTTCCACATTTAGCTTCGCTGGCCTTCGGCTCACGCAAAAGTTTCGCTTCGCGAAGCGAAACTTGCGCGCAAAAACTTTATTTCACGCTTTTCGCGAAGCGAAATTTTAGCGTGAGCCTTCGGTGCGCGAAGCTAAATGTGGAACTGATAACTGATAATGCCGCTTTGCGATAAAAATAATAGGATAACCCTGTTTTTATCCAATTCGACATACCCAACAGTATCGTGAATACGCGAAAGCGTTATTCACTGATATAGCGTTTCCCAATTGAATGAAGTACAGAATCAATCATAAAAATCAATTTCACGCCAATGTTTTTGCGCGCAAAAACATTGGCGTGAAATGTGAAATATTAAAATGCTAAGGCCCCTCAATGGGTTGAATGTGAATAGCCTTAGGCAACCCTCATCGTTAGACACAAGTCTTTAATTATTTGATTTTAATAATATTTATTAAATGGTGGGCAACCACGTTACCCACCATTTCACATTTAGCGTAGCAGATCGAAGGTTCATTTAAGAAGTTGCGCGCAACTTTATTTCTTAGCGTAGTTTAGCTTCGCTGTACAAAGCGCGTGAAATACAGTTTTTGCGCGCAAAAACTTTTGCGTGAGCCTTCGGTGCGCGAAGCTAAATACATTTTGATTTTTAAATGGGGCAGGCAACAAAAACACGTTACCGGCCCTCTACATTTTGATTTTTAAATGGGGCCGGCAACAAAAACACGTTTCGCGCAGCGAAGTATAGCGCGCAAAACTTTTGGCGCGAACCCACCATTTCACGCAGCGAAGTATAGCGAAGCGCAACGTAGCGCGTGAAATACATTTTGATTTATGTATAACGATGAGATAACTGATAACTGATAACTGATAACTGATAACTGATAAAATGACACACATCATAGACTTCTCTCCTGAATTGGAAAAATTCAGAGATAAAATCGAAGGCTCTCTCAAGCCTTATATTCACATTACCCCGACAGAAACAAAGGACTTAACCTTATGGCAAAGTCAATTTGGTGGCTTGCCCTATATGCCAAAGGGTAGCGAATATCCCAGAGATTCTAAAGGGAATCCATTGTTTTTACTGGCTCAAATCAATTTTGCACAAGTGCCTGAATTTGAAGGATTGCCACAAGAAGGCATTTTGCAATTTTACATTGCAGACGCTGAGGATTGTGGCTTAGATTTTGACAAGCTCACACAACAAGATCAATTTCGTGTGCTATATTTTCCAGACGTTTTCAAATCCGAAACCGATTTAGTCACTGATTTTAGCTTTTTGCCACAGCCCAAATCCTTTATATTGCCTAATGGCAGAACTTGCGCCTTAGGATTTGCGGAAAATGCAATGCCGGTTAATATCGAAGATTTCCAATTTGATGCATTGATGGGTGAAAATTTCTTCACACAATTTGGAGAAAAAGAAGAGGATATTAGACGAGAATATGTCGAGGCATTTGAACCCTACGGGCATAGAATAGGAGGCTATGCCTACTTTACCCAAGAAGATCCTCGCTCTTCTTTTGCCGGCGGCGAAGAATACCGTTTACTCTTGCAAATCGATAGCGACCCGAATATTGATTTAATATGGGGAGACACAGGAGTCGGCCACTTTTTTATTAGCCAAACTGATTTAGGCAACCTAGATTTTTCTAGGGTACTTTATTATTGGGATTGCCATTAATTTCGGAACGAAGGCATTGGGCAACCATAAAAATTTGTGCATTGTAGGTGAGAGCCATTTAAGATTTTTGGATATAACGCTTTTTCAACAAGCTCAAACAACAGATTGGACTGATTTAAAAAATCAGCGTAAATCATGAACATCAGTCTCATCAGCGTTCTATCATATCACCCAAGCGCAATTTTTTATGGTTACCATGCTAAGTACTGAACCATAAATTTTCAGGTATTTTATTCTAAAGATAACCAAGAAAAGGGGCAACCACAAGGGATTGCCCCTACAAGCCTTAATATATACTCTAAACGTTCAAGTTTTCAGGCAAAAGTTTTTGCGCGCAAAAACTTTTGCCTGAAACGGATTTTCAAAGGGGCAACCACAAGGGTTGCCCCTACAAAGCGTCCGTAGGGGCAATCCCTTGTGGTTGCCCTTTACGGGTAAAATACCTGTTTATTTGTGCTTCAGTACTTATATTAATTAATAAGGCGGTTGCGGCTAAATAAAATACCCGCACAAAATAAAAATAAACCAATAAAAATGGGGTTCTATACGGGTATATTATTTTCCCGCTACCGCCTAATAAGACAACCCAACCCATCAATACGCGCCATCCCTCTGTAATAGATGACAAATGAAACTAAACCAATCGGCCTGTTAGGAGGCACCTTTAACCCTATTCATCATGGGCATTTACGTTTAGCACTCGAATTATATGAGCGATTAGAATTAGCCGAAGTCCGTTTAATACCGTCAGCGCAGCCCCCCCATCGAAAACAACCGAGTGTCAGTAGTCAACTGCGTTTAGAAATGGTACAAGCGGCGATTGAAAACGTAAAAGGATTAAGCGTTGATGATAGAGAATTACGACGAAGCGGCTTATCCTATACCATCGACACGCTAAGCAGCTTACGCCAAGACTATCCTCAACAGTCTTTATGTTTAATTTTAGGGCGAGATGCGTTTTTAGGCTTACCCCAATGGCATCAATGGGAACTTCTTCTCAGCCAAGCCCACATTTTAGTCGTCGAACGCCGACAAGAGAGTCGCTTACCCGAAAAGCAAAAAGAAGCCATAAAATATTTTTGGCAAACACATCAAACCACTAGCCGAGACGATTTGAAAAAACAACGGGCCGGCTGCATTTGGCTAGAAGAAAACCTGCCCACTTTAGATATATCAGCAACCCAAATTCGCCACCTCATCGCCACTGGTAAAAATCCTTGTTATTTGCTCCCCCAGGCCGTATTAAATATCATTAATACCCATCAGCTTTATCGCTAACCATTTAATTAATTATTATGAATACAGAACAACTACTGACAATCGTCAAAGACACATTAGAAGACAAAAAAGCGGAAAATATTGAAATCCTTGATGTACGCAACTTCAGCAATATCACAGATTTCATGGTTGTCGCAACGGGAAAAAGCGCTCGTCAAGTCATGGCACTCGCTCAATATGTCATAGAACAAGCCAAAAGCCACGATCATCGCCCACTAGGCGACGAAGGCAGCAATCTAGGCGAATGGATATTAGTAGACTTAGGCGATATCATCGTACATGTCATGCAACCCGTAACCCGCGAATTTTATCAACTGGAAAAACTGTGGAGTGATCTGGGTGAAGGTGTTCAGTTCACTCAACTAACAGCGCAGGTAGCGGAAAGCGCAATGCCATTAAATTAAAAAAAACGGCCTCAATCATGATAGGGCCGTGCTTTTCGTTCCCAATTTATTTTGCGTAGACTCGTTTTTCGTACCAAATTTATTTTCGCGAAGCGGCATTGGAATGCATGTTATTTTGCTTAGGCATTTTTGTTCCAAATTTATTTTGCGTCGACTCGCTTGAGATTGATAATGACTTTTTTTGGGAATTCGCCCTACCGTAGGTGCAATCCCTTGTGGTTGCCCTACTGGATAGAATCGCCGAAGAGACACGATTGCGATAAAATTTCCATGCTTTTAAGAGGTATTTAACAATGAGTGAGATTGTTTTAGAACAACGGGTAAGTAACGTTGAGAAAAATCAGAACCGATTGAACCAAAAAATGGTGAGCTATGGTGAAGAAAGCCACGATCGATTAACCCGACTCGAAGACTGGTTGATCAACTATACCATTGCGAACCAGAAATCCATAGATGAAAGCCAAAAATGGCGTAAGTCAATGGAAGACAAACATCAGGAACATGGCGAAGAAGTCAAGGAATTACGGAAAAACATTGCTGAAAGCCAAGAACGAAATGAGCAAGGTTCCCAAGAATTACGGAAAAACCTTGCGGAAAGCCAAGAACGAAATGAGCAAGGATTCAAGAAATTACGGCAAAGCCTTGCGGAAAGCGAACAGAAACGTGCGGAAAGCCAAGAACGAAATGAACAAGGATTCCGAGAATTACGGAAAAGCCTTGCGGAAAGCGAACAGAAACTTGCGGAAAGCCAAGAACGAAATGAGCAAGGATTCAAGGAATTACGGAAAAGCCTTGCGAAAAGCGAACAGAAAATTGCGGAAAGCCAAGAAAGAACTGAGAAAGGATTCAAGGAATTACGGAAAACCCTTGCGGAAAACGAACAGAAACTCGATAAGAAACTTGCGGAAAGCCAAGATAGAACTGAGAAAGGATTCAAGGAATTACGGAAAACCCTTGCGGAAAGCGAACAGAAACTCGATAAGAAACTTGCGGAAAGCCAAGATAGAACTGAGAAAGGATTCAAGGAATTACGAAAAAGCATCGCGAACAGTCGCAAGGAATTGGGTCAACTTTCGCATCGCTTAGGAACACTCGTTGAAGACTTGGTTGCCCCCAGTTTACCGCGCATTTTCCAAGAAAGGGTAGATTGCCCAGCTTCTGAAGACGTTTTAATTAATGTGCGGGTTCGCCGCCGTCATCCCACTCAAAAAGGTAAAATGTTAGAACTTGATGCGATAGCCGATTGTGGACATTATGTACTGGTTAATGAAACAAAAAGCCAATTCAGTCCCGAAAAAGTGAAAGCGTTTTTAGAGAAATTAGCACTTATCAAAGAGTATTTTCCTGAATACCAATCTCATCAAATAATGGGTTGTATAGCGTCGTTATATTTGGATAAAAGCTTAATTGACTATGCCAGTCGGCAAGGTTTATTGGCTCTCGCATCTGGTGAATATTTAATGACGGTTCAAAATGAGGTTGGATTCCGTTGGAAAGCGTTTTAATTTATAGATAGCACGATGGTGGATAAAAAAATTTCCCCATCTTGGTTAGAAATAAATAATAAACGTCATAAAGTCATGTCTTTAAGTCTTACTCCTCGCCCAGACTTTATATTTTGTCGTGCCGATTGGATACGTTGTAAAAAGCGAGGATCATTTTTCAATTGAAACTAGATGGCTTAGCGGACTGAAGCGTCTTTAGCGTCTTTAGCGTCAAAGCGCGTTTATTTTTTCACGCAAACGTTTTGCGCCACAAAACGTTTGCGTGAAAACCTGTTTTTAGGGCAAAAAATAAGCCCAAATCGGCTTATTTCCAACTCAACTACCCCAGTGCCGTCATCCACGTCTAATAAATAATCAAGGCTCGTTAAGCCTTATTCGTTTAGGAACAAAATTAGCTGCGCTGAACTGCGTTTCGTTGTACTCGTACTCATACTCGTACTCATACTCATTACTATAACGGAATAATCTGATATTTCAGTCTACCATCTCGATTCGGATTACTTGGATCACTGATTCGTTCAATAACCACTTTCGCTAACTGTTGTGAAGCGCCTATCGTATCAAGCTTTGTTATAAACGTTCTCGTTGAACCGGGGGTTGAAATCGTCACCGTTGTTGTCACTTCTCGTGGGGGTTTTGCATGATCGCTGAAATAATTCACGCCCACAACATATTCTCCAACCTGCAATTTTTTGCAATCGCTATAATAGTGTTCTGGCCCAAATCCATTGGTATTATCAACATCCAAATATCCGCTATGGCCGGTTTTACTTCCAAAGTAGACATGAGTGTTATCTGGCTCTGATACATGAAGATCGATATCATTCTGATTACCCTGATCCCAAGTCATCGTAACTGTCATTGTGCCACTTTTAACCACTTGTGGAGGGGCTTGTAGTTTGCTTAATGCGCGGCTGATGCCTTTCACTATTTCAGGACGACTATCATAATGTGGTGATAAATAGGTATTGGCTAAGTTATTGGCTGGAATAGAACCGATCTGATTAACGATGCCACCATTATCAGCATGACGCAGTGTCCAATTTGAAGGCAATGAACTGGGTACTGATGTTATGATATCAAGGTGATTAGTCAGATAAGATGGCGTTTTTTGGCCGCCAATGTTATCGGTTGGGGTTGCGATGCCAAATAGGCCAAAACTTGACATCTGAATCGCGGGTTTCTGGAATCTTAATAATTGCCGAGCTAAGTTGGTATAGAAATTCCCTTGCGAATGAGAAACGACTAACACTTTTTGTCCTTGCAAAATGGCTTCACGGTATTTCTCAACATGATCTATCAATTCTGGTGCTTTAATTTGATATTGCCAGTTATAGACACGTCGCGCTAATTCAACATACCAGCGATGCGGATTGGCTGATTGCAAAAGCTCTTCAAATGCGTCAGTTGAGTAATTGTAGGCCAGATCATACGTGATACCTTGGCCCTCATGAGTTTGCCCCATATTCAGAGCCAGCTCATTTTTCGCCGTAAAAGCTTGTTTAGGCGTTGTTAATTCCCCATTACTGAATACAACCCGGAATGCGTCTGATATCACTTCACAATTCTCTGCCTGTGCAAATGAGACAACTAATAGTAATGAGATCACTAAAAATGAGGTCAAACAAGTTTTCATAACGTTCTCCTTTAGTCGCAGAATGGTTCAACCTGTTGCATAAAATAGGAACCACTGATGAGTTGACTGGATGCCAAATAGTGGGATAACCGTTCTTTCGTATTGGTCGTCCAAGCTTCCAATTCTTTAGACAGTGCTTGTCTTTTTTCATAGTCACGGATTGGATCGGACAGTATCTTAAAAGTACAACGGGTTGCCCGTGCAATTTGTTCTGCCCCTTTTATAGCGGCTTCCTTAGTTTTGGCTTCCATGAATTGTTGCAAAGCACGCGCTTCTTGTTCGGCGGCCCGTTTGACTGAAGGGGTGTATGAGAACTTTTGCTCAATGAGTTGATCAATATCATCACGTATGCCGTTAGCATTGTCATCAGTACCCTTTAAGCCAGCAGCAGTTTGTCCTTGTATTTCAGTTGATGAACTGTATTCCTGTGTTTCGGTGAGTGTAGAAGTGGCCGATTGTTCAGAGCCGTTTTCCTTACAAGCTGAAACGGATAAGATTATCAAGATGATGAATAGTCTAATCAGCATATTTTGATTTCTCCTTTTTGTTAAAAAAAACTGACAAGTTTTTAGACTGTCCACTTTTATATAGCATTTTCCGATTGAATAAAGTCGATTGAATAAAGTACTATACCGGAAAATCGAACCGCAAAATAAATTTGGAACGAAAATAAGCCGCAAAATAAATAAATTTGGAACGAAAATTAACGCGGCAAAATAAATTTGGAACGAAAACGCAAAATAAATTTGGAACGAAAAGTCACCGTAAAATAAATTTGGAACGAAAAGTGATATTTAGTGACTGATTAATCGCAATTTTCCTCATCAAGATCATGAAGAAGTATACCATTCATAGTCTTCATCTGTTCTGCTTGGAGACCCGCGATTTCTGAGGCTTTATTGTTATTGCCGGCGCGAATTGCTGGCATAATTTCAGTTTCATAGCTATTTTTAAACGTGGCCCAAATGTTCTGTAAAGTGGTGAGTTGACTACCGTCATTCTGGTTCTCGTTTTGAAGCATAGCAGCTAGGGCTTTTTCAATGTTTCTACTGGCTTTATCAATCTCTACCTTTAAAGCATCTTGCTCAGTTTTATCCGTTGAAATAACTATCATCATTAAGTTCAAACGAACAGTCGCTAGAAAACGTTTGGCATCACAAAGAGATGAGATATTGGGTGGTGGAAGTGGCTGAATTGGGGGTTTTCGCGCTTTGAACTCAGTAGGTGGTTTTTCTATAGCGGTCATTTCAACAGTCGGTGCTTCTTTTACCGTTTCAAATTTTTCCGGCGTTTCAGATGTATGACGTATTGGTTGAGGCATCTCAGATGAAGGCTTACTCACATCATCTAACGATGGGACTGGTTGATTTTCTACTTCAGTTAACGCTTGTTCAATGGCATTTTTGGTCGTGCTGGCATCGGCCAAAACGGAATCAGCGGAAGAGAGCAATTCATCCGATATTTTGTTGAATTGATTTCCGCCTTGGATTTTATCCAGTTCATACGTGACATAGCTACTTTCCACTACATCCCTAATTTCCTTTAAACTCAGTTTCAATTTTTCTTGCAAAACTGCCCATTGCCTACGTGACGTTTCGATTTTGCCTGCGTAATTTGGATGTTTGAGTTTCAGTTTAGATAATTGATTAATTTTTTCCTCGGTGAGGGTAATTTCTTTTTCAATATTAGCGATCTTTCTGGCTAATTCGGGACTCATTTCTTCCAAAAACGCATTGATCGCATTTTGCCCTTCTTTTTCCATATAGGATTCATAACAACCGACAAGGGACAAAATGACAAACAGCGTCATCATGAACTTGAGCAACGCATTAACGTTTTGAAGTGTTTTGATTTTCATGAGATTGTTTGTTCCTAAAAAATATTGTAGGGACAATCCCTTGTGGCTGCCCCTACAAGAAACGATATTAATACAATTATCGCCATTCAGTGCTTGGATTATGTCAGTCATTTTCGTCATGCGCTCTGCTTGGATACCCATGGCTATTCCCATGGCTTTCATGTTATCGCCGGCATAAATTGCTGGTATAATTCCAGTCTCACGAGTGTTTTTAAACTTAGCCCAAGTTTTTTGAAAACCCTTAATTTGGGCATCATCAGTCTTGTTCTCATCTTTACGCATAGCATCAAACGCTTTTTCAAGTGCTGTGCTTGCGTTATCAATTTCCACCTTTAAAGCATCTTGTTCTGCTTTATCCGTTGACATGACCATCATCATCAGGTTGAAACGGGCATCAGCTAGGGCTATTCTAGCGTCACAAATCGTTTCTGCCTGGACCCATTGCATAAGAGAAATGGCGATTATTCCACTAATCAAAAGCTTTTTCATCTGGCTCTCCGAGAAGTAAGTGCTATGTGAAAAAAAATATAAATGTAGGGTGGGATTGCTTGTAAAGACACCCTGCGTCTCTAGGTGCGTTCCCACCATCCTTACTTAATAGAACGCTGATTGCGCTGATTGTCATGATTGACACTGATCTTGATTAATCATGTTCAACATCAATCTAACCACTACAAAAATATCAATTTGCAAACATTAGCGAAGGTATAGTACAGACAACATCGGTTATTTGGTGGTGCCGTACAAAGACTGACATTGAGTTTTGTCTTTGAGTGTCGATTCACAGTAGGACAACATATCTGTGGGTTTTATAGCGCAGTTCTGATCATAAATTGAGTCAAGCGAGACTCTCACGAAATCAGAACCCTGTGTCCATCGCCACAGACTACTTGTTGCTTTACAGTCTGGTTCCTTTCCCCGAAGTGTTTTAGCGAGCTTCACGGCTGCAACGCAATCTCCATGACTGTCCAATTCTCCACAGTAATACAGATGTGTTGCTAAAGCTCCCCATTTACTGTAATCCGTGTAGACTTTCTGTATCAAGCAACGCATGACATCGCTCCCACGCTTAAAAGCATTCGCATAATTATCGTTGGCTTCGCAATCTGCCATGCCTTCTTTACCACGCGCTTCATCCGCTGAGGCTTGAAGTCCAAGATCATCAATCAGCTTACACCAAGGTTGCCGGGTTTTGGTACCGATATTGAATCCTGCCCTCATAATCGCTTGCATCTGATTCTTGTTGACTGCCATGCACAATAACTTGTGAGGGGGCAAGCCAGCTTCTTCCAAACACTGCGTTCCAAATTGCCATTCTGTATCCGTCACAGCAGCATTGACAACAGTATGACTGCTTAATAGGAATCCTAAGAGGCCTACAGTGATTTTAGTCTTTAACATTTTTCGCTCCTCGGCACTGGGGGGATGGAATGCGTTCTATAAAGGAAAAGGGGCAAAGGTACACTGGTGAATTTTATTAATGGTTAATTAGTAAACGGTTAATTGTTAATTGTTAATTGAGGTCTAAAAATTTAATAAGATTTGTTTTTAGGGTTAATTATAAAAACACGTCATTAAAAATCGAAACCCTTCGCAATAATAACCTGATTGACTCAATTTTCCCAAGAATACGTTGCACCAAATCGCTTTCACCTATATACAATGAACAATGAACAATTATCAATTATCAAAACATTGATTATTCTTTGATATCAAGTCATTCTTAGGCTAACCAATTGATCTGAAACGATATAGAACTCATTTCATTCCCTTTGTCCGTCTTTTAGCTTTTCATGCAATAGTGCATTAGTCGCTACTGTTTTTGGACGATAATTCCTTGAACGCGGCTAATATACGCCATTTTTGTTCAAGAGTAAAGTTTTGGATCCTTAGCGCCCAGCTATCAGTTTGAGCAGACGCTTTTTTTCTTTACGGCGTACACAGAGGGCCACAGAGGGCCACAGAGGCTTAACACTTAGGAATAGTCACAAAATAATTTGGACATTTATAGATGTTCATAAAATCCTGTTCTGGCTCATATCACTTTGCCGCGAGCGTCCAAATAGTTTATCAGGCTTCTGCAACGTCGCGCCGTCAACCGCATAAAACCCTTCAACAGCTCTCACCGTTTTTGGGAGCGTATAACAACGATAAATGTTTAAACCCTGAATATGACGATCATAGTCTTGAATAGCCAGTTGAGATACAAAACAGGCCATTGCTTCTTGTTTGCGTTTTAAAAAAGGGGTGATATCTAATAGCACATTGGGATGCAAAGGCGCTCCGATTTCATACATTGCCAAGCTAACGCTTTCACCACAACGGCGCACCGCTTCTACGGCAATCATAGCTAATGCGTAATGATCGGGATGTATTTCCATGAGGGATGGTGCATAAACTTGGGTAATGTGTTTTTCTTGAATATAATCAAATAGTTGCTGAATCAGGGCTTCGCTGCATTCCAAAGTCCGATCTGTGATCCCTAAAAATTCAGGATTACCGTAACCTAATATTTGGGCCGCGTGATAGCTTTCTTGTTGGCGAGTTTGGATATAATTTGACAGACTCTGTTGATCCGGGTGTGTCGTTGCCGCACTGCCATCGGTAGCAATAATCACGGTGACTGGATTACCCTGTGCCACATGCTGCATGATGGCACCGCCACAGCCAAAGACTTCATCATCAGGATGTGGCGCTAAGACTAAAACAGGGCCGCTGGGTAAGAGGGTGGTGGCGGTATAAGGGATAAATAATGATTCCATCTTCAATCCTATTTGGCCGTTTCTGTATAATTTAAACTCAAGTTGATCTCGCGTAGCGAAGAACGTAGTGTGAACGCCAATTAGGTTTTCGTTTCTCATCGTTATACATATATTGTCCACCATTTCACTTAAGAAGTTTTTGCGCGCAAAAACTTCTTAAGTGAACCGGAGGTGGGCTACGCTAAATACAATTTGCGCTTTTGGCGCTAGAAATCTCGCTAGAGATATGTTTTGTCACCACCACCTGACTTGAGCTTTTAGACAACTGCTTTCACGCTTTCACTTAACAAGTTTCGCTCCGCGAAACTTTAGCGTGAAAAAGATTTTGCGCGCAAAATCTTTGGCGTGAAAAGCTGTTGGCTTTCTTTCTTTCTTTCAACCATCAGAATCAGTCATTTTCCAAAGAGGGGTCGGGAGAATTTGTCGTTTTTTCGTAAACTTGTATCGCTGGTTCAACTAATTCAAATCCGTTTTTGAAACGTGGTCCAATCTTACCGGTAATAGAAGCTATCCACATGGGCCAATCTTCATTGGCCTGAAGTAGTTTATTCCAGACTCTAGGGCGTACCTTCATCTGGACAATTTGTCCATCTGCATTGATACAAATCCGTCTCCAACCACGTTTGATCGTTTCTACCCAGTTCGGTAGTGCCGTCATTTTGATATTCACCTCAAGCTTTCCCCGTGTCTTAGGCATCGTTATTGTCGATTTTTTTTGGGGTATGCCTCCTGGCGGGTTGACTATGACATGAGGGTTGATAAATGTCTGCTTTTTCTTGAGTCCAAACGTGAGCTTTGAACGTGTTTCTTGAGGAACTGTGGGATCAAAAATGCCAATTTTAGGTTGTTGATGCACTGCTTTTTTTCTTAAACCCAAAGAGAGCTTTGGGCGTTTTTCAGTTTGAGATTGGGCTTGATTTCCAGATTGATCGTCTTGTCGCTTTTTTTTCAAGCCGAGTGTGAGTTTGGGGGGGTTTTCAGTGTTCATAACTGAGCATCCATTTTATTCAATAAGTTTAAGAAGGACTTTTGGAAACCGGCACGGTTTCAAAAGTCAGGGTTGTCAGGCTGCCAAATAAATAACTGGGAGGCGCGCCGATTCCGCCTACGGAACCAGGATTACAAATAACGGTTTCGGTTCCCTTGATATTGATAAGGCGTTCAATGAACACATTATGAGTATGTCCACAACACACGAGATCATAGTCGCCTGTGACGGCCATGCCATGAGCGTAATGGGGATAGTGAACTAAAAAAATGCGTCGTCCATTTAATGTCAATGTGGCATCTTGCCCATAATAATGAATGAGACTGTTAGGGGCATGGGAGAGCTTTGACAGGGTGTACAGATCGCCTGTGTTATTACCGTGAATGGCGTGTACCGGTAAATTATATGGTTGTAATTTTTTCAGGGTACTGGGTGCGACAATGTCGCCACAATGCAAAATGGCTTCGGCACCACGTTGTTTGGCATCCGCTACTGCGGCGCAAAGCAAGGGTATATTATCGTGACTGTCTGATAAGATGGCAATTTTCATGTTATTTTTTATCCCACCAGATTTCTAAGCCTTGTGTGTTGAGTTCAATATCGGTTGCCAGTAATTCGCGGCATTTTTCAGGGGGTAGAGTACAGCCAAGTTGTTGTAATTGTTGTAAAAAATAATTCATCATTTGCTCAGATAATAAGGTATGGCGTTCAGGGTTGCCCTTGTCGGCTACCGATTTGATTAAACTGACTTGTTTATCTATACCCTCATGCAATTGTTCAGCCAATCTAGGCAGATCGGTGATTTCCCCATAATGCGTGAGATACATTTTTTCGGGTTGATAAGACAATAAACAATTTATAGAATCATGCATAGCCTCTGGCTCAAATTGCACAGGTGTCGTGGCCGGAAAAATAAACGCGCCTTGAGGCGTATCAAAGTCTCGGTAAGAAATGCCAAAGGCATCTCCCGTAAAAAAACTTTTACTGCGTTCATCAAAAATACAAAAATGATGCCTAGCATGTCCAGGGGTATCTAAAAATTGAAGTGGACGGCCTTTAAAATCAATGACTTGTCCGTTTTTTGGTTGAATCACTCGCTTTGCTGAAACGGGTACAATATCACCATAAAGGGCTTGAAAAGTGTCTTCACCATAAACGGTTGTCGCGCTGGCAATCAATTTAGTGGGGTTAATCATATGCCGTGCGCCGCGTGGATGAACGACTAGATGGGCATTAGGTAAGGCATGCATCAGTTTACCGGCCCCGCCGGCATGATCTAAATGAACATGTGTCACAATGACATAATCAACATTTTCGATGGGAATATTTTTTTGGTTTAGCGCATCCAGTAAGCGTGGCACAGAATAGCTTGTACCCGTATCAATATAGGTAGCGTGCTGATTTTCAACCAGTAAATGACTGGCGGCGAAAAAGGGACGCATAAAACCGGTGTCTAGGGTAGTAATGCCAAAATCATGGTCTTGTCGTAAGGCATTGTTATTCATAATGATTTTGAACACAAAGGGATTGAATGAAGCGAATGAGGCTTTAAGCGAACGCAATTTTCGTTCCAAATTTATTTTGCAAAGGCAAGCCACTTTTATACTAACGATATTATAATATAATCTTTAATCAATTAGGCACTCAATCCACTATATATTGCACATGGGCATAACTTAAACTTTTTAGTGGGCAACAAAAACACGTTACCCACCCTACAATTCTTTTTAGATCAATTTGGTGGGCAACAAAAACACGTTACCCACCCTACAATTCTTTTTAGATCGATTTGGTGGGCAACAAAAACACGTTACCCACCCTACAATTCATTAATAATTGATAATTGAACAATGCAAATTGGCCCTTATCTCCTCAAAAATAATCTCGTTTTAGCGCCCATGGCGGGTGTGACGGATCGCCCCTTTCGGCAATTGTGCAAAAATAAGGGGGCCGGTATGGCAGTATCTGAAATGATTTCGTCCAATTCCCTGCTTTGGGGCAGTGAGAAAACAAAACGTCGCGCTAATCACGAGGGTGAAACGGAACCACGCTGTGTACAAATTGCGGGAGCTGATCCGCACTTATTAGCGAAAGCGGCACAACATAATGTGGAAAATGGCGCACAAATCATTGATATTAATATGGGATGCCCAGCTAAAAAGGTGTGTAATGTCATGGCCGGATCAGCTTTATTGAAAAATGAAACCTTGGTGGGCAAAATCCTTGATATGGTTGTGAAGGCGGTTGATGTGCCGATTACCTTAAAAATTCGCACCGGTTGGGATACCGCACATCGTAATGGCGTGCGTATTGCCCAAATCGCCGAACAGGCTGGCGTACAAGCCTTAGCTGTACATGGGCGTACCCGTGCTTGTGGTTTTAGCGGTGAAGCAGAATATGACACCATTGCCGAAATTAAAACGTTGATTAAAATACCCGTTATTGCCAACGGTGATATTCGTACCCCTGAAAAAGCGGAGTATGTTTTAGAGTATACCAAAGCGGATGCGATCATGATAGGGCGTGCCGCATTAGGGTGTCCGTGGTTATTTGGAGAAATCGATCACTATTTAAAAACGGGTGAAAAATGCCCTAAGCCTTCAGTCATTGAAATCCGCGACATTCTATTACAACACTTAGACAATCTCTATCAATTCTATGGAGAATATACCGGTGTTCGGATGGCGCGCAAACATTTATCATGGTACAGCAAAGGCCAGCCACACGGTGCTGCGTTTCGTCAGATAGTCAATCGTGTAGGCAGTTCCGTTGAGCAAATTAATTTAACAGAAGCTTTTTTTGAAAATGTGGGGCTTAATAACTACAAGGATTAGTTATAAGAAAGGATAAGGCCTTTTTTGTCGTTGAGTTCATCCATACCATCATAACTCAAAACAAGGCTAACCAAATACGAAAATTATAACTTGTCAATTCATGTCGGTTAAATGTAGGGTGGGTAAGCGGGCGGCAATAAACTTAAACTCATCCCAAAAACTCACCGCCCGCTTGCCCACCATTGTCAATTCTTAAACTTATCCCCAAAACTCACCACCCGCTTGCCAAACTTGTCAGGTTTAGCCCTGTTTAAGCATAAAAAGATTTCTGCCATGAGCAACCCAATTTCTATATTTCAAAATATCTTTGGCAAGCTCAATCAATTGTTCGTTTCCTTTAAACAAACTTCGCTTCAGTAAATCTAATATTTCCATTGGTTTCCAATATTCTATTTCTCTTGATAAATGTTCATAATAAACCTCAGCTAAATCAGACGGAAGGATTTCGCGTATTTTTTCGCCTTTGACTTGGAAAAAATCTATCAAATAACGTTCAAAAGTTGCCCATAAAGATAAAACAAATAGATCATCAATCACTTTGCTACTATTTATTAAAGTCAAATCAGTGACTTGATCGATCACCGTACAACGATTTAAGAGATTTAAGCCCAGCTTATGTTTTTCAAAGCAGATTCGCTTGCTCATTTCTGCTTCATTATCATCAAGGCTATGAAGCGCTTGTTTCGCTTTATTAGAAAAGGTAACGACACGTTTAGACACTTTCAGGGCTTCTACTGCCACGAGATAAGCTTCCCAAATAGGGATTAAAGGTTCAGAATTCATAATCGCTAACAAAGGTGATGAGTTCTAAAAATAATGCTTGATCAACAAGATGCATTCTTCTTCGGCGACTATTTTCTATCCAGTACCAACCATCAATATCAATACCTTTATACATCTGTACCCTAACCTGTTTGCTGCGATCATTTCGAGAAGGTTTCATGATTTGAGGCCCACCATCAGTCATATAAACCAGTGTTTCTTTACCAAACCAGCCTTCTATTTCAATCAATCCCTCGCCAACAATGACTTTTGAACTTGTTGCTTTGATTTCAGCTAATGTTTCCTCTTCTGGTGTTTTCACCGTTAATTGGGTAACTTTATAAATAGCTTGTCTTTCAATAGTCGAAACGCGACTTGATACAATGACTAAATTTTCTGTAGTCAACCATTGTTTAATCGGCGTATATAACTGTTCAACTCGTTCTAAATAAAGCCGTATTGTGTCTCTCACAGCTTCATTTTCTAAACGTTCAAATTCGATGTCCATAGTTTTTCAGTTTTCAGTTATCAGATAACTTTGCATTCGCTCAATAAAATCATAGAAATAAATTTATTTTGCGATGGCGTGCATGTTATTTTGCTTGATTTTCGTTCCAAATTTATTTTGCGGTGGAGTGTATAAATATACTTTATTCAATCGGGAAACGCTATATTATTCTTGTTCAATAGAAGATTTGCGTTTAGGGGATGTATTGGTTTATAGTAGAAAAAATAATAGGAACGAAAATTCAAACGCAAAATAACAGGCATTTGATATGTAGCTTGGCTTAGTGAATCGTAACCCAACATTTTAAAAGGTAAAAAACAATGACAATCAAATTATTTATATTAGCAGTATTATTTGTTATCAGTGGCGGAGTAGCCTTTTCAGAGTATTTCAAAAACCATAAGTTCATTTCTTTTCTGGCAACGGCTATTGCCATTATTGCGACTTTTTATTTGTTTCAAGACATATACGATGATCTCAAGCAACCGAGTTCATCGCCTCAACCACCGAGAGTTTCAGAAGTCACGCCGCCTGAAGATTCTCCGCTAGAGGAAGTCGACAGACGACTCCCTACAAAAATCGCAAAAGGAGATTTTGCGGCTTATTTTCAGCCTAAACAAGAGATGTTTGAACCCACAGCTGATTTCCAAGCACGGCGACATCAATTGTTACAACAGTTTAATCATGAAGTCAAACAACGCAATTTGGATTATCAGGCTGGCATCTTGCATTTAACTGATTACAATGCCGATACTCAACTATTTGTAGTGAATTTATATTGGCAAGCTGATTGGGTAAAACCGTTTTTGGGGGAATTGCAAAGTAAGGGTCTGGTTAAAATAGGCGTTAAAGAGGCAAAACAGATTTATAATGAAGGAAGAGAGAAACCCTTATTTATAACGGCGAGTTTAAATGATAATCAACTTGAAATTCAGGGTGCTATGGTAGAAAAAGGTAGGGCTTATTCGATCCTATCGATCCTATCGTATCGCTATATAGATAATGGCAATGGCACCGTCACAGATACTCGAACTGGATTGATATGGCTGACAAATGCCAATTGTTTTGGCTATCAAGATTGGAAAACTGCCCTGCAAAGTGCCGCTAATCTAGCGAGTGGACAATGTGGACTTCGTGACGGTTCTAGGCGAGGTATGTGGCGTTTGCCTTCTAAAGAAGAGTGGGAGGCGATGATTGATAAGAAATACCAACCCACGCTCTCCAATGCAGCCGGTACAGGCCCTTGGAAGGAAGGTGATGCGTTCTCGGGCGTACAGTCGTACGGCTATTGGTCGTCTACGTCGCTTGCTACCGTCACGTATTACGCGTGGATCGTGGACTTCGACCGCGGCCTCGTGAACGCCGACGGCAGGACTAACACCTTCTACGTCTGGCCGTTGCGAGGCGAACAATAGATACTTTGCTTCTTTGGGTGCTTTGACGGGGTGCAGGGGTGTCCCCTGCTCGATTTTTTTTTGGCTTTTTCAGGATGAAACGGTTTGAATCAGTCATACATTTTCAGGTCAATAGACAACTGATTCGGATCATGAACGGATGAGTTTTTTGGGGTAAAATCCGTTTATTCCGCTAATCCGTTGTACTCTGCGTGTGAAAAATCATGTAGTATCAAGTGATGAGTTATGGATTTCGTAGAACAACGGGTGCTAATAAAATCTTGATAGAACGCTGATTGCACTGATTGTCATGATTTACGCTGATATCGAATTAAGGAGATTTGGCTTAAAAACATAGGAGAATCGGATAATGGAAGTCGCCTTTAATGATGTTGAAGTGACTTTATAAAAGTTTGGCTAAGGCACTTTTTTTTCAACACAGAGAACACAGAGTACCACAGAGTACCACAGAGAATAACTCTCTGATTTTTAATGATATTATGATAATAAATACAGGATAAATGTGTGTGTTTTTTAAACCGTGTTGCAAACTGATAGGTGGTAAGGGTGGCGTGTCTTAGGATTGTAGTCTTGTAGGGTGGGTAGAGCGAAGCTAAACCCACCATTTGCTAAGTTAAATCGGATTTTACCGCATCCGTTCCAGAGCATCTTTAGTAAAATCTCGAACAGTAAAGCCTTTGCCGAATTGATAATCGTTCCAATCAAGCCTGGTACGTTTACCCGTTTGATAATTCCGCATCCGCATCTTATCGGCACGCCAATATTTACCCAAGTATTGCCTGTAATCCTCAGAAGTTAATCTCTTGAGTTTGGCATTCTTGCGATCATAGAAGATGATCTTATGGAAATTGAAATGTGTTTTATCGATCCAAACCACTTGGCGAGTGTAGCCGGAGTATTTATAAGTCGGGCGACGCTCAAGCTTATAACAATCCATTCCCTTGTAGAAATCATCCTTCAGATATCGGTAGGTGTATTTATCCAGTTCTTGCGAAGCGATGTCTTCATAAGCAAACTCGCTGCCCATAAACGGCCCTGATTTGTTTCGGGAAGAAATACGCTTTACCCGTTTCAGGGCGGGCAGGTAAATCCATTGCTGATCGGGTATGGTTGCATGGGACCAAGTCAGCACAATGGTACCCTTAACATCAGGTGGCGTTTCAAATATCGACATGCCCTTATCACCATCTCCCTCAACTTCCATTGTTTTAACGCGCAACTTGCGCACCGTTTCATCTCTTCTGCGATTACGCAGTGTCATCACCAATTGAGCTTCGGAATCTATCCAGCCCGTATCCCGATAATCAGCCATCTTGGCAATCGCGAGTCCTTTTTCCTCAGCATTTGAAGCATTGGCAATCGCATCAGCCAATTCTTGTTCCGTTACCGCTGTGGTTGTTAAGGGTAATAAACCCAATAAAGTTAATAAAAACAATCGTTTCATACTTTTTTCCTCGTAAGTTAGTTTAACAACAAAGAAACGCTAAAGACGCTAAAGACGCTAAAGACGCTTGCGTCTCTTGCGTCTCTTGCGTTATTTTTTTATTTACCGCCTCTCCTCTAATTTCATCAGTAATGGGGGTAAAAACAAAAAATCAACGAATAAAGCAAAAGCAATGGTTATAGCAGTCATGATACCCATAGTCGAATTGACAGAAAAATGGGAGAAGGACAAAATCGCAAAACCGGCAACCAGTGCCAGCGAAGTCACCCATAAAGCTAAACCAACGCTGCGAAAAGCATAGCGCACTGCATCTGGTGCTGTAAATCCTTTTTCACGACGGGCACGTAGATATTTACTTAAATAGTGGATCGTGTCATCAACCACAATGCCGATAGTGAGGCCGGCTACAACTGATAGCCCTAAACCCACTTGCCCCACCAATAATCCCCATAAACCAAAGGCCATTGCAGTGGGGACTAGGTTAGGTATTAAGCTGATAAGCCCAAATTTGAGCGAGCGCAACGCGGCGATCAGAATGATAGAAATCAAGAACAGTGCGATGGTGGCCCCAAATAACATACTGCGGATATTGCGGGAACCAATGTTAGCAAACATAATAGACGGACTCGCTCCCATCGCATTCTGCATAGCCGGTAAACCATTTTCCCTAAGCCATCGCTTGGCGCTTTCTTCCAAGGCCAGTAATTCATTAGTCGATAAGGTTTTCAGTGTGACTGCCACACGAGTCGCGGATTTGTCAATATTGATTTGGTTGTTGAGATCCAAACCATAAGGTAAAGACATTTCATACAACAATAAATACTGCGCGGCTAAATCACGCCGCGAAGGCAAACGATAATAGGCAGGATCATCGCCGTGCATGTTTTTGTTCAACCGTTTAAAGGTATCGGTAATCGTGTTGACATGTATCACATTCGGTTGTTGACGATACCATTGTGCAAAGGCTTCGACTTTACGCAAAAATTCAGGATTGCTGATACCATCAGATTCGCCAGCACTCAGCGAATAATGAATGTCGTAAATACCGGTGAGATTTTCACTGGAAAAATCAGTCGCTACGCGAAAATCAAAACTCTTGTCAAAATAGTTGACAAAAACATCATTGAGTTCGTTGCGCGGCAAAAAGGCAATCAGGAATACCATAATTCCCCCGACGCTCCACATTAAACCCTGCCGTTTCGCCACCACAAATTCACCCAACCGATCCATCGCATGAACGGTTTCAGTGGTTTGCTGCTTGAAATGCACAGGCAAGATTGCCATCATGGCCGGTAGAAAACTGACAGACAAGATAAAGGCAATGCTCACCCCTGTCGCTACGATATTACCTAAATCGTGAAAGGGCGGCACATCGCCAAAATTCAGGCTTAAAAACCCAATGGCCGTGGTTAAACTGGTTAAAAAAATGGGCTGAAAATTGATCCGCAGACTTTCTATAATCGCATCACGCTTTGCCAGCCCATTAACGCGCATTTCGTGCCGAAGCGTGACTAAGAAATGTACACTATCGGCAACGGCTAAGGTGAGAATCATAGTAGGCGCGATGGATGAAGGGCCACTGAGAGATAAACCCACTAATCCCGCCAACCCCATAGCGGCAACCGTGGAAAAGCTGATCACGAGTAAGGTAGCAAAAGTCCCTGACAAACCGCGCAACAGCAACCACAACATCATCAGAATGACAATGTACATGATGGGGATTAAAGATTTCATATCCCCTTGAAAAGCCTCCGGAAAAGAGTTATTCATCATCACGATACCCGTGATGTAAACCTCAAGATGAGGATAACGGGCGCGTACTTTGTCAGCCAAATCACGAACAAAAACAACGACTTCAGGTATTTCCTTATCGGTTTCTACACCTGGCAATTGAACAATGACATTGACTCCTGTCACATCGGCTTCAGGTGAAATCAGCTTATTAACTAATAAAGGTTCAGAGATCGCAATTTCCTGAGCTTTCGCCATCGACGCCTCATCAAGCGTCAAAGCCTCCATGATTAAATCTTCAACGATGAGATCATCCTCATCCGCATGAGTGTATTGGAAATTGGAAATCGAATCGACGCGAATAGAATAAGGCATTTGCCAAGCCTCATGAGTCAACCATTCCACCGCATCTAACGTCTGGTTAGTAAAAACATGCCCATCTTTAGGGGCCAAGACAAACAACACATTATCATTTTTTGTATAAGTATCTTGCAGATTTTCAAAAGCCATCAATTGGGGATTATCTTGGCTAAAAAAAACGCGATAATCACTATCAAATCGCAATGGAAAACCAAGCGTTGTGAGTGCCACTAGCCCCAGTGTGGCAAGGATAATCAAATAACGCCAACGAATAACCCAGTCAGCATAGCGTTCAATCATTTTTCATATTCCTTTTAAAAGTTTGTTTCGGCCTACGTTCCAACTTTGCCATTTAATTCAGTGGTTGATGAAAGTTATAAATTAGATAGAACGCTGATTTGACTGATGATGGCCTGATTAACACTGATTAAAAAAGAACAAAAATCAGCGCAGATCATGACAATCAGTAGCATCAGCGTTCTATCATAAAACAGTAGCTTAACTATAACAGTTTTGCACCGGTTGCGGCAATGAGTTTAGTTTCCAGACGTTCAAGCGCCTTTTTCTCACGTTCAAGAGCCCCTTCTGCCTTAATCATGCGATTTCTAAGCGCCGCAGATTCACTCTTGGTAACTTCTAATTCGTTTTCCAATTTCAGTATCGTTTCCCTATACCCCCACTCTTGAGAATCGGCACGCGCTGTTAAAGCCGCGACTTTCTTTTCCATTTCCATGTGTGCTTTGCTTTCACCTTCCAAACTCTCCTTCAGTTCGTGTTTCTCTTGTTTTAACAGCTTGATATCCGCTTCATATTTTTTACCGGCTTCTCTCAATTCTTGAACCAAGGATTCAGCGACTGCCGCTTTCCGCTGTTCCATTTTGAGTTTTTCCCAAATATCTTTCGATTCCTGTATAGCGGTTTTGAGATCTTTATCTAAACGTTCACGAGTGCGTAAATTCACTATCGCTTCTTCACGGGTTTCCTTGAGCGTCAAACGATCTTGCTCCGCTTGATGATTGACTTCATACAAACGCTTTTTTAAAGCATCAGCTTGTTCACGGGCCCGCCCCACTTCCTGAATCAAGGATTTGATTTCGTGTTCTTGTTCTGCCAGTTTTTCGATTAGAAGAGATTTTTCATGTTGAGCATTTTTTAAATCGCCCCTATTGCGATTAAGATCAACCTGTAAGGATTTGTTTTCTCTGGTTAAAGTTTCAATATGAGCATTAGCAGCGGCAATTTTCAGATTAACCTGCTCTACTTTATTCAAGGCTTCTTGACGTTGCTTCAAAACGTCGGATTCAAATTGTTGATAGCGTTTTCTAATGGCCTCAATTTCTTTTTTAGCCAAATCTTGTGAAGATTGCCAAAGAATATGCACAGCTTCCGTCCCCATGCGCTGGATTTCTTCAGGCACTTCTGTCGGATTTTCTTCACTCACAGATAAATTAATTTGTCGAAACATAGTCTGTTATCAGTTATGGAATTAAAACACAATCTCAGTAGATCGAAAACATTTTTAATGATCCTCGTAGGGTGGGTAAGCGGGCGGTACTGAATTAAATAATTGTCCCAAAATCCTACCGACAGCGATCCCACCATCCCTCCCTAGGTATTGTTTATCAAGATAAATCTTGAAGGCCCAATTTTCAAACCAAATTTGCTTCGGGGCGAATTTCGTTCCAAATTTATTTTCGCGAAGGCCCAATTGCAAACGCGAAGCTAATTTACGAAACAAAGTTGTACTCGGCCAAAGTACTCAACCAAGATTGATAATGAGCCTTTTTTTGGGAATGCGCCCCACTGGATATACCCAGCTCACCCAATAATTCTTCAGTGGAAGAACCTAAAAAATCAGAAGCACTCTCGTCGCTATCCTCGCTATCCGAGAAGGCTTTGAAGAGTAATTTGACGAGTGATGTCCATAACGCTTCTTCATCTTTCAAATCAGCATGATATTTTTGTGAATAGTGGGGGTGGTTTGATCTAACACCTTCAAGGTTTTTTCGTTCCAAGGTAGGCCTGTCCCTATCCATAGACCACCCTGACCATCGCTAATAATATCACTAATAGTCACTCCATCACCTATTTCACTTTTATAAAAGGCATAGTCCAGATTATCACTAATAGTCACTTCATTACCTATTTTTATTTGAGAAAAAACATAATTCTGTTCTCCGTTCTGCTCAATACGAATCAATGCAGTAGAGAATGTTCCCACCCAAAGTCCACCCTTATTATCGTCCGCAAGGGCAGTGATAAAGTTATCTGGCAAATCATCAGAATACAACGTTATGACATTTATCAACTTGCCGGTAGTGGCATTGCGTTTTTCCAGTCCACCATGAGTGCCTACCCAAAGTGTTTCGCCTTCTTCAAAAGAGGAAATGGCCGTGATATAATTCAGATTAGTCACAATTTTCCACACACTTTTTTCTCGTGAATAGGCGCGTTTTGCTGCCTCTTTTGGCAACACTGTGACCGGAATCCCAACGAACGAGTTATTGCTATCTATCACTTTCACGTAGTATTGACCCACTTTATTAGGCGCAACATAAGTGGCACGATACTTGTCATTCTCCTGAATTTCACCTGCTTTCGGAACCATCCACTTCAATTTTCCCATAGCCCCTAACACCCTTAACGAAATAGACTCCCCCGGCCCGATTATTGGCATCGCTGGTTCAATTCTCAAATTGCCAGCTAGGGCAAACCGTGGTAATGCCAAAAAAATCAACAAAATCAAACTGATGATAATACAATTTTGCATAAAAATTGTGTGTTTAGTCATAATGATTGCCTCAATAGATGCTCAAGTTTTTAGCGATGAAAACCTATAACTACAAGGATTGTATATCATAAAGGATTAGATCGTGGTAGTACTTGGTTTAAATTTGCCCTTCGCAAAATAAATTTGGAACGAAAAAAGTCGCAAAATAAATTTGGAATGAAAATCGGGCAGAAGCAAGATTGATAGGAACTACCGATTATTTAAAGATGATATGGCTCAATTTCTAAATATTTTGCTTGAATTATCTAATTAGTTTAATACAAAATCAAAACAAATGGGTATAGTGTTATGAATAATTAATAAAATGACGGGTTTTCAAATTATCAATTACCCATTAATTAAAAAAAAACATTTTAAATAAGATTTATACCGACATTCCGCACTTGACAAATTTAAAAAAATATTTATTTGTGTTAGGCTAAGACTGACATAGATTAAAAATAAATATATCATATAAACCTATAAAAAATACTAATTAAAATTACGGGGACAATTGGCATGGAAATGACAACTACAAACATATACTGTCCACCGTTATAATTTTCGTGTTTAGTTAGTCACCACCACCTGACTTTCGCGTTGCGACAACGGCTGAAAGCTGTTGGCTGTTAAGTTAAAAAAAAGCGCAATTTATGACAGTGCCAAGTATAGACACTCAAAACCCAGATTTATTAAAGACACAAGCACTTGAGAACGAAGGGTTAGTTGCAGCAGTCACACGCGATTTAAAAATTGTAGATAAGATAAATCAAAGATTGCCAACCACAGACAAAGCCAATGTTACTATGGGACAAAGAGTACTCGCTATGATCCTAAACGGATTAGGATTTACAAACGATAGGCTTTATTTAGTCCCACGTTTTTTTCAAAATAAACCAGTAGATAGACTGATTGGGCCTGGAATAGAATCCGAGCACTTAAATGACGACGCTTTAGGGCGATGTTTGGATGCAATCGCCACTTATGGAACCACTCGCTTATTTTTCGATATGGCCTTTGAAATTGGAACAGAACAAGGTTTGTTAGGTAAATCATCCCATTTGGATACTACCAGTTTAACACTTCAAGGTAATTATCTAATAATGAAGCAATAGTGATTTTAAATAATAACGAAAGATTATATTGTTACGACTTAGTAATGTAAATATACAAGGCACGACATAGCTACTCTAAAGATCATCGTCCTGATCTAAAACAAGTCGTATTATCGCTGACAACAAGTGGCCCTGCGAGTTTTCCCTTCTGTCAGCATTAGACGGAAACAGTAGCGATAAAACTGACAGAAATGAAACTATTGCCAAAGTGAATGCTTTCCAAAAACAATTGCAACAAGCTTCAAAGTTTATATGGGTAGCAGATTCTGCGCTTTATACTGTGGACAAGCTTCTAAATTTATCGGAGAACGACTGGATTACTCGGGTACCAAATACTATTGTTGCTCAATAAGCATTATGCTAAGCACCGTCAGCCCAATTTGAATGGACAGAACTCGGAAAGGGTTATAATATGGTGGCATTGTGTTCCAATTATGGAGGGTTAAAACAACGTTGGCTTTTGATTCATTCTCAACAAGCTTTTGAAAGAGAATCGGCTACTTTTGATAAACATTTGAAGAACCAAGAAGAAAAACTCACCAAAGCAATTTGGCATCTTGGCAATCAAGTATTTGCAAGCAAAAATGAAGCTGAACAAGCCGTCAATGCTTTGAGCCATACGGCTAAATACCATGATTTTGATTACTCCTTACAAGAAGTACGAAAGTATAGTGGTCAGGGTCGTCCAAAGGCAGGACAGAAACAAGAAAGGGTTGAATACCTTGTGAAGGTGAGTTTCAGCCGTAACGAAGAAACTATCGCAACCACTAGAAATGCCAAGGGACGTTTTATACTCGCTACTAATCAATTAGATTCGGAAGAATTGTCTGATATTGAAGTATTTCAGGAATATAAGAAACAAAGTCAAGTGGAATCGGGATTCCGTTTTCTGAAATACCCATGGTTCATGCTTGATTCAGTTTTTCTGAAGAATCAGGCACGAATTGGTGCTTTGATGATGGTTATTCCTAAAGTGTCTTATGGTATATAATGTTGGCCAATTTCGCTTGAGGGAGATTCTAAAAGAGAATGAAGAAACATTAGCTAATCAGGTTGGAAAACCGATCCAAAATCCAACGGAACAAAGGGTATTTCGTCTGATGGAAGGAATATCGGTAGTGGTTTGGAAAGGACTCAAAGAGGAAACACTGGTTTTCATCGCGAATTTGAATGAGGTAAAACGACAAATTATTCATTATTTTGGTCATTACGCTCTTGAAATTTATGGACTCACTTGAGTCCACAAAACTGATTCATAAAAGTTTCAATATATTTATAGTGAATTATTAAGTTTTAAAAATGTGAGCCTCTTGCAAAACTTTTAAATTAGTCCACAAAATAGTGTGTAAAAAAGGGGTAAAAAAACTTGATTATCCGTTTTTTCTTTCAAAAAATTAAAAATTAGCACGATAAAGGACTTAAATGCTAAAAACGAGTAAAATTGGCGATTTTTGGACGTACCAGTCCCTATCCCCCCGAGGCGATTTATTTTTAAAATATTGTTTTTACTGTTATTTTTATGTGACGAATCGCATTAATTGATCTACTGTCACCACTAAGATACAAAACATAAGGTGGCTGAAAATTTTAGCATGACCTCGTACACGGACATGGCGACCCCCAAATTCATTTTTCAGTCTTCCATTAACGAGTGAAGATGCACTCCTCTCGTGATAACGAACTTGTTCAGGTAATTCAATATGGATAAATTTAAGCCGTTTTTTTTCAGCGAGAAGTTCTTCTTTTAAAACCTTATCACTTTGTTAGTTGACATCTATAATAGGAACATGACCCAGTTCAAAACTGTGATTCTTAATTTCGGAGGCATCATAAGCAGCAATCCATTAAATCATAGAGATTAGTTACTCGCTTTGACGTAAGTTCGGCCAAAGGAATTGCTACTTGACTGTCATGTGTTGAAGCAGAGGTTAACACACAACTCACCGTGCCTTTCCCATCAGCTGTGTCGATATGAAGCTTGTAACCAACCCAAGTTTCTATATGACCCTTGCTGTTTTTCGTAGCGAACTACATCACAGTCTTTAGGTAAGTCTTCCAGCATTTTGTCAAGACTCATGTCACTTTGGCGTTGTAGACGAGTGGGTTCTTTGACGACTTCTTCACCCTTTTTAGGACGTCCACGTTTTCTTTTCGGTTTTTGAAGCCCTTCATTGTTTTTATCTTTTTTTACAGGTTTTTCACGGGCTTCTATCTGCTCAAGCATCTCTTGAAATATGCCCGACGAGTTGTTCTGGGTCAAGTTGTTTTTATTAACGTTTCATGTACTCGGGAAGCTAATTCAGCCTGCGAAAATTCGGCAAATGCCCGAGAAAAAGTTGATTCGCTTGTAATTTCACTGAACTTTTTTCAACCACAAATTCGCCTCAAAACAATATCGCATGCAAGACGGTCCAATAAAATTCTGGTGGTGGACATATCAGAGACGGCTTTTGCAACAAATGCTCTGGCTATGGCTACGCGATCACTAAGAGGGCGTCCTGGAAGACAAAAATGACTTGGAATATGTTCTTCTATTCGTAGGACTTCTAAAACCATTATCAGCAATTCCTGTTTGGCTGTTAGCTCCCCTAATTCTTCTTTCAGCCAAGGAAATAAGTTTCCTTGAATGGTCCAGAAGAAGAATATGCTGAATTAAAAGGAGCAATGTGGGCTCTTCTTCGAGCCAGAAAGACTTAACGGTAGAACTTAACGGTAGAAAATAAAGGATTATTAAAACGGTTATTTGACTATTCTCCTTCGTTATAAATCGCGTATCAACTACAGAATTGTCTTAAAAATATTTTTGATACAAAGACCTCTATAAATGGTGGTAAACGTAGGATAAATTCCTTCCTAGTCCAAGTTAATGAAAGCGGTATAACATGTTTTGATAAATTCATCTCTACATTGAATTCTTATCTTTCAGTCATCGTGAATTATTTCATTAATCGGCATTCCGTTAAGTTCGTTGAAGGATTCAATAATAAAATCAAGGTGAGAAAGCGACGAGGCTCAAGCATAATTAACGTTGGACATCTGTTCCAACGGATATTTTTGGACATTTCAGACAGAAAAATATATGCTTTGTAATCAATTGTTTACGAACCACGCAAATTACCAGAGAGCCATTAAAGTGGCCGGGGAAAAAGCTAACTTCGTTAGGGATGAAATTCGTCATCAATATCGGTGTTTAAAGCGAAAATTTGCTGAACATAAAGGTTATCTAGCCGAAGTGTATATGATTCAAATGCTTTGGAATAGTCAACGACAAGTCTTACCCGGGAAGTATTTTCATAGTTCCAAAGATATTCATGTTCCAAATCGTTTTACTTATATAGTGATCCTATTTGATTTGTAAAGTGAGTTTGGTAGAATATAGAAATTCAAATTCAAAACCGGAAATAATTAACTATGTTGACTCTAGAACAGATTATAGACACAAACTCAGATTCAAGAGTTATTAAAAGAGCTCTTGCTGTGAAATGGCATTAGAAAGCACCTTGACAAACAATGAAATAGCTAATTTTCTACAAGTATCAGAAGCTTTTGTCAGCAAATGAAAAAACATATATGAACAACAAGGTGCAAAATCATTACTTTTAGGATACAATGGAAAAAGGAGTTATTTGTTAGCGACTGAAAAAGATGAAATTATTTCATTTTTAAAACAAAAAAAGTATTATAGCATAGAAGAACTTCGAGATCATATTGAGGAAAAGTATCATGTTGTTTATAAATCCAAACAATCATATTATGAAATAATGGATGCCGCAGGATTAAGTTGGAAAAAGACGGAAAAGTCTAATCCCAAAAAAGATGAAACGTTAGTTTTACAAAAACAAGAGGGAATTAAAAACACATTAGAAGACTACCATGATGCAATAGAATCTGGTGAAATTGTTGCGTTTATGATGGATGAATGTCATCTGCTGTGGGGAGATGTCTGCTTATATGTTTGGGGGCGAACTAATGAGAAAATACAAGTTCCGGTCAAGAACGAAAAAGAACGCCAAACTTATTATGGGGCTGTGGATTATAGTGTTCCTAAATGAGTTGTAAATTTTAACCATATAATGACAGCTTGGGAAAATCGAAAACTTGTCCATCTAAAAAATTAAAAAAACATTGCTTCACTTGTGCAAAAGTCTTATTTTCAA
>QNEL01000019.1 GCA_003645185.1 Candidatus Parabeggiatoa sp. nov. 3
AACAGATATTTTAGCGCAAAGGGCAACCACAAGGGATTGCCCCTACATGGCATTGCGTAGGGGCAATCCCTTGTGGTTGCCCCATTTCAAAATACACGAAAATTTATGCTTCAGTACTTAATACCCGCATTTTCGCAACTTGATATTGTACCCAAAATCATTATGACCAAAGGGGGTAAAAAAGGGGGTAGTGTTCACTATGAAGATTTTCTAAAACAAGTTAAGAATATTCTTCGTAATACTCAATTAACGCTTTTGCTGACAATGTTTGATTTAGCTGGCATCCCCCTGAGCAGGTGGAATGGTACAAAAAGCAAATGTCCAGGGCAGCTTAATGAAAAATTGAGGAGGGATATTAGGGATACCAGATTTTATCCAGTGTGGATGATTTATGAATTTGAACTATTGGCATTTATTGCACCCAAAATAACTGGTGAAGTTATTGGCAAGCAATACATTGTTTCGTTAGAAAAAGTGTTGAAAAATAACCAACATAATCCCGAAGCAATTAATCATAATCATTACCCATCTCAACATCTTTTGCAGATTTGCGGAAAACACGGTTATCAAAAAACAATAGATGGTATTCAAATTGCAAAAAGGTTGACTAGAGAACAACTGAAAACCACCAAAAGCTTTGCGAGGCTACTTGATAAATTATGAAATTCATCAGAACGCCTATAAATAAGTCAACAAGGCTCTCGGCATAAAGGGCATTAGATTATTCTAATACTCAACAAGTCGTGGTAGGGGCAAACCTGCGTGTTTGCCCTTTTCATTTTTGCGTTAAATTTTCATAACACTTTTAATAAATAGTTTATATTGGTATTCCAAGTTTTATGAAGACAAATCATGTGATAGAACGCTGACGCTCATGTGGGTAAATAGGTGAAATGTAGTCATAACTTATTGATAATAAACGGACAAATCAAAATTTAACCCGTTTCCCCATATGAGCGAACGCTGATTGCACTGATTGAATTGATAATCTACGATATCAGTGTAAATCATGATAGATCAGCATTTCACGCAAAAGTATTTGCTTAAAAAACTTTTGCGTGAACCGAAGGTGGGCTACGCTAAATATCAGCCTTCTATTGATTTTTGAATTAGAGAAATATTGATATGAGCGATAAATACCGCATTGATACCCATAAACTGATCTACCATCCTCAACAGGTGGCTGATTTCCTTGCTGTGAAGGGTGAATGGGAAAAAGCAAAATCAATCTATCCCATCTATGTAGAAGTCGCGCCTGTAGGCGCTTGTAACCATCGCTGTACCTTTTGTGCGGTAGACTATATTGGTTATAAACCGGTGCAACTGAAACTGGATTTATTACAGCAACGCTTGCCCGAAATGGCGCGCTTGGGGGTTAAAAGTATTATGTATGCAGGATAAGGTGAGCCTTTGCTGCATAAAAAAATCAATGAAATTGTTGCCATAACCAAAAAAGCCGGAATTGATGTTGCTTTCACCACCAATGGTACAGTGATAACTGATCGTTTTATTGAAGACAGTATGCCATTGACTTCTTGGATAAAGGTTTCTATCAATGCCGGTACACAAGCCACATCTCATCAGATTCATCGCGGCAAAGCAGATGATTTTTTTAAGGTTATCAATAATCGGAAACGTTTGATCACCTATAAGCGTCAACATAATCATGACTGCACTGTCGGGGCACAATCTTTGTTATTACCCGAAAATGCGGATGAAATGACGGAACTGGCACGTATTTGCCGTGATGAAATCGGTTTGGATTATTTGGTGATCAAGCCCTATTCGCAGCATAATTTCAGTCTTACCCATGAATATGAGAACATTAATTATAGTCCATTTTTAAATCTAGCCGAAAAATATCTTTCATAATGTAAAGCCTCGCGTTCTTCTTCTAAAAAATCAATGGCGATCATCTTGTTCTCCAAATAGGTGATTATTAAATTAGACAGTATTATATCATTAATTTCATCCACTAAAAAACATCAAAAAAAAGTTGAGTTTATTACCGTGTTAAGTATAGTATTAGGATATGCTATCATTCTTTTAGTGATTGACAGAATGTTTTATATGATTGTGGTTGGCGTTTTCAGACTGCTAGTGCTTTGGATACATAGCCATAGAATTGAGTTTTGCGATTATGGGAATACAGCGTAGGGTGGGTAGCTAAACCCATTGCAACCATTCAATTAATGAAAAATGATTCTTGTCAACATTGAGATTAGGAACGGGGTGTGATTAAAAGTGCATGGTTTTTTCATAATTTTTAGGTCACTTGTCAGCTCAATTTTTGATTGACTCGAAGTAATGCTTTCATGATAGCGTAAGTCCAACATCAATTGAGTCTTATAGCTATCCATGCACTTTTAATCACACCCATTAGGAACGTGCATAAATTAAATTCGACAACAATAGGGCCACCATAAAGGATTGCCCCTAGAACAATTGAGGATTCGTAGGGGCAATCCCTTGTGGTTGCCCTCTAATTTATTTTATGCACGTTCCTTAGGTGGGTTTTCTACTCACCCAACGCTCGCTTGATTTTCTAAAACTCAGTTTTTTAAGACTCATGAAGGAGAACAACTAAATGACTAGAGATCGAGAGTTAGAATTATTAGAACGTATCGCTTCTTTAGAACGAATTATCAAGGATAAGGTATCAGTCGCACCTAAAATTCCTACGTATAATTTTGGCAAGATAACCATTAAAGAATTAAGAACATTATTCGATCTTGAAAGAATATATGATCATCAGGTATTTAATCATTGGTTAAATTGCGATTTGGTGTTGACTGAGCAAGAAATCCAATTTTTAACCACATTATTAGAACGAGAAATTGATCTAATCAAAGTTTACAATGAAGAAGATTTTAAAATCCATTTTATTGCACCAATTTTAAACAAAATTGATTATAAATCTTTTAAACATAAAATTCGAGATTTTTATGAAGAAACTTTAGTTTATGAAACCCAGCAATTCATCCTAAGTGGTATCACAGATTTTGTCGTGGCAACCGGTTTGGAATATCCAGAAAAACCTTACTTTTTTATTCAAGAATTTAAAAACGGACTACAATATTCTAATCCAGAACCCCAACTATTGGCAGAATTGATTGCAGCAGTCGAATTAAATGATGTTCAAACCATAAAAGGAGCTTATATTATCGGTGGCAATTGGAGTTTTATGATTTTAACCAAATTAGATCAACATAAGTATCAATATTCCATCAGCAAAAATTATGACAGTACCGATTTGGATAAATTAATTGGCATTTATAAAAATTTGCAGTTTGTTAAACAAGAAATTCTTCGTTAATAAGTGCTAAAAGACCAAATCATAAGATACTGAAAACTCAGAAAAAATGGAATATAATTTTTAATTGTTGCTATTCAATCGGTTGCAATAGTTTTTCAAATTCAATTAACTTATGAAACTTGCTGTTTAAATGCCATGAACTAAAGTTCAGGGTTAAAAGCTAAAGTACCCTAAAGGGCACTAAATATATTCTGGTAGAATTAGTCTGCTTTAGCAGACTTGAGCTTTTAGCTTAGGGATTTACCCCTAAGCAATAAATCGTAGATGATAAACTGACAATCATAAATCTATTTAGAAATTGGAAAATAAAAGTAAATAATTGGACTCATCGTAAAATTCATAAGGTACAATAATAGGCGAGTAACATTTATCAAGTAAGTAGCTTGTGTATTGGCTTTAGGATTGTATGGGATTGATCAAACTCTCGCTGTTGCTTATTCAATCGTACTACAATTATTAAGTTTTGCGATTATGGGAATACAGGGTATACTGGCAACGGCTTTGTGTGGTTTTAATTTATCGCGAGAACGGCAACAGGATTTATCTCAAATTTAAAGTGGAATCAATTTATGACAAAACAATACAAAACGCCCAACGACTGGTATCGTTCCTGTAAAAGTGAGTTAAGAAAATACAAATCTGAGTGGATTGCTTTTACAAATGAAGGTGTTATCGCGCATGATAAAAACATTGTAAACGTGGCTAATGCCACCAATAATATGCCGTCATCTCAATATATCATGGATTACATTTTTGACAGCGATTTTGTCGAACCGGTGAGGTTTTTACCGATCAGATTTAAAAACGTCAAGCATCACGAATGGCAACCTAAGTATCCTGTTGTACTCAAAGTGAAAACGTCAAAATCACTTAAAATGTTA
The DNA here is from genome assembly GCA_003645185.1 of Candidatus Parabeggiatoa sp. nov. 3. Classification (GTDB taxonomy): domain Bacteria; phylum Pseudomonadota; class Gammaproteobacteria; order Beggiatoales; family Beggiatoaceae; genus Parabeggiatoa. The sequence goes on from QNEL01000019.1 coordinate 4,198, forward strand.
GTCGATTCTGGTGCTGATTTCAGCCTTATACCTAAAGATTTGGGACTTCTTCTAGGTTATGAACTGGCTCATGCAGAGTCTCTTAGTGAAGCTGAAGGCATTGGTGGTAGCGTTAAATATGTGCTACGGGATATAGAAATACAACTTGATTCTTATAGCTTTACGGCTCCGGTTGCCTGGATGCAAACCGAAGTCTATCAAGATGTTCTTTTAGGCAGGGAAGTGGTATTTGATTTATTCGATGTTGAATTTAAACAAGCAGACGAAAAAATTGTTTTAAAAAAAAGACTTGATAATTAATTAGTATATTGCTTGCTCTTGAGTTTATTGAAAACCAATTATTAAGTTTTACGATTATGGTAGACAAGGTATATTGGTAACGGCGCTGTGTGGTTTTAATTTTCAAAGGAACGGCAACAGGGTACTGGGGTCGTTGGGTGGGAAAGCTTCAAAAGCTGAGAAATTGCTAATTGTTAACGAAAAACACTACGCAAAACTTGAGGCAAACAAAAACTTTTGCGTAGCTCATTAATTGTTTTTTAGGGATGTCATAAAAATAGAACCATTTTGAAATGAGACCTAACGACAGCACCCCAAATTGATTCAAATCACAAAATCACGCCAATTTATTGAAGGTGATTCAAATCACAAAATCACGCCAATTTATTGAAGGATTTATCATTAATAATTAACAATTTCACTTAACAAGTTTTTGTTTGCCTCAACTTTAGCGTGAAAAACAACTGATTATAACGGATTTTGGGGAGGGCCATTTTTAATGAGTTTTTAATTACTAATTGTTAATTGATAATTGTCATTATCAATTCCGTTATTTAGAGTAACTGATTGTTTTTGAATGATAAATCAATAAGTCTCCGATCACTTAAAAACCATAAATAAAATAACGTATTGATCCAAAATAACTCTTTAAAAAATACTCAAACTATATACTGTATGCTTTGAAATAAGTGCCTCCCCAAAATCCGTTATAATCATAATAAATTCTATCAAAATTGATTCAACTCAATTACTTCGAGAAATACGCGATACCGAATAGTCTTTTTGGTGATTAGACTTGTCCCTTAATAATTATCTTTTGTATTTCATAGACTTATATCGTCTTCAAAATTTAAAGTCATTAAAAATCAATCTGTTATGATAAGACTGTAACGGCAAAACTATTTGTAAATGAACCCTAAACATAAAAAAATGCTGATTGTTGGTGGTGGATATGCGGATATTCCACTGATTTTATCTGCAAAAAAACTTGGCTATCATGTTATTACAACTGGAAATCGTCCCAACGAATTAGGGCATCTTTATTCTGACGAATACCATCAAGCCGATTTTTCTGAGATCAAAGCAATGCTTACACTAAGTGAGCAATTAAAAATCAGTGCCATTTGTGCTTGTTGTAACGATTTTTCTGCACTATCATCTGCCTATGTTGCTGAAAAATTGGGGCTACCAGGCCATGATTCATACGAAATTGCAAAAATTATTCATCATAAAGATTTGTATCGTCAATTTGCCCTAGAAAATGCTATATCATCACCTATAGCTATGGGGTTTGCAAATATAAAAGAAGCCTTAAACCGTATTGAATCATTATCTTTTCCTTTAATTATAAAACCGGTAGATTTGACGGGTGGTAAAGGTATTTCTATAATTAATTATATTGCCCAAGCTAAACCGGCGTTAGAAAAAGCATTCTCGGCTTCACCGGCAAAACGCATCGTTGTAGAAGAATTTATTAGCGGAAGTCGTCATGGTTTTTCAGCTTTTTTGCATAATGGGCATATTATTTTTTTCTTTTCTGATAATGAACATTATTTTAAAAATCCTTATTTAGTTTCCGCAGCATCAACACCTAGTATTGTATCTTCAACTATAGAAAAAAAACTTTGTTTAGAATCTGATAAAATTGCAAGTTTGTTATCTTTAAAAACGGGGATTTTTCATGTTCAGTATATTCTTAGAAAAGGAAAACCGGTCATTATTGAAATTTGTCGGCGTGCCCCCGGTGATCTCTATATTAAATTAGTTGAACATGCTACCGGTGTGTTATACCCTGATTGGATTGTTAAAGCCTCTGCCGGATTGGATTGTAATGGGTTATCTCATGTTGAGCCTAAAGGTTTTTTTACGCGCCATTGTGTGATGAGTGCTAAACATGGTAGGATAAAAAACATTATTTATGATTCTTTTATTAAAAAAAATATCATAGATCAATTTATGTGGTGGAAAAAGGGTGATTATGTTTCTGATGTGATGACTTCAAAATTTGGTATCGTTTTTCTGCAATTTGACTCTATGGAAGAAATGCTAACAAAAACTGAGCGTATGCAAGAATTGATCTATGTTGAAGTTGAATAGCAACTACTTTTTCTAGGAATTTAACAAGTCAACAAAATAATGGAATTGCTTAAAAATAAGGTTGCTATAGTAACTGGTGGCTCACGTGGGCTTGGTAAAGCCATTGCACTTAAATTTGCGTCTCATGGTGCATCATTGATATTAGTTGCAACAAATCAAGAACGCTTAAATCAAGCCGCATACGAAGTGCGGAATATGGGAGCAAAAGCTGAGATTGTTGCCGGGGATATTGCTAAACCAGAGTTTTCTGAAGAAATTGTAAAAGTGACACTAGATCATTTTGGTCAAATTGATGTTTTAGTAAATTGTGCAGGTGTGATTACTCGCACGCCAGTAGAACAATTACCCCTTGAAGAGTGGTACAGAGTGATTGACGTTAATTTACATGGCACATTTCATGCTTGTCGTGCGGTTCTGCCTTTGATGCGTGCTCAAGCGTCTGGCAAAATCATTAATATGACATCGCAAATGGCAAAATTGCCGCATCCAAGTGCCTCACCAAGTTATGAAGTGTCTAAAGCTGGACAAATTGCTTTAACTCGCCATCTAGCTTATCATTATGCACAATATAATATTTGTATTAATGCAATAGCGCCAGGTTCAATTAATACCGATATGCCAAAAAGCATGAATCCTGAAGCACGAGAACGTTTGCGTCGTGCCATTCCTCTGCGCCGCCTTGGTGAGCCTGATGAAGTGGCAAATTGCGCGCTTTTTCTTGCCACATCTCTATCCGATTATATTACCGGGGAAACGATTGATATCAATGGTGGCACATTAATGGATTAGTTATAGCATTTTTCGATTGGGTTAAATACAATTATTATGTCATTGAAATAAATAAGTATTTCGTCTGGTGGGTGTAGCTAAAAAAAGTCGGAAAACGCTCTCTATAAATATTTAGGTTGTTGATTATACTGACAATAGGCCTTTGCACCAATCCGCTCAATCCCCTGATCCGTTGTACTAATAGATAGGTTATGGAAACAAGCCAGTTAAATAAAATATCGACGCGCTATTATTGGGAACACTTTTTATTAGTACCAGATAACCTCCTAAAATCTCTGTTTTATCCTACAAACATGGCGACTGATGAACAAAGCGCATTATTTAAAAAGTTTGTTTGTATTGTCAATCTAGAAACGAGCAAGTATTGTAATAGAAAGTGTTCGTATTGCCCGGTATCGTTAAATGACAGTAGAAAAAATAAGTTATACATGACAGATGAACTTTTTAACAACATTTTGAGTGAACTAGAAAGCATCAATTATTCGTCTACAATTGTTTTTAATCTTTACAATGAACCATTAGCCGATAAAAATATTTATTTTAAAATCAAACAAGTACGAAAAAGCTTACCTTATTCATTCCTCATGTTCAATTCCAATGGTGATTATGTTGAGTCAGATATCTTAAATCAATTAAGTCAAATAGGTTTAAATGCACTATTTGTGACATTACATCCTCCTGTTAATAAACCTTATCAATTAGAAGATCGACTGAAAGCGTTTAAAAAATTTAAAAAAAAAATAGGACGAGATATAAGTCAATCTGAAATCAGTGCGCCTTTAGAAAACGGACAGATTGAATCAAATCTTGATTGGAACGGTATGAGACTGCGTATCATGGCTAATGATTGGTTAAAATATGGTAACTCGCGTGCAGGTACACTTAGTTTTCTCAATGCCTCAACAACTAGAACATTACCATGTGCACGTTCGTTGCGTGAGTTGACTATCAGTCATGATGGTAATGTTTTTCCATGCTGTCAGTTTTTTCCAGATAGTGTGGAAAATGAAAAGTATAAAATAGATAATGTGTCATCTAAAAGTATTTTTGAAATATATGCCTCAAACGCACTAGCAAAATGGCGCAAAAACCTTTTTACTTTTGGGGAAAAAGAAACGCCATGCGATAGTTGTCGGGATGAAGATTTTTCAAAACAAGATTCTTTGGAAATAAGAAAAACTATTCTTAATAGGTTAAGTACTAAAGCATAATTTTTCAGAGGAGTACCATGCGTGCTAACAAATTCGCAAATTTTGTGCTAATCAGTGGAATATTATTTTTCCTCATGGCACTTATTTATGACTTATACAAGATCATGATATTATCTAGCCTAGATAAACATCGTTTGATTTTTGCGGTAATTTCCCTCGCTGGCGTTGTTATATGTTCCTTTGCCCTTAGATTGCGTCAAGATTACAAGATAAATTTGGTTCTAACTGGTTTATCGATATGTGTTAGCGTATATTCGGTAGAAATTTTCCTCTTTTCTCAGAAAACAGATATTCGTCAACGACTAGCGCAAAAAATGGAAATCCCTTTTGATACCCGATCAAAACGGGAGATTATTCAGGAAATGAAAGAACAAGGTGTAGATACCTTCCCATCTTTTTATACTCATTTAATAATTCCTAAAAATGGTTTAGAAATCAACGGAGAAAGAATTTTTCCATTGAGTGGTGTATCACTAAAAAACACCGTTTTGTGCAACGAAAGCGGAAAATGGGTAAATTACAAGAGCGATGAACATGGTTTTAACAATCCAAGCGGACTATTTGAAGTTGAGGGAATAGATGTTGCGTTGGTTGGTGATTCATTTACCCAAGGTATTTGTGTTAAACAAGGTGAAGATATCGCAAGCCAACTACGAAGGATGTCAGGACTACAAGTAATCAATTTGGGGAATGGTGGTAATGGCCCTTTGCTTGAATTGGCAAGCCTAAAAGAATATGCAGAACCTCTGAAGCCGAAATACGTGTTGTGGCTGTATTATGAAGGAAATGATTTGGGAGATTTAGTTTCAGAACAAAGTTCCCCCTTCCTTTTGAAATATCGTAATCACCGATTCTCGCAACACTTAATCAATAGACAATCAGAAATAGACTCGATATTGATTAAATATATGGAAGAAATAGGTGGAGAAACAGTATTAGATAATATAGTCAATATAATAAAGCTTTGGCACTTGCGTCTGTTGTTAATTAAACCATCATTACCACCGCTGTTTACAGAACTGCTTAAAAATGCGAAGAATTTAACATCTGCTTGGGGAGGTAAACTTTATTTTGTCTATCTTCCTGCATGGAATAGATATGCAACGGATTTAGAACATGGCACTTTTTACCATCGTCATCAGGTATTGTCTATTGTTCAACACCTGAAAATTCCAATCATAGACATACATGATAGAGTTTTTGCTACTCATCCCGATCCACAGTCACTCTTTCCATTTAGAGTTTTTGGACATTATACGAGTGAAGGGTATAGCTTAATAGCTCAAGCAATACACGCCTCTTTGAAGAACGATGGTTTTTTAAAACAAGAGAAGGTAAAATCAGAAAAATAATGTCACACGCATGAGGGCAAACACACAACTCTGCCCTACATGAATGTGAAATCATTTACCGGCCTATAAAGGAAATATTGTTATGCAAATTAAAATCAGAAATTTTGGCCCTGTAAAAGAATTTAATTTTGATTTCACCAAAGACTTTGTGGTTATTTTCGGCAAAAATAATCTTGGTAAGTCTTATGCTCTTTCTGCGGTTTATTTAGTTTTAAAGAATCTGTTGAACATGAAAATGGACCGAATTAGGAAAGATGAGGTATTATCACAGCTAGTTTCATATTCTCAGATTCAGTTTCGGGTTAATATGGCAGTGAAGGAGGCTCATGAAATAATAAATCCACAGAATGAAATGATAAGCACACAGCTTTTTTCACTGTTCCAAGAGTTGCTGGAAGAAATTGAAGAGTCTTTTTATAACACTTTTGATAATATGACTAACCAATTTTCTAAAGAGATACCGAGTGTGACAATCAAGAAAGGTTCGGATGAATTCACAATGGAAATTCAAGAACAAAAATTGGTACCTAAAACGACAGATATTGTTGCTAAAATAAACAAATTATTTAGAGAATACAGAGAAAAGTTTTCTTATGAAGCGCTGACAGAAGACGAATATGATGATGAGCTTAGGGCAGATATTGATCTGGTTTTAGAACAAGCTTTATTTTTTCTTGACGACGAATATTTGGGTAAAGTTAAAAAAGAAACTTCGCTGATATTTTTACCGGCTTCCCGTTCTGGTTTATATCAAGGATTAAATAGCCTTTCTCAAATTATGGTTGAGTTATCAAAAAGTCGGAGATTTACCACCAAAAAACTTGAACTCCCCAATATTTCTGAACCATGCAGCGACTATTTTTTAGGTTTATCTAGTCTGCAACCCAAAAACTTGAAGGATGATAATCCGATTTTAGGCATTGTGAATGAGATAGAACAAACGATTCTCAAAGGTGAAGTCATTTTTGATGAAGTGACTAAAAAAATGTTTTATAACCCTCATCAAACCGATTTAGTGTTAGATATCTCTGCAACCTCTTCAATGGTTTCAGAACTATCCCCTATAGTTTGTTACCTAAAATATCAAGTGGCTGTGGCAAACTCAAAATCTATTATTTTTATAGAAGAGCCAGAAGCTAATTTACATCCAGAAGCCCAGATACAACTAATGGAAATATTGGCCAAATTGGTTAAAGCGAACGTCAAAATTGTAATCACATCTCATAGTGATTATCTGTTTAACAAACTGAACAACCTCATTTTAGAAGGAAAAATTGATATAGCTTCCATACAAGCAACTGTTTTCAAAGAAACACCTCAAGGTAGCATTGCTAAAGATGTTCCTATAGACAAGCTAGGCATTGATGATGAAAATTTTCTGGAAATTGCTGAAGATATCTTTAACGAAAAATTAGCCGCAATAGAAAAATTGAATGATGAGGATTCATGATGTTTGACAAAATTATAAATTCAGATTTAGTTGGTTTACGTCGAGAAACTTGTGAGGAAAATAATGCTCGTGTTGAATTTAGCAAGCAATTAGCAGAAGATAACTACATTGTCTTAAAAATTGATGCATACTATAACTCAAAAAGAGAACCTAACCCTCCCCCCTCTATTGACTGCTTAATTCTTGTTAAATGTGATACTAATGAATGTTATGACTTTTACTTAGTAGAACTGAAAGACATTAAGTCTTTAAAAGGTCTTAACATTAAAAACATACAACAAAAATTTGCAACAACAATCAATGATTTCTTAAATAAGGAATTTAAAGATATTTTTGATGCTTACTGCATAAATGATTTTAAACTTTACTTGGTGTTAGGTGAAACATTCTCAAAAAAATACGGGAAAAAGATGGGTTCTTCGCAATTAAAAATTTTTACACTCCAAAAATTATATCACTTTAGAAATAAAATAGCAGCAATTAACCCAATACCATCAGATTATCAGGTCAAAGAATGCTGATGATTCAAGCGGGAATGTATAAAAATTTGAAATTTATTATAGCGTTTCTCAATTTAGTGATGGACAACCACCCCCTAGCCCCTTATCAAGGATGGGGAACTCTCCTCCTTACGAATGAGGGGTAGGGGGAGGTTATGAAGTTTGTCCCTTATCAAATTGAGAAAGACTATAACCGAATGGTAAACAATAAACTAAAAATAGAAGCTAAATAAAAATGAAATGCCTTTTAATTTCGCCCCCCTTTGATCCTAACAGAGTTACAAGGCGGTTTCCGCCAATGTCTCTGCTTTATCTTGCTGCCAGTTTAAGAAAATTTGGTCATGAACCCGTTATATCCAATCTTGGCGTATTCATTGGCACAGATGAGAATACTTTAAAAGAAATCACGCTGCAAACAGTTAATGAATATCAACCGGAATTAGTTGGTTTTACCTGCTCAAGTTCATCATTCCCTCTCGTAAGAAAAAGTGCGGCTTATATCAAAGAATCCTTTCCCAATGTCAAAATTATAGTTGGAGGTATGCACCCAACACTATTTCCTAGAGAAATTTTAGAGAATTGTTCTTTTATAGATTATATTGCGATTGGTGAGGCTGATTACACCTTCGTAAAACTTTGCGATATGCTTGATGCGAATGAGACAGATTTTACTACGCCTGGAATAGCCCAAAGAACAAAATATGGAAAAATTGTTATCGGAGAACGTCCAGAACCCATCAAAAATCTTGATGACTTACCGATGCCAGCATGGCAAGATATTTCTATCAATGATTATCGCTTTGATTATTCTGCATGGCTTAATCCCAAAAAACATAAGATTGACATCGTAGCTCCCATATTAACCAGTCGCAGTTGTCCTTTTGACTGTAATTTCTGTGCTTTTAATACTTTAATGGGACGTGGTTTTCGTTATCATAGTCCGGCACGAGTTGTTGATGAAATTGAAAGACTGCATAAGCAATTTGGGGTAAATTATTTTGAATTTATTGACGATAATATGGGCATTAAAAAATCTCGTTTAATCGCAATATGCAATGAGATATTAAAAAGAAATTTGGATATCCAATTTACTTCTATGAGCGGGCTTCACATTGCGACGATTGACCAAGATATAGTTGATGCCCTATGTGACGCTGGATATTGACATGCCATCCTTCCCGTTGAACATGCTTCAGAGTTCATTCGGAACAAAGTGATTGGAAAAAAACTATCTCGTGATAAAATTTTTGAAGTGGCAGAGTTATTTAAGAAAAGAGGACTCATGACTCGTGGTTTTTTTATTATTGGATTTCCTGAAGAAACTGATGAAACCATAAAAGAAACTATACAGATGATCAAAGAACTTGATTTTGATCTTGTCAATGTATTTAATTTGATTCCATTTCCGGGAACACGACTGTTCCAACAGTGTTTGGAACATAAATTATTTCTAAACAAAGTTGATACCAATACTTTATGGAAAGGAGAATTGGGTTTAGATACATCAGACCATAGTGGCTTCTATTTAAAACCTTTTGCTATGCCGATGGAAAAATTAATAGCGTATAGACAAGAAATCGATCAGTTAGTTCGTGATAAGCAACAACAAACTCAATTAAAAATCAAAAATCAGAACTTAGTCTTTGTCTAATCAGTCGATTATTTATAGATATTTTTGGTTGAATAAATTACCAAAAAAAATACCCCCTTTACCAAAGTAAGTGGGGAACTCTATTAATTTCCCACTTTCGGAAAGGGGGACTGAGGAAGAATTTTAAAATACCTGAAAACTTATGCTTCAGTACTTAAACAAGGAACAAAAAATGGTAACAGACAATAGACAATTTGATGCCAATAAAAAACAAGTCAGCTTGAAAAATTTATATTTGGATCCAAACAACTTTCGTTTAATCCATGAGCCTGACTATAAAGAAGTTCCAGAACAATCGTTCAAAGAAAAATCGGTTCAGCATCGAACCTCTCAGTTATTAGTGGGTCATAAAAATCAGAATATTAAAGATATTCTGGACAGTTTTAACGCGAATGACTACCTACCGGTTGATCAGATACAAGTTCGCCCATTGGAGGTGGGAAGATATGTTGTTGTTGAAGGTAATCGGCGGATTGCAACCCTGAAATATCTCCAATCAGAGTATGAGCAAAAAGGTATTGATCTGGGTAAACTCAATTCGGATATTTTTAGTAAAGTCCCGGTGGTTTTATATACTGATAGCGATGAAATGCATCATCTTACTTTGATGGCCCTGAAACATATCAGTGGCAACAAAAAATGGGGAGAATGGAATCAGGCTAAGTTGCTTGACAAAATGCATTCTACCTACGAACTTGCAGAAGAAGAAATATGCAAACGGGTAGCCATTACTAAAATAGAACTACGCCGTTCTTTAAGGGCTTTGTCATTTCTTCAGCAATATCAGGATTCTGATTATGGTGATCAATTTAACGAAAATAAATTTCCCATTTTTCGCGAAATTGTTCGTAATGCGGTTTTAAAAAAGTGGTTAAAATGGGATGATAATGAATATAAGTCCCAAAATGCTCAAAATTGTGAATTTTTATTTTCCTTAATATCCACAGAACCGTTGGAAAATGAAGATGATGACGGCAGTGTATCTTATGGAGATGATCACCTGAAACCGGCACTGGTGACACGAGATGATATCAGATTATTAGGCCAGATAATTAATGATGAAAAAGCACTTGAACAATTAAAACTCACTCGTGATATCAATGCAGCGTACCGTTCTAGTAGTCTGATGTTTCGTGAACATCAACAGGCTGCTATAAAATCAATCAGCAATGAAATTGACACTTTAGGACAAATGGTGATTCAGGAAGATTCTTTGCCGGATATTGAATCCGTTCTTGGTCGTCTTCAGGGCATTATAAACCGAGCGAAAGCATCTAGTATTATCAGTCTTGTCGGTGTGGAGCAAAAAATCGTGTTTCATGATCGCATTGATGCTCATTTTTCTGAACTGTCAGTGTCTAACTATAAACGATTGCAAAATCTAACCATTTCAAAGTTGTCCCGTATCAATCTTATTACTGGTATTAACAATTCAGGAAAAACAACATTACTTGAGGCTGTCTATCTACTTTGTCGTCAGAATGATTTTGGGGGTTTGTTGGAAGTGATTCGACGGCGCGGAAAAATGACTGAAGATCGGATCAATCCAGAATGGTTTATTGAGCAGATACCACCGGTGATTGAGATTAGTGGACAATTTGATAACTCTAATGCAACTATTTTGATAAAACACTATAAAGAAAAGAATAGCAGCATCGACAAATCACATTATCTTGAGTCGGTAGAAATTTCTTCATGTTATGCCGAAACGTCGCTCAAATCTCTTATCAGAATATTCAAAGGGCAAGATCGTGAAACTCAGGCGGAGCGTATTAAAATTCTTTGTCCATCCGTGTTTAGTAGTCCTTTTTTCTTAAATGAACCACACCGCTATGCACAGCACCACTATAAAAGTGTGCAATCCAAAAGCTTACCTAAAATCGTTGAATTCATTCGTGAAAAGGTGGTAGAAACGGTTGAGGATATTCGACTGGCTGATGAAATGCAACGCTTTCTGGTTACTGATCGTGTATTCCAGGAAACCTTAGACTTAACCGGATACGGTGAAGGGTTACAGCGTATTTTTTTCCTTTCACTACTATTTGCCTCGGCACAAAATGGAATTATTCTTATTGACGAGTTTGAAAATGCCATTCATACGAAATTGATCGCTCAGTTTGCGGGATTTATTGATGAACTCTCGAAACTTTTTAATACCCAAGTATTTTTGACTAGCCATAGTAAAGAGTGTATTGATGCTTTCGTTAAAAATATGCCACAAATAGATGATCTATCCGCGTGTGCTTTAGTGGAAAATGAAGAAGGTATTGTTGCCAGAGAATTCACAGGCAAAAAATTCAGGCGACTTGTCGAGGCTGGTAATGTTGATCTGAGGAGGGCAAAATAATGGAAAAGATTAATGTCCTACTGGTATTTTGTGAAGGTCCACACGATGTTGCTTTTTGTCGTCTGATGTTCAAGTATTATTTTGATATTAAACAAATTAGTTGGAAATTTAGCGAATATCCGGCACCGTTTAATCAGTTATTCAAAACCAGCATGGAAAATCATGCCGCGCAGGATATGAGTCTGGATATGGCACACAAGTTTTTTCTGCCGGATAAAACATTATACAATGAAAACAGAAAATTGCTGGTATTGCTTTTTAACACAGGGGGAAAAACCAAAACAAATAATCCGAAAGATTTTCTTAAAGATTTCTTGCCGCTATTTGAAGACCGAGAATCCTTTTCTGACGATGCGAAGAAAATAGTCAATAACTGTAACTACCTGTTTCTGTACGATAGAGATTACAAAGAACCTTCTGATGTGTTTTCATGGTGTAAGAATGAATTTGCACAGATTGGAGATGATGATATTATTTTTCTCGAAGAAAATTTTATAATAGATGATGGAAACAATCTCGCCGCAAGCTGTATGAAAAAAACGGTTGGCGTTTATGTATTTGCAAAACCCGATTCTCTAGGAACACTGGAAGACATTCTTCTTCCCATGTTGGAATCCGCACAAAGCGAGTTGTTCAATAAAGCTGAAAAATTTATTGATAGTGCATTCACTTGGAAACCGGAACAAGATAAGGTTAAGAACAGGGTTGCTGAAATTGCGAAAAGGAAAAAAGCGATAATCACAACAATGGGGCAAAGAAAAAAGCCGGGTTCATCCATGAACGTTGTTATTGATCAAGGAAAACTGATCTCAACAGACATTTTCACCCAAAATAATGATGTCAAACTGTTTGTTGATTTTGTTGCCTCTTTGGCAGTATTAAGAACCGAAGAATTTACCCAAAATAATCGGAGCTAATACGCTTATAATAGGTTGAAATTGAAATTTATGATACTTTCTATCATTATTCCGGTTTATCATTGTGAAGCTTGTTTGGCACGATTACATGAACGGATTACTCAGACGATAAATACACTGAATGGGGTTACTGATTATGAAATCATTTTTGTTGAAGATTGTGGACTAGATGGTTCATGGGAAACGATTGAAATCCTTGCTAAAAAAGATGTTCATGTTCGTGGTATTCAATTTAGTCGTAATTTTGGTCAACATCATAGCATTACGGCAGGAATAGAATTGTGTAGAGGAGATTGGGCGGTTGTGATGGACTGTGATCTTCAGGATCGCCCTGAAGATATTGCGCTTTTATGGCAAAAAGCACAAGCTGGATATGACATTGTCAATGCGCGACGACAAAAACGCCAAGATTCATGGTGGAGAAAAATGACTTCTAGTTTGTATCATATCATTTTTGAATGGCTCTGTGGTCTTTCCTATGATCCCCAAGTAGCTAATTTCAGAATTGTTAGTAGAAAAGTTATTTCTGCTTATAATACTATGCAGGAAAGTTCAAGGGCATTTGGAGCCCAAATTCAATGGTTAGGTTTTGCAACCGGTTATATAGACGTACAACATGATATGCGCTATGAAGGAGAAAGTGCTTATACTTTCAGAAAATTACTTCACTTAGCCATAGAAGTAAGCATCTCTTATTCTAACAAACCACTTAGACTTTCTATTGGTTTAGGAATTACCATATCATTTTGTGCGGCAATGGCTTCAATTTGGATTATGATACAAGCTCTTTATTGGGGCATTCCAGTTGAAGGTTGGGCAAGCTTAATGGTATCTATATGGTTTTTGGGTGGTATTATTATTGCGAATCTTGGTATTATTGGTCTCTATATTGGTAAGATTTATGACGAAACACGGAAACGTCCAATCTATGTTATTTCTAAGAGAGTCAACTGAATTCATCTCTACACTAAAGTATGGAAATCGAATTTGATCCAAATAAAGCATCATCAAACCTCATCAAGCATGGCATTTCTTTTGAAGAATCATCAACGGCACTTCTTGACCCATTAGCTTTGGTTCGAGAGGATCCGGATGCTGAGGGTGAGAACCGCTGGGTGCTGATAGGTATGAGTAATCAAGCGAGATTGCTAACTGTCGTTTATACGCTACGAAATGAACGTATTCGTCTTATTTCGGCGCGTAAAGCAACTAAAAAGGAGGCAAAAATTTATGCGTGAAGAATATGATTTTTCAAATGCAAAAAGGGCTAAGGACGTACCTCATCTCTCAAAATTGCAAGCCGAAGCCAAAGATAAAACTTGTGTTATTATCATGCTGGATAATGAAGTTCTTCAAAGCTATCAAGCAAAAGCAAAAGAGAAAGGACTTTCATATCAAACACTTATTAACCATACTCTGATGGAATCAATGGCTTATCGGAGCATTGATGAAGCTTCACCCGCATAGCTAAGATTTGAAGAGGTACACAAAAGCTTTTTTAACATTTATAACCGGCTCAACAAAATACTATTTAAATTGGATATTGAATGACTGAAGCACAAGTTATCGAATATTTTGTAGCTCATTAAAAAATAAGGTGGGCAAGAACCTTGCCCACCCTACATTATTATTCGGTTTATAATGTTAGAAAACTTGTGCTTCAGTACTTATCTCGACAATGTCATATTACCCAATTCATGGGCATGGTGGGTTTCCGCTACGCTCCTACCCACCCTACAATGTGACATTGTCAAATTATACTATTGTTAATAAATGAAGAAAATGTAAAATGAATATCATTCTTATCCATCCATACATTGTTGTGCGTAATCTGGACATTCACATGTCAGAACCGTTAGGATTGGTTTCTCTAGCAACTTATTTGGCACACATTTTTGGGGAAGAAATCAATGTTTCTATTCTGGACCTTTACGCGATGGGGACAGACAATCCTAAACCTAAGGGGAATATGTATGTCAAGGGCATAGATGATGAAGCACAAATTCATGCGGAAATGAGCAAAGCTAAACCAGATATTATTGGTATTACCTGTTGCTTTACGGGCTATTTTGCAGAAGCTTTAGAAGTTGCTGCTATGGCTAAACGGCTCTATCCCTCTGTGCCCATTGTAATAGGTGGTGCTCATGCGACTTTAGATGCAAAATCTATTCTTCGTGATAATTCCTTTGTGGACTTTATTGTGTGTCATGAAGGTGAGATCACATTAGAACAATTGGTCAGATCACTGAGAGGAGAGCTGCCTATTGAGTCGGTAGATGGGTTGTGCTTTCGTGCTTATGATAACATGGTGGTAGAAAACTCGCCAAGAAAATTAATTTCAGATTTAGATATATTACCGATTCCAGATCGTAAATTTATTGATATGGAATTCTATAAAAGATACAACCATCGACTATTTAATTTTTCCCGCAAAAAACCTATTGCGACAATCATGACTTCTCGTGGCTGTCCTTATAAATGTGTCTTTTGTTGCAGTAAAAATATGTGGAAACGCCAATATAGGTCAAGAGGACTAGCGCAAGTCTTTAAAGAGATTGAAATGTTGGTTTCAGAATATGGTATTCGTGAAATCTGCATCCTTGATGATCAGTTTATCATGAAAAAAGAACGGATTTATGAGTTTTGCGATTACTTTATTAGTGATGATAAGAAAGGTAATAAATTGGGTATTGCGTTGAGTAATATCGCTGGAATAAGTGCATGGCTGGCAGATGATGATATTCTACTTGATAAAATGCGTAAAGCTGGGTTTTATAAGATGACTGTGCCAATTGAGACGGGTAACGCTGAAACGCTTAAGTTCATCCAAAAGCCCATCGATTTGGAACAAATTGGCAGATTGATTACAAAAGCCAATAAATTAGGTTACTGGACTGGTGCATTTTTTATCATTGGTTTTCCTTATGAAACCAAAGAACAAATTATGGAAACGGTGAATTTTGCCTATAATTCAGAAGTGGATTTTGCTCACTTTTTTGTTGCCCAACCTTATATTGGGACGGAACTATACGATATATTCCAACAAGAACAATTGCTTGGTAAAGAAATCATTCAGGGTACTTTTATCTTTCATGGCTGGCATGACACACTCAAAATGACTGCTGATGAGCTTAATGAAATTCAAGCAAAAGCTTCAAGAGGGTGGATTGCCCATAAATTCTTTTTTTATCTCAAGCCAAAAAACTTCTTGAATAGTCTGTGGCCCAAATTTAAAACGCTGGCCGATTTTCGCTATAGTTTTGGTGTTTTTTGGATGCTTATCAGCAGAAACATCAAAGATATGTTCAAAAAGACATTCAAAGTAAAATAAGTAAAATGAATAACTATATTGGACATATTGGTGTATTGATGACAATTGTTTTTACAATGTATAGTCAACTTGTTATAAAGTGGCAAGTCAACAATGCCGGAGAACTTCCATTAGATAATTTTGGAAAATTAAAATTTTTATTTATTTTATTATTAAACCCTTGGGTCATTTCTGCAATCCTAGCAACATTTGCTTCCGGACTCAGTTGGATGTTAGCAATGTCAAAATTTGACCTGAGTTATGCATACCCTTTTTTAAGCCTCATATATGCTTTTATGATGGTTGCTAGCGTTGTATTTTTGAACGAATCACTGACCATGAATAAAATAATAGGCGTATTTTTCATTATGATAGGTATTATTATTTTAGCTAAAGGTTAAGGTTCTATTTAAGTAGGTACACATAATTCTACTTTGTAACATTAATTTCCTGATACTCAATGTTCAAGTTTTCTTGTTGATTAATCCGGTGGATACGCTACAGTGAAAGGAGCCCTATATGAAATCTAACAAAGTAGAACTAATCAAGTTAATTCAACAATTCAATCGTCAAATTTGTCAGTTATTTAGGAATGATATCTTTTCATTTTCCTTTGCGGTGTTGTTTGTATCTTGTTTACTACTTTTTCTTCCCAGAACCTATAGTATTAATGATAACGTAGGTATTTTATTTAACGCAAAACAAGGGTTGATCTCAGAATTTACATCCTTTTTTTACATGAAATTGCTCCATCTTTTGTATCATATAACCCATGATATACCATGGTACGGATTAACCTTATATTTTGCACATATTTTTAGTTTGTTTATTTTTGTCAGAAGTTTGGCAAGGATAAAAAACTTTGACACTTTTTTCATTCCTTTTCTCATTGTATATCTTTACTTTTACAGTTTTTTTATTACCCAAGTAGATTATACATCAACCAGTATAATGGTTGGTGCAAACAGCCTATTCGCTTTTTTAGTTTTATTAAACAATAGAAAAATTTCTATTTTCTATGTGTTAGGATTAGGCATATTATTTTCATTGTCATTTTCGATACGAATACCCGGCGCATTTGCGGTTTTTGTTTATGGGCTTCCAATCATAGGCTTGTTTTTAATTTACCAATATCAAAAAACCAAGTATTTTGTGATTTTCTTTATGCCATTCCTATTATTATTTATTGGAGATAATCTAGCACGTACTTATTTGACTTCACCTGAATATCAACAATACCATGACTTCAATAGTTTAAGGAGGGAATTACATGAAAATCCAATATTGAGGGATAATCAAAATAATCATAAGATTTTAGAGGCCAATAATTGGACACCGGATGACTACAATAGATTTCAAAGGTGGAATTTTTTTGACGAGAGAAAATATAATACTCATACGCTTGGCAATATTTTTAAATACTCTGTATCAATAGAGGAAAATAAAATACAAAAATATATGAGTTTGTATTCTCAAAAATTAGGTGAACTAATAAAACATCCCGATATAAAGTGGCATATTTATTTTCTATTACTGATTTCTATGCTTATCATCTTTAAGTTTTACTGGTTTATCGTTTTGGCAATATTATGTTATCTTTCTTATGCCATTTCCGTCTGTATATATCTTGATATTTTTTACCGTTTTCCCGTTAGAATTGCACATCCTATTTTATTAATATGTGCTAGTTTTGTCATTTTATTAATATTTCATTTATGGTCACATAAATTTACGACCAAAAATACTCATGGTATTTTTGTAACAACTTTTATTATTGGCGTTTTCTGGTTTCTGTTTAATATTGGTATACACCATAATATTTCTACAAACATTGCCTTTAAATTATCTCTAAATAGATTACAATCTGCATATCAAGGTAAAATATTGTATATTCCGCCTAATGTACTTCGCTGGGAAAAAATGGATCCGTTAAAGAGATATCATTTTAATTTTCATAAGATAGTATACGCTGGTGGTACTGGTACTTTTTCACCCGGTTTTTACAACGAGTTGGAAAAATTGGGGGTAAAAAAAGGTTATGAAATGATACCGGCTTTGATAAACAATCCCAATGCTTATATAGTAGAAACGAAGACTAATCCCTATTGCGTGCCCCCCTTTATGGAAAATTATAACCTCGAATGCGATGGAGTTATCATTGAGCAGCTACCAAATGATCGTGTAGTTATTAAACTAAACCCAAAAACACTATAGAAATGATAACTATTCATTAAAACGATGGTATAGATGTCCAGATAAGTTTCAGCCTATACCTGCTAGGTTTTTAAAACCTATAGACGTTCAGAAAAATAAATTCAAAATCTAAAACCTGCTAGGTCTTGAAGACCTAGCAGGTTTGTGAAGCTATTTACCTGAAAAACTATAGCAGGTCTTTTCGCAGGGACAAAACTTTTCTGGCTAACTATATACGCTCAATTATCTTCCTTGTCTATTCAGAAAAGTCACTTTAGAAAAAAACAAAAATGAAATATCTAATCAAGTTAATTCAAAAATTCAATCGTCAAATTTGTAAGTTATTTAGAAATGATATCTTTTTATTTTTTGTGGTGGTGTCGTTTGTAGCTTCTTTGCTACTGGTACTTCCTAGAACTTATCGTATTAATGATAACGTAGCTATTTTATTTAAGGCAGAACAAGGATTCATCTCAGAATTTACATCTTTTTTTTACATGAAATTGCTCCATATTTTATATCAAATGAGCAATGACATGCCATGGTACGGATTGACATTATATTTTGTACATATTTTGAGTTTGTTTATTTTTGTCAGAAGTTTGGCTAGGATAAAAAACTTTGACACTTTTTTCATTCCTTTTCTTATTGTATATTTCTACTTTTACAGTTTTTTTATTCTTCAAGTCGATTATACCTCAACCAGTATAATGGTTGGTGCAAACAGCCTATTTGCTTTTTTAGTTTTGTTAAGCAGTAGAAAAGTTTCTATTTTCTATGTGTTAGGATTAGGGCTATTATTTTCACTGTCATTTTCGATACGAATGCAAAGTGCCTATGCGGTTTTGGTTTATGGGCTTCCAATCATAGGCTTGTTTTTAATTTACCAATATCAAAAAACCAAGTATTTTGTGATTTTCTTTATGCCATTCCTATTATTATTGATTGGAGATAATCTAGCACGTACCCATTTGACTTCACCTGAATATCAACAATACCATGAGTTCAATAATTTGAGAGGCAATTTACACGGATACCCAATAATAGAAGCTAATCGAAATAATAATAAAATTTTAGCAAAAAATAATTGGACAAAGAATGATTATGACAGTTTTGCAAACTGGGTTATATTCTTTGATGAAAGAAAATATAACACTAATACGCTTGGCAATATTTTTAAATATTCTGTCTTAGAAAAAGAAAATAAAATACAAAAATACTTTGATTTGTATTTTTATAGATTAAAAAGATTAATCAAACACCATATACAGTGGTCTGTTTTTTTAATATTATTTATTGCTATGCTTATAGTTTTTAAATTTTATTGGTTTATTGTATCAATAATATTTTGTTATCTCTTTTATGCCATTTCATTCTCTGTGTATATGGATATTTTTTATCGCTTCCCTGACAGAATTGCCTTTCCAATTTTATTAATGTGTGCTAGTTTTATCATTTTATTAATATTTCATTTATTGCCACCCAAATTTTCAACCAAAAATACCAATCACCGTATTTTTGTAGCTACTTTTATTTTTAGTGTTTTATGGTTTTTGTTTAACATTGGTATATACCAGAATCTTTCCCCAAACACTGCCTTTCAATTATCCCTAAATAAATTACAGTCTTTATATAAGGAAAAAATATTTTTCTTTGTTCATCCGGCATTTGGACTCAAATTGGAAAATTTGGATCCATTAAAAAAATATCATCTGAATTTTGAAATGATTCCCAATGGTACCGGTACTTTTTCTCCTCGTTTTTACAATAGTTTGGAAAAATTAGGTATAAAAACAGGTTATGAAATCATACCTGTTTTAATAAACAATCCAAATGCATATATCATAGCACCGAGCAAAAAGAATGATTTTCTAACACTCTTTTTAAACTATATAATGGCAAACTATCAAATCAAATGCAAAGTGGTTTTAATTGACCAGTTAGCAAATGGTAGTGTGATTCTTAAACTCAAGCCAAAATAAATTGGTTAAATCGGATATTCACATAAAAATTCAGCCAAACACGGTTAGCTTACTTGTGTGCGTTAATCATTAATTGGAGCCAAAACATACATCACTATGGAAATAACAACTACTCATCAAAACGATGCTTCTAAAACGGTAGCCGTTTTTTGTTCAATTATGGCAGGCGTATTCGCTCTGGTTTGCTACTTGATTCAACAGGGTTATCCGTTTCAATTGGAAATAGACAGGAGCCATTTTTATGATTCTAAGCATTTTTTCTCACCAATATTAAGTGCCTTAGTACTGAGTATTTTTTTACTCAATTTTCCACAAGCTTATCGCATCTTAGAAAATAAGTTTAAGTTGTCTTTCCGCAATACTTGGCTCACTTCAGATGCAACGCTTTCTCTAATTGGGCTAATAATCCTGATTATTGCGGGTAAGATTTTTTCATTTTATATCCTACCTATTTTTTACTTAATTAGTTTTATCTTGTTTGCTTATGTTTTTTATACTTGGTTTAAAGGAGGCCATCATAGGCACAGTTACCTATTTATTGCCATGAGTATCTTATTCTCTATTTGGGTAACCAGCCATTTTTACGGATATTGGATGAAACACCCATTATATTTTGAAGGACTGATTTTTTTTGAAAGCCTCCCCTTTTTTAAAGGCTTTAAAGATGTTCTGTTTCATTCGGCTATTATCAATATGATACAACTTCATGGCGTTGCCAGTAGCGGTTTAAATGGTATACCTTCTTTTTTTTATCACTTTGGTACTCATTGGATTTTTACAGACATAATAAAGTTACTAGGTACCTCAACAATTACATTTTATAATATCGCCCTTGCCATTATTTTTATTCCTTTTTGGTTTAGTAGTTTATTATTACTAGCTATTAACCTTAAAAAGTGGCGGGAAAAAAGCGATTTATTTGCGAGTTGGCATTTGAGGAGTGATATTAAATTTTGGCTCATTTTGTTTGTGGCTAATATTGGACTGCTATACTATCCCCTTGCGCATGATGGACTATTTTTGTATTGGAACTTACATATACATCTGGCTTCTTATTCTTTAAGCCTGACATTTTCATTTTTATTTATAGGGATGTTACTGTCATTTGCTGTCAGTCATAATCGCATTTTAACTAAGAAAACAGAACCTATTTTTCTTATACTCGTTTTACCCTTTATGGTTGCTTTAATTGGTTTTACCAAGTTAACCACGGTATTTCTCATTTTGGCTTTCCTGTTTTATCTATTTATACGGCTAAAGCTGTATAAGAGTGTTCTATATAATTTATCTTTTTTAATCATCAGTGGGATGGGCATTGCAATTGTAATAATTAGCCTCTCTATTGCTTTTAGTGCTAAAAGTACTGTGGATTTTGGTTCCCAAGCAACCTCTATTATTTACCCGTTTCATTTTCTTAGGACTTGGTTACATCCAAGTATGTGGTTAGTTTTCCTATTTTTTTGTTGTTTTTGGTCAATACTCTTTATAACACTAAGACTTTGGTACGAAAAAAGTATCAACCATTCATTTCACTTAAACACTTTGTTTATTGACAGAAAATGGCTTGATATAGAAATTGTCATGCTTTTCTGTATTGCGGGACTCTTACCGGGCATGATATTTCACCTACCACCATATAATCAAATTACCTCCGCAACTGGTAATGTGTATTTTTATGATTTTCAAAACTGGATTGGTGTTTCCTTTCTTCTAGCAAGTCTAAGTCAATTTAATTTTCTTATTAAGAGGAGCAAGAAACTCGTTTTTATTTTATTGATTCCGGTGATGGTTGGCAGTTATTATGTTGTTGTCAACTATCATCTTCAAGTGAGCTATTTATATAAAACGGAATTACATCTCAGTCAATTGATAAAAAATAATCCAAATTATTTATCCACCACTGAAGGTAGAATACTGAAATTATTACACCAAATAGGCAGAGATATGCCCGTCTCAGAAAAGAAAAAGACATTGGTTTTTATTCCACAATCGAATACGGATTTTTGGAACGCAAAATTCGAGGTATGCTACGCGATTCCTTTTTCAGTACCTGCTATTACCGGGATGGCTATGTTAGATGGATTTCCTCCAAGTCACTGTAAGCCAATGGCATTTAGCTATGAAAATTATGAAAATTCTGGGATGAGAACGAAAAAACAGACAAACACTAACGATAAAGCACTCTGTTCCCAAGCCCTTGACAAAGAATTTTCACAAATTTTAAGGATAGACAATATCTACACTCAGCCCAGACTTATTGCTTGTGAGAAAAAATAATACTTTAAAAACTATGTCCCAAGTTCATCATGGAATCCGTTCCATTTTATCAATTCCAGCCATTTACAATCTGTTTGGAGAACTTCTTGATAGAAAAAAAAGTGGTGGCAACACCGTTTTGGTTAAGGAATATATACGACCAAAACCAAATGAAAAGCTGTTAGACATCGGTTGTGGAACCGGTAATATTTTAGGCTATTTACCGGAAAACATAGAATATACTGGTTTTGACGCTAATCATCAGTACATTGAAGCCGCCCAAAAACGTTATGGTCATAGGGCCACTTTTATTTGTGAGCGAATCAATACAACCAATCTTGGAAAATATTCACAGTTTGATCTGGTTCTCGTAGATGGGGTATTACACCATTTGGATGATATGGAGGCATTGCAACTCTTCAAAATGGCTCATGTTGCCCTTAAAAATGGGGGAAGACTGATTACAATGGATGGTGTTTTTGTGGAAAATCAATCCTCAGTCGCCAGATGGCTCATTTCCAAAGATCGGGGACAAAATGTCAGAACTCAAGAGGGTTACCTTGAACTCGCTTCTCAAGTCTTTTCAAATATCACCACCGATATTCGCCATGATTTATTGAGAATTCCTTATACTCATTTTATATTAGAATGTGTCAAAACAGACTAAAGATAAAACCCAAATAAATCAATATGGTCACTTTTTTTAGGAGGCCATCTATCTCTAGTAAAAACAATGAAAAGCTCAGATATTATTAAGCGATTGATTGATGAGGGCTGGCTTAAAGTAGGCGGTAAAGGTGATCATGAGAAATTTAAACATCCCAATAAATCTGGTCATGTTGTCGTACCACATCCGCGTAAAAATATTGCGGTTGGTACTTTGCGTAATATCTATCGTCAAGCTGGTTGGAAATGGAGGTAACTAAAATGCTTTATCCCGTTTATGTTCATGAAGGTGATGTCGAACATGCTCATAGTGTGACTATCCCTGACTTTCCTGGTTGCTTTTCGGCGGCTGATAACTGGGATGAATTACCCGCTATGGTTCAAGAATCTATAGAACTTTATTGTGAAGGTGAAGATATGGATCTGCCAGAACCAAGTTCTTTAGAACAACTCATAAAAAAACGGGAATATAACGGAGGGTTTTGGATGATGCTAGATATCAATATTTCCAAATTGAATCTAAAACCCGTACAAATTAACATTTATTTGCCGGAAAGATTGCTTTCACATATTGATGATGCGTGTGCCAATAATCAGCAAATGACTCGTAGTGGTTTTCTGGCAATGGCAGCACAAAAAATGTTATCAGTAAATACAATAGACTAAATTTTGTTAGCCTCTCATCAACATATCAAAGGTAATACGCCGGTTTTTCTAGGTAAGGAGATTGCGTATGGCCCAGCAATCATAGTTGTAGGGTGGATACGCTACAGCGAAAGGAGCTACATAAAATTGTAATAAAGTAGAAATAATAAAGGATTTATAAAAAGGGATTTTTAGCTCACAGCTACAGCATTTGTTACATGGAATTTCTATAGTTCTTTTGGTAAATCCTTTTTTATAAGTTCTTTATGTATAAGGAACGTGCATAAAATTTCCTAAGTTGTTTTATGCACATTCCTAAGCAATCCTTGTAGTTCTTGTCATGTAAAAAAATAATATGATTCCTTTCAATCGTCCTTGTTGGGTAGGTAATGAAGCAGAACTCATTGCTGAAGCATTTGCCAGCCAATCTATTGCCGGTGATGGCCCTTTTGGTAAAAAAGTACAGACTTTGCTTGAAAAGCAATTAGGTATACAAAAAGCACTACTTACAACCTCTTGTACTCATGCACTAGAAATGGCAGCTATGCTTCTGAATTTGCAACAAAAGGATGAAGTTATTGTGCCGTCCTACGGTTTTGTCACCACCGCCCTTGCTTTTGTCATGCATGGTGCTAAACCGGTATTTGCTGATATTCGCCCCGACACCTTAAATATTGATGAAACCAAATTAGAACAACTGATAACTGATCGTACTCGTGCCATTGTATTAATACACTATGCTGGAGTAGGTTGCGAGATGGATGCCATCATAGAAATTGCGAAACAGCATAATCTTGTGGTTATTGAAGATAATGCTCATGGACTCTATGGCAAGTACCGAGAAAAATACTTGGGAACCTTCGGCATCTTAGCTACTCAAAGTTTTCACGAAACCAAAAATATTACTTGTGGTGAAGGCGGTGCATTGCTTATCAACGAAACTTCTTATGTAGAACGCGCTGAGATCATTAGAGAAAAGGGTACCAATCGCTCCCAGTTTTTTCGGGGGCAAGTCGATAAATATACTTGGATAGATAAAGGTTCTAGTTATGTGATGTCTGATATTCTTGCGGCTTTCCTTTATGCTCAAATAACTCAAAAAGACGAAATTCAATCTAAACGTAAGATTATTTGGGAATATTATAATCAACATCTCCAAGATTGGGCAACCCAAAATAATGTGTGCCTTCCTACCATACCGGAGCATTGTGAGTCTGCATACCATGCATTTTATTTACTAATGCCCTCACTTAACGTTCGTACTCACTTTATTAAATACCTAAAAGAAAATGGCATAAGTGCTGTATTTCACTACTTGCCATTACATAAATCAGAAATGGGGCGCAAACTAGGTGGGGAACAGTACTATTGCCCGGTTACGGAAGACATTAGCGACAGATTGGTGCGGTTGCCATTCTTTAATGATATATCTAAAGAGGAGTTAGTTGTTGTGATTGAAGCAATTCAATACTATGCAGTATAGGTTTTTGGTACTTCCCACAAATAAATAGAGGTATTCAAACCGTGAAATCAATATTGATGTCTTTGAACAAAAGAACAACCAAAGAAAACCTCCCTTATTTGTTATCGTTTATATACCCTTTACTGTTTATATGGCAAGGGCTTGACGTTACTGATATGGGGTTTTCCCTTTCTCATTATCAATTAATCTTTCAAGATTCAGGGACTTTTCTTGCGGGTTATATTTTGTGGTTGACAAACGTGATAGGTGGTCTATGGTGGGAGGTATTTGGTTTTCTTGGCGTTATCGGATTTAAACTGCTTCGGGCCTTATTGATTTGGGGCTGTTTTTACTTATCATACCGCTTGCTACGACCATACGCTTCAAAGCAAACTCTTGGATGGGCATTATTTATAACCCTAATAGTGGTCAGTAATCATTTAGGAAATTGGTTTGATTACAATACAATGACTTCTTTGCTATATCTAGCCGGTGCTTTGACGTTGTTAGAAGGATTAGGATTACCCTCTCGTAATTTTTTAATTGCTAGCGGATTCTTGTTAGGGATAAGTGTGTTTGCCCGTTTTCCAAATATATTGGGAATTAGTTTGGCAGCGATAATAGTCATACATGGCATTGTAGTCAATAACCAATTCCGAGTGATTATAAATAATCTCTTATTTTTTTGCTTAGGTGTTGTCATGTCATTTACAGTTGTTTTCATCATAATGGAATGGCTAAACCACCGGCAAATGTTTATTGAGGCAGTGCAGAGCCTATTTTTTCAGTCAGAAAATGTTCATGACTCAATTCGTCATTCAATTGATCATTTGTTCTTCCTATTTATAAAAGATCAATCTCTTGCCTTGTTGCTTGGAGGAGCCTGTTTGTTAACAGTCGTAGCTATCTCTGCATTCGTAAGACGGTTGCAACTTCAGTTAAGCTGGTTTCCTATTTTAGCATTGACAAGTGGATTAGCACTAATCGCATTGCTTGGCTTATGGTGGATGGCAACTGTTGGTTTGATTGGAAACTTGACAATCGCAGTATATTCAATTTGGAACGTTTTTTGGAAATGGATACTCACAGGAACACTATATATCATACTGATAGCTTATGTGTTTGGCCTCATCAAACACTCTATAGAATATAGAATACTTTCTCTAGTCGCGCTTGCTGTATTGGTTTTAGTGCCACTGGGTAGTGGTAACGGCATATACAACGCCATTTATGGTATGTGGTTAGCTTTACCGATAGTATTGTTGTTCTTTCTGCAAGGTACAACATCAGCCATTAAGAATTGGAAATTGCACCCACAAACCTTTGATTATGGAAGAATATTCATTATAGTAACGCTAGTGTTAGCATCAGTAGCTCAGGCTTCTTTTCCTTATCGAGATAGTAAAAATCGTTTAGAAATGACAGCTACCATAGAACATCCCCTATTAAGAGGAGTATTTACAACCCCCGAAAGAGCTAAAGTCATGCAAGAATTGCTGGATGAATTGAAAAATTATGTGAAACCCGGGGATGTGCTATTTGCTTATGAAGGCATTTCACTAGTCTATTTTTTAACCCAAACTCATCCTTACTTATATAACACTTGGCCGATGTTAGAAGCGTCTTCAAATTTTCAGGCACTTATAAAAAAAGCTGAAACTAAGCAACCGTATTATCCAATTGTTGTCCGTGCCAAAGCTTCAACACAAATAGGTTCAAAGACTTGGCCTCATAAAGTAACTGAGTTAACTTCTTATACGCCAATGAGTCGCAATCGTCAGTTAGCTGAGGATTTTTTAAAACGGCATCAATATATCAAGGTTTGGGAAAATTCATTTTTTGAAATCTTACAACCTTTGGGTAAGCACAAATCCTAATCACCTATGAATAATTTGAGGGCGAACACATAGGTTCGCCCCTACATTGCGTCCGTAGGGGCGAACCTATGTGTTCGCCCAAGATGCGTATTCACCCAATTATTAAACAAGGAATAAAGTTGTCAATATTCAAACGATTAGGGTTCCGCTTAAATCCGAGTACAAAGATGGTTCGATTTTTACAAACCAATTTTCTAATCGTCCTCATTTTAAACTCAGGTTATTTTTTTAATTATTTATTCCAGCTTATCATTGCTCGCTCACTGCCCGCAGCGGATTATGGTATTTTTAATGCCTTAAATTCCTTTCATCTGCTCGTACTGGCACCTCTTGGTGTGATGCCTTTGATTATCACCCGCTACACCGTTCGGCTGGGTACAAACCAATTTGATCAGGTGAAAATGCTAATGTGGAAATTTTTCCAAGGCATCTTATTACTTGGCATAGCCCTTCTCATCATCGGTTTGCTAACACTGTCTTGGTTAAAATCCTACTTACATATCACCTCAAATAGCCCAATTTTAATTACCATTATAACTGCGGTAGTCGGCTTATCTCTACCCATATTCTCAGCGACGCTACAAGGATTACACCGAATAATTGCTTTTAGTTGGGTTAACACGGGTTCGATAATAATACGGGTTATACCCAAGTCATAATGGGAACAGTGGCAATGCCCAATAGCTTGCCCACCATTCATCAATGGTGGGCATAGCGACAATAGGCAAGCACAAGGGGTGGGATTGCCCCTACGACAAAATAGCTGGATTTTTCAACAATCGTCGTGCTTGTGGCGACAACAGTTGTTGCCAAATGCGCGGGAGCGCATACAAAGGATTAATCAACATCGACAATCCTAAATAGGAAAAAGCCGTTATGTATTCTTTTTCAAAAAAATACACCCCAGCTTTTTGGTAAAAAAAACTGCTTGAACTCATGAAACAACGTAAACGTGTTAACCAAGAATGCGGCCGAGATTTTTCCAAAAAGGCTTCAAAGCTCAATGCAGGATACCCAGCTAACCGCGCTTGGTGACGAATCTTAAGATATTGAGCTACAATCCATTGATTAAAACGGTTTTGAATAGACGTATTTTTAGGATGCAAACGATAAAGCACCAAAGGTTCAGGAATCACCAACAAAGGCCCGTGATTACCGAGTCGATCAATCAGTTCAACATCAGCCACGGTTTGATACTTTCGTAAATAGCCCCCTTCTTTCAGAAAAATATCTTTTTTGACAAACAGTGTCGCTTGGTAAACAATCGGATTTTTTCCCTGACGGCGTAAGGTGTCAAATTCTTGTTCCGATACGGGGCCCCAAATTTTCACACTCAAATTTTGCCCCGTTGAACGCATGAAACAAAAATAACTCCCCCAACCCACAATATGAGGATGAGTTTCAGCCGCTTTAAGTTGCTTTTCCAAACGAGAAGGCACGGCAATATCATCACTATCAGCAAAAGCTAACCAAGGATAACGGGCCGCTTTAACACCCACATTCGTCGCACCGGCCATGCCACTATGGGCAACTTCGATAACACGTATTCGGCTATCTTGTTGAGCATACTGATTGATAATGTCGACTGTCTTGTCGGTAGAACCATCATCAACAATAATCAATTCAAAATCTTTAATGGTTTGATTTAAAATGCTCTCAATAGCCTCCTCAATAAACTTTGAGGTATTATAGGCGGGCATGATAACGCTAATCATCATATTAAAAAGACTCGCTGTTCACTCATTGTCAGTGAACAGTAGTGGAAGTACAAGGGATGATCGAGCGAAGCTCGGAACGACATTTTGCGAACCGAAGGTTTGTTTCGCTAAATCAATTTTATATATAAAGAGTTTTTCTAATGCTTGGGCATTGGATACCCTCTTTATGAAAGGCTCAATCTTCGTAGGGTGGGTAGCGTCTTTTTGCTGCCCACCATTGGAACTGTTCATGCTGATCTTAACTATATTGTAGCTCAAAAAATTAATGGGGCCGGCACAAAAAGACGCTACCCACCCGACGTTGAACATTGAACTAATATTAACAATATCTAATATATAATAAATTCAATAACTTATCTATCATCTTTTTGACTTACATAACAGATAAAAACGGCCTTTCACGAAGGATTGAAAATCAATCAAAAAACGAATAATGTAAAACACAATCCTTGGGATGATTTTCACGCTTTTCAATTCAATATCCATACCGAAAAAAATGAGAGATTTTTCAGTTGGTTTAAATGCTATAAAAAATAAGATACTCATTGTGTGTCGTGTTTGATTTGATTAGAATGACTTGCATCATATAAAATTAAATCAATAGCTTACATTAATTAATTAATTAAATTAGTCTAAACACTCATATCAAAATGCCACACGGCACTCAGAAAATTAACGATGATATTCAATAACAATCACACCCCACAGTCACCCAAACCAATGCAATATTTTTGGGCAGTTGTATTGCTCATCATAGGATTCTCTATCCTACTCAAATTACCCACCTTGAATTTGCGACATGAAGAGGGCGATGAAGTGCGTTTTTGGTACTTGACTAAAAATTGGATTGCCACCGAGCATTATACATTGCAAGGCTCCCCTATTTTTAATATACCCACTTTTAAAGCCCATTACGCCTATCGCGAAATACCCGTGCATCCCCCCTTATTTCCAGCCGTACTCCGCCCCTTTGCCCAGTATGAGAGGATACCCCATCACGCCGTCATGGCCTCTTGGCTGGGCCATCTGTTAGCGATCTTCGCTGTCGCCTTGATAGGGCGATATTTGATACACGATCATAATTTATCCCTATCCGCACTTTCACCCTTATTTTGGCTACCCTTATTGGGCATCGCCACCGATCCCATTATGACTTAGGTATCGGGCAAACTGTGGTTTGATAATTTACACGCCGGCTTAGCCGCAATGTCA
>QNEL01000020.1 GCA_003645185.1 Candidatus Parabeggiatoa sp. nov. 3
CCCACCATTAAAATCATAATAGATCAATGTAGGGTGGGTAACGTCTTTATGTTGCCCACCATTAAAAATGTCGAATGGGCAACGTGGTTGCCCACCCTCTTTGAAAATAATGAAAATGAATTATCCTTGCGCCTCTTGCGCCTCTTGCGTTATTATTTTTACTTCATAAAAGAGCCTATTACACGACTATGATCGACACCATCATTACGATAGTTGACGCATTAGCCGCCACTTACGATGCCTCCAAATGTATCAGCAATCTCATGTTCGGCGACAAACAAGACAAATACTTACAACAAATCGCCACCGACATGAAAGACATGAAAGTCCATATTGAGCGACTGTCAGACACCATCTTATACGCCGTCAATTTAGATGGCATAGACACCCTTGACACCCAAAAACCGCAATACTTCAATGACTTACGCGAAATACGCCAACTTTTAGAACCCCTACAAAAAGTGCAGAAAGAACCCCTGCTCTCCTCGGCCATGATTGAAGCGCCACGCCCAATGCGCTCAAAAAATCCGCGTCACGTCTTGCAAGACATCTCACCCTTAGAATACATCACCATTCCAGTCGTTGATCATCCCTGGGAACCGATGTTATTTCAAGAGAATGGCATCTATTATGTCGGTTGGCAAACGCCAGCCTACTTATCCAAATTAGGTTGCCAATATCCCTCACACTGGGCACTCAATGACAATGTCTTGCCACAAAACCAATTAGCCGAAAGTCACCCCTTGGTATTAAATCCCAACAAACCCAAGCCTGTTGAACAACCCAAACCCGCCAAGAAGCCACGGAAATCAAAAGCGGGTACAAAACCCTCCGCAAAACCCGGTACGGTATTTCGTGATCCCTTAAAAGACGGAGGCGAAGGCCCTGAAATGATCATTATTCCGGCTGGCACATTTCGGATGGGCGATATTCAAGGCACAGGTGCTGCTGATGAAAAACCAGTACATCAAGTCTCACTAAAAAGCTTTGCAATGGCGCGTTATCCGATTACCTTTGCTGAATATGATCTATTTTGTGAAGCAGCAGTTAATCGAAAGAAACCCAGTGATAAGGGCTGGGGGCGTGATAATCGCCCAGTGATCAATGTATCTTGGGAGGCTGCCGTCGCTTATTTCAAATGGCTAACAAAACAAACCGGCAAACCTTATCGTTTACCCAGTGAAGCCGAGTGGGAATATGCCGCTCGTGCTGGCACGGATACCAATTATTGGTGGGGAAATGAAATCGGTCAAAATCGTGCCAATTGTGATAACAGCGGCAGTCAATGGAGTGGCAAACAAACTTCCCCAGTCGGTTCTTTTGATCCAAATCCCTTTGGTTTATATGACACTGTAGGCAACGTTTGGGAATGGTGTGCCGATCCTTGGCATAAGAATTATGAAAAAGCACCGACTGATGGCAGTAATTGGGAAAAACAGGGTAAAAATGAACGTCTGCTTCGTGGCGGCTCGTTCTACAACAACCCGAACCTCTGTCGTGCTGCCAACCGTCTCAGGTACTCGTCGGACGACCACAACTGGGACCTCGGTTTCCGTGGTTGCGCGGACTTAGCACTGTAACCTCTTGATTTTTAGCACTTTACACTGGGATTTTTTACTCTTTTACTCTTTTGAAAGGGTATTGTTTGCCAAAGTGCTATTTTTTAATCTTAAGTTTGAAGTGAGGGGGTTTCGGCCCGCGCCCTGCGCGGGCCGCGATTTTTTTTGAGGCCTATAGTTCTTAGCGCGAAGCGCGAAGCGTGAGATAAAATCTCACGCCAAGGCGCTTCGGCGCAAAGATTGATTAAATCAGCGGTGTCATGATAATCAGTCAAATCTGTGTTCTATTTTTTTTACGGTTCATTAACGCAACTGATAACTGATAACTGATTTTCACGCAAAAGTTGCGCGCAACTTTTGCGTGAAACTGATTTTCACGCAAAAGTTTTTGCGCGCAAAAACTTTATTTCACGCTAAAGTTTCGCGAAGCGAAACTTTAGCGTGAGCCGAAGGCCAGCGAAGCTAAATGTGAAACTGATTTTCACGCAAAAGTTTTGCGCGCAAAACTGTATTTCACGCTAAAGTTTCGCGAAGCGAAACTTTAGCGTGAGCCGAAGGCCAGCGAAGCTAAATGTGAAACTGATAACTGATAGATTTTATAGGAGATGATGATATGAGAATTAAGTCTCTTGAGGTGCAAAATTTTAAAGGTTTTGAATACAAAAAATTGCATTTTTCACCTCAATTTAATGTATTAATTGGTAATAATGGGAGTGGTAAAACAGCGATATTAGATGCTTTAGCGGTGAGCATGGGTGGGCTGTTGCTCGGCTTTGATGGGATTGCTTCTCGTTCCATCAAAGAGGAAGAAGTTCGTCAGGTTTACCGCCAATCGGGTCAAATTACTGAACTTATTCCACAACATCCGGCTATTGTGCAGTGTGTTGGACAGATTAATGATTCAAACACCCTAAGCTGGGAACGTCGTTTAAATAAAAAACAGGGCAAAACCACACGCCAATATGCTAAAACAATCAGACAATATGGTGAACAATTACAGAAAAAAGTAAGAGATGGCGAGCCTGTTGTATTGCCTTTATTGAGTTACTATAGTACAGCGAGACTTTGGCTTCAGAAAAAAGATAAAGTCGAATTGGTTAAACCCGGATCGCCTACTTCAGGATATGTGGACTGTTTGGAAACGGCTTCCAATGAAAAAATGCTGATGGGTTGGATAAAAACCATGGAAATTGAGGCCTCACAGCGGCAAGCATTGCTTTTTGTGTTAGAAGGCTTACGGGATGCTGTCAAAAATTGTTTAGAAGGCTGTGAATCGCTTTATTTTAGTGTGCAATTGGATGGGCTTATCGCACGGTTTGGGAATGGGCAAACCCTGCCTGCTTATCTGTTAAGCGATGGACAGCGGACTATATTGACAATGGTAGCCGATATTGCCTATCGAGCGGCCGTTTTAAATTCACATTTAGGCGAAAAAGCGGCCCTCGAAACGCCAGGCATCGTACTCATTGATGAAATTGATTTACATCTACATCCCGAATGGCAACGAACAATAGTCGAGCAATTAAAAACGAGCTTTCCTAAAATTCAGTTCATTGCCACAAGCCATTCTCCCATTATCATTCAATCTTTAAAACCGGGTGAAGTGATTAACTTGAACGATGAACAGATTGGCGACTATTACAATAAAGGAGTTGAAGACATTTTAGAATGGGTTATGGGAGTGGCTAACTCACCGCAAAGCGAAGGCCGCTTAAAAATGATGGAAGTGGCAAGAGAATATTATCGGCTATTAGAACACGCTAAGGAGAGGGCACCAGAGGAACTTGAGCGAGTCAAAGCGCGTTTAGATGAATTATCGGCACCTTATAGTGATAACATTGCCTATCATGCTTTCCTAGAAATGAAACGTGAGGTAGCTGGATTAGGAGATGACAATGCGTCCCGTTGAACGTGGTGAACAACCCACTGATGACACTGGAAAACCAATCCGTTTTATGAAATATCAAGAAGCGAGTCCTTATTTAAAGGAACGATTGGGGAGATATTGTTCATATTGCGAAATGCACTTACCAGCAGGGCTGCATGTAGAACACATACAACCCAAATATCATCATCCTCAACAGAAATTAGACTGGAATAACTTTTTGTTAGCTTGTGTTCATTGTAATAGTGCAAAAGGGAATACAAATATTATCGCAACAGAATATTACTGGCCAGATCAAGATAATACTTTTCTGGCTTTTGAATATGGGGAAGAGGGCTCAATCAGGCCTAATCCAAAACTGACACCAGAACAACAGCGTTTAGCTTTAAAAAGCCTCGCACTTTTTAATTTAAGCCAGAAGACTTGTCCTGAAAATGATCCTCGTTTACTTCAACGTCGTGAAGCTTGGGAAATTGCTAAAGAAGCCTATACTGATTTACAAAATGGCGCAACCATTAGAACCGTGAAAAGATTAGCTCAAGCCAAAGGATTTTGGTCAGTTTGGATAACCGTTTTTCAGGACA
This sequence comes from Candidatus Parabeggiatoa sp. nov. 3, assembly GCA_003645185.1. Lineage (GTDB taxonomy): Bacteria > Pseudomonadota > Gammaproteobacteria > Beggiatoales > Beggiatoaceae > Parabeggiatoa. The sequence goes on from QNEL01000020.1 coordinate 4,029, forward strand.
ATCCTGAAATGTTAAATCTGTTTATCCAAGCTTTCCCAGGGACTTGTCAACAGTGTTTTGACGAATCCGGTCAAGCTGTGAAGCGTTTCGGCGGGGCAATATAACGGGATAGAACGCTGATTCTCATGATGAGACTGATTTTGCGCTGTTCCAAAAAATAAAGTATTGTCGAATCGTTCAGTGATAGGGTATGAAAAATGAACGAAAATCGTGGCACCCGCTTGCCCACCCTACAAAAACACTTACAACTTTGCGCCTTTGCGCGAAGCGTGAAATAAAATCTCACGCTTCGCACTAAAAACACAAAGCCTATCTCACAAATCTGGCTAATTGATCACCTTTACGCAAAACGTCAAATTAAAATTGAATTCACCATCAACATAAAGGAATCTATTTAAACGATGCCACGTCATTTACCGGAACCTCAAATTCGTCGTCATAAAACCGTTCCAACCGCGCTGCGTATTGCGGTGATTGTGCGTACTAAGGATCGGCCTCACCTGCTCGCCCGTAGTTTACAAAGTTTGCTTGAACAAGATCGACGGCCTAATGAAGTGATTGTCGTCAATGATGGTGGAGTGGCTATTGATGATGTCGTGAACGGGTTTTCAGAATTGCTGATTCACCTGATCAATAATGCCACGAATCAAGGCAGGGCGCGGGCCGGTAATCAAGGCGTACAAGCCAGTCAATGCGATGTCATTGCTTTTTTGGATGATGATGATCGCTTCTTGCCCGATCATCTGCAACGTTTAGAAAAAGCCATGTTGGCTTTTGATGCCAAAGTCGCCTATTCCGGTTGTCGTTTGCTCAAAAGAGATACCTTGGGCGATAAAGTCATCTTGCAAGAAAAGGCAATCGGTCAATTTAATGAGCCTTATGATGCTGAACGGTTGCGCTATGAAAACTATATCCCATTGATTAACTTATTGATTAATAAGGCTTTATGGATAGAAGTCGGCGGTTTTGATGAATCGTTTGATATGTTTGAAGATTGGGATGTCTTACTGCGCTTATCCCTACATACTTCGTTTTATCACGTTAATTCCATGACAACGGATTATGCGATTTGGGGCAATACCCAGATTACGCAAAGCCGTGATCAACAACGTTGGCGAGAGGTTTATCGGCAGTTTTTAGAAAAACACTTGATGCCGTTGCCGGCAGCTAAGCAATTGCAATACTTGGCGGAATATTGGCGCGTGAGTCAAGAGCGTCGTGGCATCATGCAAGATACCACGGTGGAAAAACAGGATTTACAATTGCAAGTGATCCAAAGTACGCAAACTGTGGAAGAATTGCGCCGAAATCTTCAACAATTACAACAAGAAAAGACGCAATTACAGTCGGATTGGGGCCGCAAGTATGATCAATTACAATCCGAACATCGTGAATCACAATCGGATTGGAAACGTAAGCATGAGCAATTGCAAACGGAACATAACCAATCACAAGCCGATTGGCGTAGCCAGTATGAGCAATTGCAAACGGAACATAACCAATCACAAGCCGATTGGCGCTGCAAGTATGAACAGTTGCAAGCAGACAAGGCTAAACAATTAGAGCAGTTGCAATCCGATTGGACGCGCAAACATGAGCAGTTGCAAGCGGAACAGAGTCAATCACAGTCTGATTGGAGTCGCAAGTATGAGCAGTTGCAATCTGAACATACTCAATCACAGTCTGATTGGAGTCGCAAGTATGAGCAGTTGCAGTCGGAACACGCTAAACAGCTCACGCAGTTACAGTCGGATTGGACAAGCAAGTATGAACGTTTGCAATCAGATTATACTTGCTTACAGTCTGATTGGATGGCGAAATATGAACTGTTGCAATCTGAAGAGGCAGAACAGCGGGCCCAGTTGCACTCTGAATGGAAAGAGAAATCTCAGCAGTTGCAATCCGATAGTGCGGATCAATATGATCAATTGCAATCTGCCTATACGCAACAAGAAAAGCATTTCAAGCAGCAACAGGCCGAGATGCTAGAAGTCATGGATGAACGGCAAACTCGTTTGGATGAGCAGGATAAACGTTATGCTGAATTGTTGGCTGAATCACAACAAGAACAACAGCAATGCTTATCGCTCCAACAAAGTCTGCATGAAGTCAGTCAGCAAGTCGCTGTCGGCCTGACACCGGCCGCCCTTGAGAAAATTTTCTTGTCAAAACCGGTACCCAATTACGCATTAGCCAGCGTATCCGGTAACGTGATCGATGATTATCAACGTTTCCTAGATTGGATTCGCGGGAAAGCAGCACAATTAGAGGCATTAGAACAACAGTTCACCGCGCAAATTGAGCCGATACAGACTGAGTCTGATAATGTGCGTACTCAATTGCGTACCCAATTAACGGATTTGATTCAGCTGATTTTGGCTTCGCGCTGGCCCCAAGTACGCCGTTATGCTGCGCTTGTACAAGAGATTGAAAAACAAGTCGAGCATTGGTTTTCACAAACAGAACAGTATTGGGCTACCACCAAGACAGCCATTAGCCCGCAACTCGGATTAAATGTGCTGCAAAAACATGAGGTTAGCCATATTTCAGAACTGCCGCCAGCACGTCCGTTGTCAACGGTGTCTCCCACATTTAAGAGCATTGCCGGCACACCTGAAAAGCAAAGCGTGATGGAAGGGGTGAACGAATTAGGCACAGTGCCTGTCATATTGACGACGAATGTCGTTGTCGCGTTTACCATCCATTGTACTTTAGATGACTTCTTTGAACTGGATATCTTATTAGGCACCTGTCTACGCATTAATACGTGTCAAGTGCGCGTCATCATCCGTTATTTTGAAACGAAAACACCGCTGCGCGTCATTGACATAGAAGGGGTAGACGTTTTTGATAACTATTTTTATCCCATTCGCTTTGAAGCGATAGCGGATTCCAAAGGCAAAACGTATCAAGTCGAAATCGACTCACCCGATGCCACCGATCATTCCAGTATTGCAGTGTGGTGTCATCCTAAACAACCTGATGTTGATCAGGCGCAATCCTTACCCGAACCGATTTCACCGCAAAGCTTGCCGACTTGGATACAAGACAGTTTGTTAGCTCTTCCCGTGCCCGCACGATTAAGTGCCGAATCGGCTGAGCATGGCGTCGTCGTGTGTGGGATAAGCGAATCAACACCGCTATTGAACGTGCAAGTGTTTTTCAGGGCACTCGAAACGGCCTTAAAACAGGCCGATATCACTGGACAAATGGTGCTATGTGGACAATTCAATCCCGATTTACAAGCGTATTGTGAACAACATCACCTTACCACCTTAGACAGTACAGCAGAGCATGTTGATTTACCGCTCATACTGGAATGGGGGCAAAAAGCGAAACAGCTTGAATCGCTTGAATCGCTTGAATCGCTTGAATCGCTTGAATATATATGGTGTTGTGAACTGACAGCCATACCACAAGCAGATATCGTGGAACGGGCAATAGAGATGTTGAGTGATTGCCCCGAAGCGGGCTTGTTAGTGCCTTTAGAAAAACACAGCGATGGCAGAATCCGAGCCGGTTATGCCCTATTAATGCGTGATGGTTTATTGCATACCCATTTAGCGGGGCAACCTGCTGATCATCCTTATTATGGATATCGGCGCACCATTCTTGCCGCGAGTAGTCAATTAGTCTTGCTCAAACAGGCCGCTTTATCTGAGATTGATATCGACAGCGTGCGTGCTTACCGCACGCCCATGTACCAAGTGACAGAATTGATTTGGCAATTGAAAACGCAATCCTATCAGGCCGTTTATGAAGCCGCATTCTGTTATGAACAGGATCAACCTTATCCTGCCTTTACGGATTCAGATTACAACCAAGACAGTGAATACTTTTATCACCGTTTTCAGTCGCAGCTACCGACACACACGTCTCCATTTATGCCGCTGGGCTATCAGTTAAACCCAGAACAGCAACCCAGCGTATTAGTGATTGATGCCACCTTGCCCATGTTTGATGAAGACTCTGGCTCCTTGCGTTTGTACACCTTATTAAAAATCTGGGCCAATTTGGGATATCGCATCACCTTTATCCCAGATAACTTGGACAGTCAGTTTAAATACCGTCACGCACTAGAAGCCTTAGGTATCGAAGTTTTTCATGGCAACTATAACCTGCGCGACGCGATGGCTTCGCGGCAATTTGATTTTGCGTTTATCTGTCGAGTAGACATGGGGCATCGTTATATTCCTTTCTTGCGTTTATTATCACCCAAAACCGTGATTTTTTATGACACGGTAGACATTCACTACATTCGCGAACAACGTCAAGCCGAGATCGAAAACGATCCCAAACTGGCCGAAAACGCACAAGCCACTAAACGTAAAGAATTATCCAATTGCTTATTAGCCGATAGCGTGATTACGGTAACCGATGATGATGCGAAACACTTACAAGAAGCCTTGCCGCAATTAGCGTATGCCGTGATACCCAATATTCATCAACTGCACCCGCTGCCTGAAACGACTTACGCGCAACGCGAAGGATTAGTCTTCATAGGTAATTACAACCATCAACCCAATGAAGATGGCATGTATTATTTTGTTGAAACGGTATTACCGAAAATCCAAGCCCGTTTACCAGAGATTCGGCTCTACTTGATTGGCAGTAACATGAAAGAGAAAATGAAAACATTGGCAAATGAAAGCGTCAAAGTGATCGGTTGGGTAGATCAAGTGGAACCCGAATTTGCCAAGCGGCGCGTCTTTGTTTCTTACTTACGCTATGGGGCAGGCATGAAAGGCAAATTGGGGCAAGCCTTATCTCTCGGATTACCCGTCGTCACCACCCAGATTGGCGCAGAAGGGATGGGGCTTGAAGAGGCAGAAACGGCTTTGATTGCAGATGAACCAGAAGCGTTTGCAGAAGCGGTGCATCGTTTGTATACCGATTCAACATTATGGGAAAAACTGTCGCGTCAAGGAAGGGATTATATAGAACAGCATTATGGTGAAAATGCAGTACGCGACAAACTGCGTGAATTGTTGGCACATTATCACTGACGCAAAGTTGAGTATTAGTACAACGAATATTGCTACTAAACGAATTAAGTATTTAAAGAAAACGCTAAAGACGCTAAAGGCGCTAAAGACGCTAAAGATACTCTGTAAAATCTAGCGTCTTTGCGCCTCTTGCGCCTTTTGCGCCTCTTGCGTTATAAAAAAATATAAAAAAGAACTCTCATCATAAGCAAAATGCGTTGATTTCAAAAAAAGCCTTATCAGTTATCAGTTCCACGCAAAAGTTTTGCGCGCAAAACTGTATTTCACGCAAAAGTTGCGCGCAACTTTTGCGTGAGCCGAAGGCCAGCGAAGCTAAATGTGGAAATCAGTGATTTTGAAAATACTCCTTGGTTAATGGCCTGTAAATTGCTGGCAAGATAGTAGGGGCAATGCCTTCCAATAACCCCACAGCAATCTGAAGGGGAGAAAGCAGTAAATGCCCTAAGCCTGTTAGGGCTATTGAGAAACCTTGTTCCACACTCGGCCCTCATGAGTGCGTTGAGGTGTTGCACAGGCAGAAATCAAACACAACCCTAAAATAAAGAATCAGTGTTTTTTTCATCTTATGGTTTTATCGCGTTAAATAACCACTATAGATGTTTAGAAAAAATTTTGTATTTGAAAATAATGGTCTGAAAATCTATAGAGCGGCTATAATAGGCCAAATTAGAATATTAGCTTTTAATTTTAAACGATTGAATAACGCTAACTAAACTGATTTCATTTATCATTTATAAATATTTTTGCTATATTATTAAATATAGATTTCAACATTCAATGTTCATTTTTTGCACAGAACTTAGAATATTGAGATGAAACGCAAGTGAGCAACCGTGTGTTCAAAGTGGAAAATTTGAATACTGATAGGTGTCTAACTCTGTTGCGTCTAGTCATTAAAAATTTTCAGTTCATTTGATTTGTCCCTTTTGAATCTAAATTATTGATGAAATCGTATTTTAACGAGTGACATTATTTAGGGATAAATCTATTATAAAATCAAAAATGATTGATAGAGGTCGATAGAATTGTTATCTAATCTGATAGTCGTTAGATAGGTTAGATTAACCTCAAAAAATGATTAATATACAATTCCACGCAAAAGTTTTTGTTATAATAACTTTTGCGTGGAAGGTTATTTCAACTAAAATAAGTACCCATATCACATAAACTAGTAAGGTGGAGGATAAATTTGATCAGAGCCATTATTTTCACGATTTTTGGCGGTGTTACGGTTGGTGTTATGTTACTCTGGATAGAATACAGCTTTTTTATTCCTTACTATAACGTTCCTGAAGCGACTTCAACAACACCAATGAGTTTTCATCAGACACCCGGTAAAATCTTTCATGATTACTTACAAGATGGTAACTTAGGTCCTGAAATGGTACTGATTCCGGCCGGTCAATTTCAGATGAGAAACACACAAGATAAAAATTCGCTTGAGGAAACTGCTATACAGAATGTCTTTGTAAACCGCTTTGCAATCGGGCGTTATGAGGTGACTTTTGAGGATTATGACCGTTTTGTAAAGGCCACTGGCCAATCTAAGCCAGATGATGAAGGTTGGGGGCGAGGTAATCGACCCGTCATGAATGTCTCTTGGCTAGATGCCATTGCTTATACAAAATGGTTGACTCAACAAACCGGAAAACAATATCGTTTGCCTACCGAAGCGGAATGGGAATATGCCGCACGATCTAATACGGATACACAATATTGGTGGGGAAACGAAATGAGGACGAAACAAGCGAACTGTGATGGTTGTGGTAGTCGCTGGGACAATAAAAAAACTGCGCCAGTCGGTTCATTTACGCCGAATTCCTTTAATTTATATGACACTGTCGGAAACGTTTATGAATGGACGTGTTCAGAATATGAAGATAAATATACTGGAAAAGAGCAATGCTGTTTTACCAGCATGAACCAGAATATTTTTCATGTTATTCGGGGTGGTTCTTGGTATAGCTTACCCAACTACGTGCGAACAGCTTCTCGTTTTAGGCGCAGAATAGACAAGCACGATTTTACGATTGGATTTAGGGTGGCTAGGAATCTGTAAAAACCCTTTTCCCAAAAATCTTTCCAAAGAAGGGGAAGAAAAAATGATTGATCACGGATAACTCTGATAACTGATATGAATCCCTTTATTCAAAAATTGGTAGATGATCTGAAAACGTTTTCTTCGGAATTACTCTTGCCTGGTTTACATGCGACACAACAAGTGTCTACAGACATGGGAACTGTCGCGAGTACCACGGCTTTGTTAAAATCCATTGATTTTTTGACCAATTTAATTCCCCAGCTAGTGATGGAGCTACAGACGACGGATAGCACCCATAAATTTCTGGTGCATTATACGCCTTCACCTAAGCAGGCCACTTTCTCGCGTCGACCAAATGATTATCAACTGGATATAGCCAAACGTCTGTTGCCCGCTCACTGGCTTCGTATTTTACAGGTTGCCGAAATTGATCTTCGGCCATTGCGCTGGTTAGTCTATTTGCTTGAGTTACAACAAGCAGCCTTAGAAAAAGTGCATACACGCACCATTAAATATATTGATGACTCGTTGCTTACCCAGCAAGGGCAATCAAGTTATGCACAAAATGATCGGGCTACCTTGTTAAACATGCGTTCACGTTTGGATGAAGCTTATGCTAAACTCGAAAATGCGCGTACGACTTTATTGCGTACTGTGCAGTTCAAATTAGTCCCATCTTCAAACTTGCCCCACCCTTATCCCCGTTCGGCAGCTTGGCTTCACTTAAGACGTTTTGCCCAACAATTTATTAAGCCAAAGGAATATTTGCCAAGTTTTCTACACAATCTGTTACATGGCACAGTAGAAATTGCGGATACGCCTTATTTATATCAACGCTGGTGCGGCGTTAAATTACTTTCCGCATTTGAATCATTAGGCTGGATATGCCGTGACGATCCAACAGGGGCTTTGTTTCTCGGCGGAGAAGTGCGTTTATATAAAGCGGAAATAGAACTCAATATTTGGATAGAACCTCGATTATCACGACGTAAAGCGCATCCGAGCGGATTTCTTTGTAAAGAAGTGACTGAAACGCATCCTGATTATTTGATAGTCACGCCTGGCCCAAGTGGTATTGATGCTTTTATTTTAGATCCTACAACAACATCTGATTATGAGATTCGCCAAGGTAAAGCGAAGTATCTTGATACCATAGAAGCGATGTCGATGGCAAGCGTTGCTGGGATTCCGGTGGTGCGTAATCCGCTTCGAGCGTGGTCAGCCGCCCCCTTGCACACCCCTCATTGCGAATTAGACGATTCTGAAGGGCGCACAGGGACTATTCCTATGCACCCTTTAGATTGGTCACCTGTGCCGCTTTTAGAATGGGTTCGGGATATTCATAATTATGCACTGGCTTGGGGCACCGGTAAAATGCTGATGGATGACAATTGAGTAGAGACGCATTGCCATGCGTCTCTCATTGCCATGCGTCTCTCATTGCCATGCGTCTCTACTCTCCGTTTAACAGCTATTGACAAACTAAAACCCGTAACTACAAGGATTGTATATAAAAAAGGATTTAAACGCACCACGAACTAATCCCTAAAGGATTTAAACGCACCACGAACCAATCCTTTATTATACTCGTTGATCACGTTTTTTCTTTTTGACTTTTTTGAAGATTTTATGATTTTCAGTTATTTCAATGAGTTAGAATTTGTAAACAAAAAGACTGCTAAAAAATGGAGAGACTTGTGTCTATTCCTAAGTCATTGATTATTCAATAATCACAAATGTCAAATGCTAAAAACTTGAGCATTGAGTTATATACAATCCTTGTAGTTACCGGTTTTAATTAGGCTGGTGGGCAATGACTTTGTTTGCCCCTACCTAAAAGTTTTTTTTGCCCCAGTTTTGCGCGCAAAACTTTTACATGAACCAAAGCGACACTAAAAATTGTGCCCGCGTGCGGTATACTTGTGGGTAAAGATAAGACAGAAAAAGGGGAGATTAGGCGATTACGAGACGCGACAAATCCGTGCCCCTAACTGGGAGAGTTTTTCTTCGATTCGCTCGTAACCGCGATCAATGTGATAAATACGGTCAACTAAAGTCTCCCCTTCAGCGACTAAACCGGCTAAGACTAAACCTGCAGAGGCACGTAAATCGGTTGCCATCACGGGGGCGGCTTGTAAACGCTCGACACCTTGGATGATAGCTGTGTTACCTTCTATACGGATTTTGGCCCCCATACGTTGCAATTCCAAAGCATGCATAAAGCGATTTTCAAAGATCGTTTCAGTCAACATGCTTACCCCGTCTGCAATGGCATTCATAGCCGTTAGTTGGGCTTGCATATCGGTCGGAAAAGCGGGATAGGGGGAGGTATGTATATCTACGGCGCGAGGCCTACGTCCTTGCATATCCAATTCTATCCAGTCGTCTCCTCTGGTAATCGTGGCACCGGCTTCAAGCAATTTTAGCAAGACGGCATCAAGTAAATTCGCCTTAGTGTTTTTAACCTTAATGTGTCCACCTGTCATCGTCGCGGCGACTAAATAAGTGCCCGTTTCAATACGATCCGGTAAAACGGTGTACTCGGTTCCTGATAACTTTTCGACTCCTTCAATGCGTATTGTATCGGTACCCATTCCTTCAATCTGTGCCCCCATCTTATTTAAGCAATGCGCCAGATCGACTACTTCAGGTTCACGCGCCGCATTTTCAATAACAGTGATCCCATCGGCTAAAGTGGCGGCCATCATTAAGTTTTCGGTGCCCGTTACTGTGACTATATCCAGACATAAAGTCGCACCGTGCAAACGTTTCGCTTTTGCTCTGATGTAACCGCCTTCTACTTGAATATCGGCCCCCATTGCGGTTAAACCTTGAATATGCAAATTGACCGGCCGTGCCCCAATCGCACAGCCACCAGGCAAGGAAACCTGCGCTTGCCCAAAACGGGCTAACAAGGGGCCCAAGACTAAGATTGAAGCACGCATGGTTTTCACCATTTCATAAGGCGCAGTAAAGGTATGAACATTATTACTGTTGACTTCAATATTGAGTTTTTCGTCCACAATCAAATCAACCCCCATGCGTCCGAGCAAATTCAGCAAAGTCGTAATATCTTGTAAGTGGGGCACATTATTGATATAGGAAGGGGTTTGGGCCAGTAAAGTTGCGGTCAATATGGGTAAAGCGGCATTTTTAGCCCCAGAAATGCGAATGTCGCCATTGAGCGGATGACCGCCTGTAATCAGTAATTTATCCATGTATCAGTTATCAGTTATCACATTAAGTTTTGTGAACATTTTAAGATTGCATCAAGGAGACCTTAAAAAAATCACGTAATGCTTGCCATTCAGGTAGTATTGCTACAACATCGTTTGGATGATTACGACACCATTTACCCCGTTCTGCCCGAAAATGACCGGCAGACTGAAAACAATTATCAAGACACCAAGCATTCATCGCTGCCAACAAATCCTTACCAGAAAACCAGAGCAGGACTTTTTCTATTTCTTGGCAAAAATCTTGATTAAATTGGTCTTTAAAAGAGTTGTAATCTGAAAATATCAATTCTGGAACAATTATATTTTAAGTCCTTGAATAGAAATCTCCCATTGAATCTTGCAACCAAGTATAAGTCGATTTTTCTGAACAATCTTTAAAAATCGCTATTTCCTTTTTATTAATTAAATTCACTGGATCGTGTTTGTAAGTCATAATGGGGTGGTAAACTTCTTTTCGCAATACCAATGATCCATCTTGCGGCTTCATAAAAACGTATATGATAAGCGGCAGTCCGTAATTGGATTTGGTAATGAGCCCCATCAATATTGGGAAAGGCGGATTGTACTATCAAAGGTTCTAAAAGATAATTTTCGATTTCATGCCGACACCAATGCCATCCGATTACTTGACCATTTTCTATAAAGGGTTGTAGCTGTTGATATGTCGTTAGGCGGATCGTAGTCAAAATCTCTATCTCTCAAAAAGAAATGAAGTTTTTTCCTCAATGTCGTGCGTGTACGGGCTTCGGGTTTAAGACTATACTTAGAACCGCCACGTTCTAGGGTGGTTTTCCCTTCAAAGTTCATCTAATTTTCATCTAATTTACCCTCAACCAGTAAATAGGTGATTGACATTAGGATTCTTGATCTTCGTAGAAGAAAATAAGGCTATGTTTGCTGGCACAAATCCATTCCAGTGAAAAGAATTGATGTCAGCAATTTTACGTGTTGCTAAAGAAAGAACGAACTAGCGCAATAGCTTGAAGCACCACTTACTTTTTCCAGAGCCATTATCACCTACAAGACAAGTTAAAAAACGGGGTTTGCCACCATATTCTGTTAAATCCATTTCAAAGTGTTCTAAACCTTTGAAATGATCTATTTCAATGGTTTTGAGTTTCATGTTGTATTTTATTGACTTTATGACAAACTAAAGTTTGTACTCCGACTTGCGGAATGAGCTTGTCGAAGGGGCAAACTAAAGTTTGTAGTACGAAAACCGACAAGAGTGATTGTTATTGTTGAAGCAACCAGGCTAGAATGTTAGCAATATTCCAAGCATCATCCACGCCACGGTGATGCGTACCTTCTAAAGGCAAATTCAACTTTCTCAATGCAGCGGCCATGCCGATGGGTTTCTTTAACTTCAGGGTTTTGGCAAACATTTGTTTGACATTGATGTGTTCTTGAGAAAAGGGGTATTCGATTCCTTTGTTTTGACATTCTCTGTCAAATTGCTTTCTGTCATAGGCACCATAACTGGCCCAAATATGTTGTTTTGAGAAATAGCGCGTTTGTAATATTTGACAAGCTTCTTTTAAGGTCATACCGATTTCAACATCATTTTGCGTCAATGTGGTTAATTCAGTGCAAAATCGACTGATTTCTGAATGCGGTTTGACGATAAGACTCTCGCTGGCAATTCTGTCATAGTAAACGGTATCTAAAAGACAAATGCCGATTTCTATGATTTCATTTTTCTGGCCTTCAGGTATTTTGCCTTTCCAGCAGGTGGCTTCTATATCTATTACTAAAAATTTTTCGGTTTGATGGGACATATTTCAACTAAATCTCTATCATGGGAATGGTGGGCAACCAAAACACGTTACCCACCCTACATTTTTTCATTCGTTTTATTGATGTTACAATAATAGAAAGCGATTATATATCAAAAGCAAACGACAAGGATTGTCTATAAAAGCAAAATACTGATTCTTACCACCTATCAGTTTTCAAATTCCATGTGATCAATACACGCATTTATAACAGGTATTGATATTAATTTATTAATAAAACCTGTCTGTTAGACTCTGTGGTATTCTGTGGTACTCTGTGTACGCCGTAAAGAAAAAAAATTCTGGATTTTTCTGTCCACCCTTAAAATCAAATCGCTAACGAAACAGGTTGGCTGGATGTATATTGTTATGCTATTTGTTATACTAAAAACACATAGGTTTCCATACTATAGCAAATTTGGATGTCAACCTGCCAAATCTTAAAGACTTGGCAAATTTTTTACTTAACCAAAATTAAAAATGCTATATTAATCATAAGCTTGAGCAACTGAATGAATTTTCACATCCCCCAACCATAAGCCGCCATAGATAAAATACCGTAGGTAAATCTATGATGTAACCGCTTGCCATTTGTCCTATTTCCGCCAGCGCCTAGCGAGACGAAAAGAGGCAAAAATTCTTTCTAATTAATGGTAGGTCAGACCTAGTGTGTTAAATTTCAGGTATTTTTGCTACTTTTTTTTCACCCCCGATTTGTAGGGTGGGTAAACGGGCGGCATTGAACTCAATATCAAACCCAGATTTCACCGCCCGTTTGCCCACCATCCCCCCTTCAGTGAATAAAAATAGGGTGAAAAATAAACCCAGAAATTGGCTCAAATTTAACACCCCAGGTCAGACCAAAAAAAACTTTGCCCAACCATATAATATAAATTTTATCTCACGCATTTATCAAGAATTAAATCGTTCAGAACGAACTGCTATTCACAGGCAAAAATCGCTTTTTGCTGTCCGAGTGCATACGATTGCTATATTTTTGCTATTAAAAACAGGCCTGTACCAATCATTACAGCACCAGCAGTCATGTTTATTCCTTTTTTTGCCCTAGAGCTTTCAAAAAGTAATCTAGATTTATTCGCCATATATGCATAACCTAACTTTGTTCCGCCTACAGCTAGAGTTGCGACAACTATGACAATGCCTGTATCAAAAACAGATACATTAGATAAATCAAGAAACGCTGGAAGAAAACTGATATAAAATAAGATTGCTTTTGGATCACCTAAAGTCATAAACAGCCCACACAGAAAATGAGAGGACCAAGATAATGCTTTAATTTCCTGAATTTCTACGGACTTTGTTCTCCATAAGCCTATTCCTAACCAGATAAGATAAGCACTACCAAGGTAGATAAACAGACTACTCATCGTTTCAGCAATAAACCCTAAGCCGTAAAGGGCCAATATTATGAATATCAGATCGCCAGCGATTATCCCTAAGACTGTGACAAGGCCATGAATAAATCCCGATTCAATTGTTCTGGCTACCACAACAAATACACTAGGGCTGGGGATAATAGCCAAAACAAACATGGCTCCAAACAATGCGACAGTACTACTTAATGTCATGCTACTTTCCATAGAAAATCTAAGAGCAATATAATATAAGCGGGTGCTGCACTATGCTATAAAAATATTTATTAAGCATTGCCATCTGTCTCAGTTAATTCTTGCTATCAAGCTTTGAATCTGTTGTTCATTTTCTATAGCCTAACGGCGTAAATTAATCAGCGTTAATCATGACAATCAGCGCAATCTGCGTTCTATCACGTTGTTGAAAATTCACTTATTTTCTGTTTAACATCATGTTGATCACGACAACTTAGCGTCTCGATGCGCTTCGCTGGAGAATGAAAATGAATATGACAAAGTCAAATTAACGATTAAGCTCATCCGCCGTCAACGTAGGAGGTGAGCGGGAGCGCCATGTTAGGCTCTTATGTTCTTTGATAGTAGTCAAATCCCTCAAAAGTATTCTCAAGCGCACGTTCTAGTTTTTGATATTCTCTATCGTCTCGGTTAAAGGTTATTTCTAATTGCCCATCATTGTCCATTTCTGAGGCTGCTTCTTTATCCATTTGAATCGAAATGCTTTCTCGCTGTAATTTGACACTGAGCAGATGGCCGTACCATGACCAACCTTGGTCGCAATATTCTATGTAGGGTTTGTCCCAGCCGAACCGAATATCGTCCTCAGTAAATTCGTATGCTTGCTGAAACATGAGATAAAAATCTTCATCTTCTGTTGAAGAGTTAAACTAAGCCCCCTACGTCACCGTAAAGGACTCGTCTTCAAAGCACAAGCCATGAGACTGATCCCGAACACGGCTTCTCTCCTAACTGTTGTTATTTGGCCTTTCATGGCCTTTCCAATACCGTCTTTAAACTGTTACTCGCGTAACATCATTTCATCATGCTCTGAGAATTACTTCCCACTCATGGTATTGATATATTTAATGACTATACTGTTCTCAGTTAGCAGTGTACACGTAGGCATATCCCCTTTATTACAAAGAGGCTTTAGCTTTTTGCACAATCCTGTTAAGCCTATCTATTAAAGTTTGATAAACGGAACTCACCGCCATAAAAATGTTCGGGATGAGTCTAATAAACTTAATTACCCCGTTTCCAAAGATTGGCTATATTCAGACTTAGATATTATCTATACGCCGTGGTAATGATTCTTACGAATCCAACACCTATCATATTACTAGGGCTTTGTCATAAGTGTTTTCTTACCAAACACGGATTGTAACTTAGCTTGTTTCCGCTTGTTGTCACGACGTTTTATGTGCATCGATAATTTCTTGCGTTATCATATCTGATTATCTAGCACTGTTTAATAAGCTAATTCATTAAACAACACATTATTCCCTGCTTTATCAGAATTTTATCAGGAATCCAATAAGGGAATTGACGTAGACTTTAGGTCATCTTGAGATAGCTTTAATCTCACAATCTTTGAATTATCACAATAGGCTTTAAAAACTGCCAAATTGGGCTCATGTTACGCACATTTTAACGTGCTTTGCATGAAACGGGTCGCACAGCCCAAAGAACAGTCAGCCATCCCCAGTCTTCTGAAGTCGCCGAAAAATTGTTAGCTTTAAATCCGTTTTTCATTTCGGTGTTCATTTTTTTTCTATAGCGGCGCAAAAAATACTTTTGTTTGTAAGTGTGCAAGTATTTTTCCGGTATTTAGGGTTATTGCAAAAACCCAGTTTTTGCCAAAGACTGAGTTTTTGGCTGTGTTCCTGACGATTAAAACTTCAGCTTGATTAAATTATTAGCAGTTAATGCTAATGATAAGTTCTGGCATTGCTTGCCTGATTTGGCTAACCCATTTTTGTAAACCCACCTTATCAAAATTGATTTTATGAAAAAGACATAAGTCAGGTTTAACTCGCAATTTAGTAAACTCTTTGCCTTCGTATTCTTTGATTTCAAAGTGCGATAATGGGAAACCTTTTGAGTATGTTTGTTTTCCGATATGATTCTTTGATGCGGTTTCTATCTCCAATTGACTTGATAGCGCGTTGACTACCATGATTCCTATTTCACAAAACTTCCCACCAACTTCTAAATTCTTCTTCATATTTTGACAGGCGTGCAATCTAGTCATTATGAGTTCAGCAACGCATATACCGTCTTCCGGTATCATTTCTAGTGACATGCCCGCATCATACTCTATTTGAAATTCAGAAACGCCAAGCAATATCGCTATATTAGTGCAGATTCCATTTATATGTTCGTCTAATGCATGACAGAGACACTGCTGAACCATTTGATTCTGAATCGCCGGTTCACTCGGATCACCACCCAAATACATAGAGGAACGTTTCCGTACTGCTTCTTGCCCACTAATTAGCTTTATATCTTCACGACTGTATTTCTTTTGCATGTCATTCCTTACGTGTGCGCTAACGCCGAACTATTTGATTGATTATATATTATATTAATACTCTGTTTTTTGCAGGTATTTATATCAAGTCAGAGAGTTTAAAGAAATTTTATCAGACATATCTGGAAAATTCTGAAAGGGCGACAAATCCTTTATTATAAACAATCCTTGTCGTTTTGGATGCGACTCATTATCAGTTATCAGTTATCAGTTCCACATTTCACGCTTAAGTTTCGCTCCGCGAAACTTAAGCGTGAAATAAAGTTTTTGCGCGCAAAAACTGTATTTAGCTTCGCTGATCTTCGATTCACGCTTTCACGCTAAAGTTGCGCGCAACTTTTGCGTGAGCCTTCGGTGCGCGAAGCTAAATGTGGAAATCAGTTATCAATTCATTGCTACAAAAACGATTATCTATGGTAATCTTCTTGACAATTGGGTTGCTATCGCAGCTAATTGTATAAAAGTGTTCATAAACCATCCCTATTTTAAGGTATTTTACTACCTTTTGATTCTCACAATGCGTTTTGCTTAACTCAGTTTTCATAAGACTTACAAATAAATCTTCATCGTCTAATGACAAATTTAAAGTATAGTAATATTGCAGTTTCTTGCTTTCTTTGAGAAAAACAAGTTTTTCTAATGTGGTATATTGATCCACTTGCTTTGGTATGCTTTGATTATGGCGTTCTACCACTGATTCTAGTGTTTCTATCAATTTGGCAGGATACCAAACAACGTGTTGATAGAGTGGAATAAAAACCAGTAAAAAACCGGCCAAAAACCCTGATAACAAAAACATTTTATAATGTCTGGTTATCTTTTGAATATCTTTGTCAGTCAATTTTTCTAAATATTCGACGAGTAGATTGGTGTTTGAGCAATTTAAAACGCAGAGTTTCAACTGTATTAAATAATTTGAAAGTAAAGGTATGTAAACTTTTTTACCATTACCAACAATATAGATAACATCATAAAATAAAATCCTTTTTTTATAAACTTGGGTTATGTGATTCCATTCAATACAAGATTGTGCCCAAGGTGTATATTTGAGTCCTTCAAAAGACACCCTTGCTTTATAATATGTCGCTAGTGGCACCATAATGATTGTTGTTATTAAGACTTTACTAATAATTCTATCGTATGCAAAATAGGCCAAGCCATATTTTCCAACAAACAATGCCACAAGGGATGTTTGTATCAAAATCATTAAGCATACCAAAAGCACGACAGATAATAAATCAAGTCCAAAGCTACATTTTTTCATGTTCATGTTGATTTAGGATTTGTGAAAATCTCTTTCAAAGAATCTACTTATCTACTTTCTGAAGGGGGCTACAGAAAATCGTGCCATGCACCATTTCACGCGCGTAGCGAGACAAAGCGCGTGAAATACAGTCTAGTTGCCCAAGTTGCCCAAGGCCATAAAACCTATAAAATCCTGAACTTTTGAACTACTTTTTGAACAAAACTATATTTCACGATTTCACGCTAAAGTTTCGCTTCGCGAAACTTTAGCGTGAAATTTCACGCTAAAGTTTCGCTTCGCGAAACTTTAGCGTGAAATAATGTTTTTGCGCGCAAAAACGTTTGCGTGAAATTCACATTTCGCGTAGCTAAATACCGTTTTTGCGCGCAAAAACTTCTTAAGTGAAAAACTGAACAGTCACTGTGAACAAAAGTCTTGAGTTTTACTGGTATTAATAATTTTAACACCCGCCTATCAAACAGGCCATCACAGCCAATATTATACTGTCCACCATTTCACTTAAGAAGTTTTTGCGCGCAAAAACGGTATTTTGCGCTTTTGCTGAAGTGAAAGGTTAGTCACCACCACCTGACTTTCGCGTTAAGACAACTGCTTTAGCTGTTGGCTGTGTCTGATAATAGCGACCTTATGACAATGCTAAGTATATTTAGCGATTTTTGTAGTGGTTCGTTAAGATGTTGAACATAATTAATCAAGAGAAGCTAAAATCAAGATCAGCGTTTCACTTAACAAGTTTTTGCGTGGTGTCATGACAATCAGTGCAATCAGCGTTCTATCAAGATTTGTTCAAACCCTCATTTTCTGTTTAACATTTCACTTAACAAGTTTTTGCGCGCAAAAAAAGAGCTAAATGTGAAATCCTGTTGCCCACTACAATCAATATTTAGCGATTTTGGTGCCTTATGTGGACAAGATGCTTTGGTAGATGATGTATAAGGCTACGTAAAGAAACAGATTGACGCGATGGATGTGGCTATTATGATGGTTTATGGTGAACAAGTGATTATTGTTCCCAGTTAGGGTATTTTAGTCGCACTGGCTCAACATAAGGCGTTGTCGATATATAACACCAACAATTGAGATCGTTGATGAAAGTAATTACAGGGCTATCAAAACAGTGTGAAGTTATTTTTCGACAACGCCTGATAAACAACAAATAACATTTAAGATTTGAAATTAAAATTAAGTTAAGGGCTATTCCTTGGGTATTGCCCCTATAAATCGTCATGGCATGGACGTATGCTTGGACACCTGTGTTATTGGCTTATGACGGTGTGCCTTATGATATGTTGATCTCGCTTGAGCTTTGAATGGAGTTTATTAACTGTTATCAAAAAGTGACCGACAAAGATAGACTTTCTTGTACAATTTGTCCAATAAATTTTGATGACTTGAAAATAAAACTAAGTAACCCTATAATTATTAGTTATGAGTCAGGTTGACTCATAACGAGAAAGGTTTTTTTGTATTTGGTATTGGGAAAAAAAGTGGGTAAATAGTTCTTCAAACTTCGTTACGAAACGCCCAATCTCGGTTTGAAGCCCTATTTTACCCAACCGGGACTGCTTTTCTTTCTTACAGTACATGGTTATATCAGACCATTTTTGTGGAACTGATATCAACTTATGTGCCTGCTCAACCAGGACTCTAGTTGCATATCGAAGGAGTTATCTTTAGCTCGCGAATTACCTAAAAATGTCCAACTTTGTCTAACTTTTTAGGAGCAGCAGTTGATCTCGCACAGCGAAAAATGAATATTTTTCCTTCTAAAAGTATTTTGATAACTGATAACAATTGGCTGTTCACTGTTCACTGATAATAAATGCTTGTAGTCATTTTAAAAATACATTACTATGTGCGGATTGTAGTGGTGAGTCTGATGAGATTTTAATCGATCAAATTGCGATCACATTGCATTTATTGAAATGATGATTTTAAAAAAAGACTGCTTTTATTTAAGTCTTATTTCAGCGTTATTAAAGAATAACCCACCTTAACAGGTGGTTTTAGTTGATAGAATGAGGTTAAATTAATATGAAAGGTACCGTCAAGTGGTTTAATGAAACCAGAGGATTTGGTTTTATTTCTCCGTCAGATGGCAGTAGAGATGTGTTTGTTCACTTTTCCTGTATTCAAAAAGAAGGATTTAAAACCCTTAATGAAGGACAAACTGTTGAATTTGAATCAACAGATGGGCCAAAGGGCCCCCAAGCGACAAAGTGTTTTCCAGAATGAAACCCGCGGTGAATGTTTTAGAGCAGTGTAAAAGCGTGTTTCAAAAGTTTTAAGAATTGTTTTTTGAAAACAATGCGTTAGGCTGAATTCTAAGACAGACTCTAAAAGGAAAAGAACGAATTATAAGGCCCGTTACCTGTGAAGGTGCGGGCTTTTTTTGTTTTCAGAGGCCCCTTTTTCAAAGCGTGATGAGTCAAAAAGTGGTTGGCAATCTGCGATAGCGTTTAGAGAGAAAAATACAATTTATGTTTTACTTGGCTTGTTCTATTGTCTTCATCGTAATCATTTTGATTGCTGCGAATACGACCTTTATTTGCTATAAGATCATCTGAGTGTGATTCCAAGATAATGGCAATATGACCTGGTATTTGAGTCAATCCAACGAATAATGGCATGTTTTTGCCTTGCGCGCCATTGTCCAAAGAATTGCTTGAGATGCCTATTATTCCAAAATAGGGATTGGCAGGTTGCTCTTGTTGATTATCAGCATTCACTCTTAAAACCAAATTGGCATAACGCAAATGTGACCAAACGAGACGTGCTTCGTCGTTTTTACTTTCTGAATCAAAATGACCTTCAATCACACCATCCCCATTACCATTTGTTATAGAAATGTCCTCATTGTCTCCAAACTTTAAGTCGGCCCATTGATCATCGCCCGGTAGAGCATGGTAACGTTCCTGATAGATAGAAACCGCTTGAGCAAGACTATTAAAGCTATTTTCAATATTTTGGATTTTGGCATTGGTGATCATCTCTTTTCCTTTAAGTACCATGCCTAACAGTAAACCCACTATGACTATCACTATAGACATTTCTACCAATGTAAAGCCTTGTCGTTTTTTCATTGTATCTTCCCTCTTATGATCAATGATCACTCGATGTGCTATTTTTTTTAACACACTGATTTATAAAGCTTTTTAGCAATAACAGTACAAAATAAAGTGTATTTATTTTCTTAAAGAAAAACAAACAGTTAATTTTATAGGCCTATCCACAGCAAAGCTTAAACCCCCCGTTTTTTTAACGAAAGAACATTGGTAGTGATCAATTATCTGTTTCCTGCTGTAAGAGCAATCCCCCGCGCAAGCCCCATTAAACAATTCACAAGGCAAAGTACATTTTATGCCGTATAAAAGCCTGTTTATAATTAAATTCTTCAGTTTGAATACGGCCCATGTGTGGTTGATTATCGTCAAGACGTGACTCAAGTATGATAGCAGCGTGATTGGGAATGTTGGTGAAACCAACAAATAAGTCAGAAAGGGTTATAGGAATCCTGCCTATTGTTTGAGAAGAAACCCCAATGATACCGTTAAATGTTTGAACCGGCAGTTCAGTCGAACCCGGTTCACCTTTAATTAAATCAGCTAAACGTAAATGTGCCCAACAATGGCGACTTTCTTTGCTTTCATCCGGGGTTTGGGAAGCATCATCAAATTGACCATTGATATCGCCATTGCCATTGCCATTCATAATGGTGGTGATGTGTTCAGGGAAGAGTGTAAATTTTTTTGTTGCCAGTTTATCATCCCCTGGTAATGCTTTGTAACGATCTTGATAGGTATAAATCGCGGCCGATATGCCTTTGTAGTCATTCTCAAGTTGTTTAATTTTGGCGTTGAGAATAATTTCTCGTCCCTTGAGTACAGCAGCCAAAAGCATGCCGACAATCACCACCACTATGGCGATTTCTACCAGTGTAAACCCGGCTTGCCTGTTCATGATATTGACTTCCAATGGTCATTTAGTTTGTACTAAATCGGTAAAGTCAGGCAGGAGGGCGTTCAGGATTAGCTTAGCTTCTAAAACGAATGAACTCCTGTAGCGCCTACAACGAATGAATTGTTTAAATGTCTGCAACGCCCTTTTAAATAAGAGAAAAATACAAGTTAATATCACCCGCGTCTTTGATATTACCCGTAATATAATCGGGGTTTGTTTTGTCAGTTTGAACACTCCCATCATTTGGGTTGCTATCGTCCGAACGTGCTTCAATGATAATGGCAATCTTAACGGGAATCTTAGAAAATCCTATGTACGTTCCCATTTTCTTAGCGGTTTGATCACTCCTAATCTTATCTGTCTCGGAAGAAACACCTGTGATACCATTAAAAGCGTTAATAGGTTGATCAAGCGAGGAAGGCTCACCATCCACTAATCCGGCAGCACGCAGATGTAACCAAAATATACGGCTTTCCACAGTATCTGAATCCGTATTATTAAACTCTCCCTCAATACCATTTTTACCATCACCCTTTGGAATTGTTGCCCCTGCTTCTGGAATAAATCTTTTGTCTGCTCGTGAATCATCCCCTGGTAACGCACGATAACGATCTTGATAGCTATAAATGGCAGCCGTGATGCCCGTAAAATCATTCTCAAGATTTTTAATTTTGGCTTGAGTAATAATCTCTTGCCCTTTGAGTACACCACCCAAGAGTAACCCAATAATCACCATAACAATAGCGATTTCCACCAATGTAAATCCAGCTTGCTTTTTCATTTGATTATCCTCCGTAATCAGCCTACCCAAACTCTTTTCAGTTATTAGTTATCAGTTCCACGCAAAAGTTTTTGTTTGCCTCAACTTTATTTCACATTTCACATTTCACGCGCTTTGTATAGCGAAGCGAACCGAAGGTCAGCGAAGCTAAACTTCAGCGTGAATCGAAGATCAGCGAAGCTAAATAAAGTTGCGCGCAACTTTTGCGTGAAATGTGAAATGTGGAAATCAGTTATCAACATCGCCCTGTGGACAACACGTTGTCTACTTGACTCAATATCATTAATTAGGTTGATGTATTTTACGCTTAGCTGATTTCTTTTCCAAGGCTAATAATTTGTCATTAAGAAATTTAATCTCGTTAGGATCGGTGAGTTGACCACTTTTGAGCATACCACCAATCACTAAACGCGCTCGTTCCAATTCTCCCATCTCTTCCAAAATAAAAATCTGCATTTCTTGCGCCCAACGTGGCATCGAAGAATTGGCATGGGCCGCAATCGCTTGTGCATATTTTAGCGCCAAAGGTAAATCTTTTAATTGATGTTTAGCTAATACTGTGGCATGTGCTAACCACGGCCACCGACGTTGTGGATCAATAAAAAATTGTTCATAAACAAATTCTAGCATTTTTCGTTGTTTATCGGGATCCTGCACAGTTGAATAAAGATGACTGGCCGCCAATAGTGGATATTGACTTTTCGGATCAAGCTGTAAAATCTGTTCTAACCATTGTTGCAAGGCCGTGTAATTTAATTTGTCATAAGAAATAAATTGCCCCGCTTGATTATCATACGCTTGTAGCCAGAGCATCAATATTTTGGCACTCACAACCCGATCACCCAAACTGACAAGACGAAGTAATGCCTGTTTAGGGGGCGGTGTCAATGCCTGTATCTCAGTACGTGGCTTTGGTAATTGATAATGCATGATGATTTGCAAGCCTAAAGCCAATATTAATAGGCCTATTACCTTTTTGGGCACATCGCGATAAGAACGTTGGAGCGATATCATAAATTTTTTCGATATAAATCAAATAAACTCATACCTATTAATAACATCACATAAATAATCGTTTGCACAACAATCTCTAACACATTATCCAAATAACCAGTGTGGTAAACTAACCATTCTGATTGAGTAAAACGTTCTAAATTAGGTAACAACATAGCCAATAACTTAATTAAAAGATTAATGAGTTGATCGACATACGATTGAGAAGCAGAAAGTGGCCCTTGTGCCATCAATTGCATCGCACTGATACTGCGTGCCAAGATATAAAATCCTAATACCACACTGAAGGCTTGAACGGTTTGAGGAAAAGTCAATACACACAATAAACTCAGGGCTGTGATGATGAGCAATTCACAAAATAAGGATAAGGTCCATAATCCCACCTGTTGGTAAGGGATCTCGCCTAGCAAAGCGGCACCAAACAAAATGGCAGTCATGCAAGCCACTATTGCAAATCCACTGAATTTACCCAAAAAATAATGGCTACGCTGCATGGGTAAAGATAACCACAAATAAATTGAGTGGTCATGAAATTCATGTACCATGCTCGCAATAACAAACAGGCTTACCACGTACACGGCGCTTAAACGTAAAAATGCGGCTAACAAACTGCTTTGATAGGCCACAGTTTCAATAAGGGTAACCTGTTCCAAAAATAGGGTGAGGCCAAAACCAATAAGCAGCAATACGAGAATGACAGCAAAGAAACGAGTACGCAAAGCCTCTGTTGTCACTAAAGCGGCAAGGGTAAAAATTTGTCTCATCAGTTATCACATCACATCAATTATCAATTATCACATCACATCAACTATTAGACGGCATTTAATTTTTAATTATAGTTTGTTTGATAATCGGTTAGTTTTAGATATCACTAAATATCAAAAATAGGAGGGTTTGAAAACGGATAATAAGACGGAATATAACATTTATTTGATAATCGGTTAGTTTTAGTTTAGAGATCACTCATTCTACAAAAATCACATTTAATATATCTCACACGTTCTGTAAGCTTGTTTTAGTTTCAAGTTTCAAAATTAACTGAACAATGTGTTCTTAGCGCGAAGCGCTCACTATACTTGGCATCGTCATGCTTTTTTTTAATTTATACTGCGCGCGGTTATAAATTTAAACTTTTATGTATTTCACGCTAAAGTTTACTTTAGCGTGAAATGGTGGGGTAGCAAAAAAAGTTTTGCACGCAAAACTTTTGGCGCGAAACGTGTTTTTGTTGCCCACCAAATCTATATTAAAAAAGTTTTTCACATTTCACGCAAAAGTTGCAGGCAACTTTTGCGTGAAATACAGTTTTGCGCGCAAAACTTTTGCGTGAAAAGTTATGCCCATCTGCAGTATAACTGAACAATGTGTTCTTAGCGCGAAGCGCTCACTATACTTGGCATCGTCATGCTTTTTTTTAATTTAACAGTCTAAAGCTTTAGTTGGCTGTTGGCTGTCAAATTTAAAATTTCACGCGCTTTGTTTCGCTTCGCGAAACTTTAGCGTGAAAAAGACGATGCTATAGACGTTCAGAAAAATAATTTCACAATTTCACATAATAACCCCTTTTGAAATTATTTACCTGAAGGGGGCAGCGATAAATCGTGCCATGCTTTTCAGGCAAAAGTTTTGCGCGCAAAACTTTTGCCTGAAAATCAGTTTATAAGTTGCCCAAGTTGCCCAAGAAAATTGTTTTTCACGCTAAAGTTTTTGCGCGCAAAAACTTTATTTCACGCTAAAGTTTCGCTTCGCGAAACTTTAGCGTGAAATCGTGAAATTGTTAATTGTTAATTGTTTTTCACGCAAAAGTTTTGCGCGCAAAAACTTTATTTCACGCTAAAGTTTCGCGAAGCGAAACTTTAGCGTGAAATCGTGAAATTGTTAATGATTTGAAATCAATCTTGATACAATAAATAAGCTGACAAAACAACTTACAAAAATGTGAACTTATGAACTTTTGAACAAAACTATATTTCACGCAAAAGTTTCGCGTAGCGAAACTTTTGCGTGAAATTCACATTTAGCTTCGCTAAATACAGTTTTGCGCGCAAAACTTTTGCGTGAGCCTTCGGTGCGCGAAGCTAAATAATGAACATTTCACGCTAAAGTTTCGCGAAGCGAAACTTTAGCGTGAAACACTGTTCACGCCAGTTTTGAGTTTTACTGGTATTAAAATCTATAAGTATATAATACTGTTTTGAAAACTGATGTGATCATTGATATATCACTTCCTTTATTCCACCTCAACAATTATCAGATCACATCAACTCTCATAATTAAGATGGCATCTAACTCTAGTTTGTTTGATAATTTGATAATTGAACATTGATAATTGATTATTGAAAAAAATATGTTTCATCACGCAACGTACTTTATTCCACCTCAACATGAACATCGTTTACTGGGTTTAGTATTAATCACTTGGCTTATAGCATTAAGCTGGGATTTTTCAACTTTACCCTTTGACTTTTTATTATTGCGTCTTGTGTTGCTCATTCATTTTGGGTTATTTGTCTTGTGGCAACCTTTTTGGAATCGGCTAGATACACACCGTTTCAGACATATCGTATTACTTAGCCTCATCATCATTTCCATCGGTGTTTTTCCCATTATGGAATTGATGACGCTTTGGCAAATCATCTTGCTTGCTTTAATGGGTGGACGCGATTTAGTTAAACCCATTGATAAAATGGTCAATATCGCAGCCATTGTCTTTTTGAGTTTGACGCTATTGACTATCAATCTACCTCAATTGTTTGTGATCAATGAATTGGCACTGCTCTATCAATTTGCACCTGAGAGTCTGTTACTACTCAAATATGGGCTATTATTGGTGCCGCTCACCTTTTTATTGATTCCCACCGATGAATACCGTGAATATCGATATTATATTGATTTTTTTCATGGATTAACGGTTTCAATGCTGATTATTATCATGGCCTTAGGCAGTTTAGTCATCCACTTGTCGGCTAACGTCATCATACCGCTGGCCATCTTTCAAATGTCTTTAGCCATAGCCCTTTTTATCTTGACAATCAGTTGGTTATGGATCGTCTTTGCCGGAGAACAAGGTGTGGTTCCCTTGTGGACACGGCATTTGCACCTTATGGGTAGCGCCTTTGAACAATGGTTAGAACATCTTGCCCAGCCAAGTAATTATAAAAATTTAATGCCGCAAGAATTTTTACGTGCCGGCTTTGAACAACTGATGACTTTACCTTGGATAGCAGGTATCGCGTGGCATTCTCTCTATAGTGAAGAACTATTAGGCCATGAAGACAAACATCAAGTCGTCATCATGGTACAATCCACGGAAGTCACCGTTTATTCACATTATCGTATCAACAGCAGCCATTATTTTCAGATCAGAATATTAATACAACTGCTAGAACATTTTCATCAAGCCAAACGTCGTGAAGCCGCTTTCGCTCAGCAAGCGCACTTACAAGCCATTCACGAAACAGGTGCCAAATTAACCCATGACATTAAAAACTTGTTACAATCTTTACATGCCATTACCTCGGCAATAGAAATCTATCCCCCCACAAAATTTGACACAACCCAAAAATTGTTGCAAGGGCAATTACCCCATCTAACCCAGCGTTTAAAACGCACTTTAGATAAATTACAAAAACCGGCAGAATTTTCCTACTCCAATGTGCCCGTCAGTCTCTGGTGGAGCAATCTGAAGGCCCGTTATCGCAAAAGTCACATTGATTTTTACGATCAAATGGATACCGACAATGTTCTCATCCCAGAAGACTTATTTGATAACGTCGCCGAAAACCTTTTACAAAACACACTACAGAAACGTAAGCGTGAACCTGAACTACAGATTGAAATGTCATTGTATATCAATCAACGTAATTTAAAATTCACAGTATGCGATGATGGTAGCCCAATATCCGATGACATTTTTAACAACCTTTTCAACCAACCCGTTTCTTCTCGTGACGGATTTGGCATTGGCCTTTATCATGTTGTCAAACATCTCGCCCAGACAGGGTATCGCCTGAACGTGATTTCAAATGTTGAAGGTCAAGTGTGTTTTGAATTGTCAAGTAGCGAATAAAAAGGCAACGCCAAAATAATTAATAGACAACATAAGGGGCAGTCGCAAAGGATTGCCCCTACATGCCACCTCTTGATCGTTAATGGCATTGAGCGCGCAAAAACGTGTCGCAAAGAACTGATAACTTACAACTGATAATTGGTAAAGGAGTTTTACAAAATGCGTGAAGAAATGCTTAAATCTATTCTGGATGAACTCAAGGGTAGCTCAAAAGATATACAAGCCGCAGCCGCCATTTCCACTGATGGACTCGTCATGTACTCTATTCTCTCCAATGATATGGATGAAGATCGCATGGGTGCCATGGCGGCCGCCATGCTTTCTTTAGGTGAACGCATTTCAGACGAATTAGGACGGGGCAATTTGGAACAAGTCTTAATTAAAGGCGAACAAGGCTACGTCTTGATGACTCATGCCGGGCCTGATACCGTTGTTTGTGTCGTCACCCAATCTGCCGCCAAACTTGGCTTGGTTTTCTTGGATATTAAACGTGCAGCTGAATCGATCAGTAAAATCATCTAATTCCAGCGTGTCAAAGGCGGTCACAACACGCCGACCGCCAATCACTCAAGCCAACCTCAACTGCTGAAAAATGATGAAAAGCAATAAACCCATACCCTTTGCCGCTATTGGCATGGAGAAAAAAACACTGAAAATTCTTGAAATGGTGTTTAATGGTCCCGGTAAAGGCGATTATATTCTTGTTGAAACACTTAAAGAGGCCCAAGCTTGTATTTTTGACTTAGACGGTTTAAACGGCATGAACTTATGGAAAGACTATCGCAATCAAAATCAGCACCTGCCAACCCTTATCTTCTCACTCAATGACAAAGATATTGCTGGCACCGTTTATGTCAAAAAACCCATTGAAGTTGAAAAACTCCTAAAAGCCCTCAGTAAAATAAAACGATTATTAAAAGAACAATCACTTGAAAAAACGCTTCAAGCGGTTTCTGCCAAATCGGGGGCTGCTGAACGACAAGCACCCCGCAATGCTCAATTAGCAACCGATATGGCCATAGAAAAGGAAGAAGAGGCAGTACATCAGTTTTGCGGCTATACTCAAGATATTAACCCCAATAACCCAGAAGAAATTAAAAAGATTTATTACGATTCCAGTCAATATCTACAAGGTTTTTTTGAAAAAGCCTTTGTGATTGCTCAGCAATTAGATAGCGGCGGCATTTTGATTGAAGGCTTATATAGCACAATGATATTGCTACAAAACCAAAATATCATACTCTGTGGTAACGAATTTCGTAACCATCAATTACGCACCATGGCCTTGTTACCCATATCAAAAAGTCATCTACGTATAGTCACCTTAAGTGAAACAGAAGTGGCAGAGCATAAAAGGACAGAACACTTAGTCGCTCGACCTTTAGATGAGTTTTTATGGCGAGTTGCCCTGTGGACATCAAGGGGACGTCTCGCGAAAGGAACCGATCTCTCTAAGAAAATCGTCTTATTACATTGGCCTAATTTTACCCGTTTAGTCGTCACCCCCTATGCTTTAAGAATTTCCGCCCTCTGGACAACACAACCCCATTCATTACTAGAAACGGTTAAAATATTAAATATTCCACAGCGTTATGTCTTCGCCTTCTTCAATGCAGCCAGTGCAATCCAATTAGCCTTTGTGGATCGACGAACTTCGCCGCGCCATTCACAAAACACCCCATCCACCAATAACAAGCACGGTTTATTTCAACGACTTTTAGCGCGATTACGCCTTCAGGAATAAACTCACTTGAAATGAATATCATCAATCGGCTAGGGCAAAGGATTACCCTACGTTCATCAAAAGGACAACGCCCTGAAATTTTCTGAAAATCGCGTTATTAAATCCGTTATACATGATATGAGCAGTTATAAACTTATTTTTACAGGGCCCTCAGGTGCCGGTAAAACAACCGCAATTTCCGTTTTAAGTGACACACCCGTCGTCAAAACCGAAGCCAAAACGACAAAACGTTTACCTACCCATAGAAACAAACAAACGATTACAGTCGGCCTAGATTACGGCATAATCAACTTAAAAAACAAAGATAAAATTTATCTATACGGCACCCCAGGACAAGAACGCTTTGATTTTATGTGGGATATTATTACCGAAGGGGGACTTGGACTCGTTTTACTGATAGATAATGCACGCACTGATCCAATAGAAGATATGCGTTTTTTTCTCAAAGCCTTTGCCGACTTCATTCAAAAAACAAAAATCGTCATTGGTGTCACCCGCATGGATATCAGTCCCACTCCCAGGATTGCCGACTACCATCAAGCCTTACGTGCTTACAATCTGAATCCGCCCCTATTTGATGTTGATGCGCGTCGTAAAAAAGAGGTTTCATTACTCTTGCAAGCTTTATTATACTCTCTTGATCCCAGCTTGAATTAAATAACTTCTTCTTCAGGAGTGTTTTGAATTAGCGTTCAAACTTGAGTTTGCCCCTTCGACACCCTTCGACAGGCAGCAGCTCTACGTTCCAACTTTAGTTTGCTTTGCTGGTCGCACTGAAAACGGGGCGCATTCCCAAAAAAAGGGTCATTATCAATTTTGGCGATCCGCAAAATAACATTCACTAAAAGCGGGCCACAAAATGAATTTTTCACTAAAAGCGGGCCGCAAAATGACATGCATTCCCAGCGGGCCGCAAAATGAATTTGGAACGAAAAGCAGCCGCAAAATGAATTTGGAACGAAAAGTGGGCCGCAAAATGAATTTGGAACGAAAAG
>QNEL01000021.1 GCA_003645185.1 Candidatus Parabeggiatoa sp. nov. 3
CTCCTGTTAAACCTCGTAGGCCTTGCGAGCCAGTCTTGCCTTGAGGGCCAATTTTACCTTGTGGGCCAGTATTCCCTTGAGGGCCTTTGGCTCCTGTTAAACCTTGAGGGCCTTGCGAGCCAGTCTTGCCTTGAGGGCCAATTTTACCTTGCGGGCCAGTATTCCCTTTAGGGCCTTTGACTCCTGTTAAACCTTGAGGGCCTTGCGGGCCGCTCTTTCCTTGAGAGCCTTGTGGGCCTTGCGGGCCGGTCTTCCCTTGAGGGCCTTGTGGGCCTTGCGGGCCGGTCTTGCCTTTAGGGCCTTGTGGGCCTAGTTGACCCGTTTTCCCTTGAGGGCCTTGAGGGCCTTGAGGGCCGGTCTTGCCTTGAGAGCCTTGAGAGCCTTGTGGGCCGGTATTGCCTTTAGGGCCTTGTGGGCCTAGTTGACCTGTTTTCCCTTGAGCGCCTTGTGGGCCTTGCGGGCCGGTCTTGCCTTGAGCGCCTTGTGGGCCTTGTGGGCCAATCTTGCCTTGAGGGCCTAGTAAACCCGTTTTCCCTTGTGGGCCTTGTGAGCCTTGAGGCCCTTTCTCGCCTTTCTCGCCTTTAAAACTAATCCATTTAACACAGCGCCATTGTTTGCCATCCCACTGCACGGCGGAGAGTTGTTGACGACCAGTACAAGCTAAACTGCTTAAAGTCGTTTGCGCGACGGTTTTAGCATGAAGCGCATAAGGCACGCTGGCAATGGGTATGGTTTGTGAAGTGCCATTGACATTAATTTTCAATGTCCGCACTTGGGTGAAATTCACCTTGTTCAGGCTTTTTTGAGTGCCAAGTAAGACGCTAAACAAACCTTGCTTGACATTCACCTTTTTGTGTTCTTCAACCCAAGCTGTGCCGGGGAGTGAAAAGGTGATGGTAGTTGTGCGATTGAGGGGAGTACCTTGTCCATTCAACAAGTAGCCTTGAAAGGTAAAGGTGCCGGGGACATCGGCCGAACTTAAATAAGGCAGGATGCCCAGTAGTAGTACTAAAACCGCTTTAAAAATAGGGTTTTTCATTATTTCCTCTGTGTCTCATTGTGAAAGTCAGTCGCCTTTGTACTATATTATTGGTGTGAAATCAAGTCATAATTAGTGTAGAGACGCGATGCTCGCGTCTCCTCGAATCGAAGCATCGCGTTTCTACGGTAATCGGGTATGAAATAGAGACGCGAAGCATCGCGTCTCTACGGTTTGGATAGGGCTAAATCATGTTGGGTGGGCAAAGCCTGTTGCCCACCATACCGTGCTACTCATTTGCCAATGTGGTTTTCTGCATTACAAGCTCTGAACGTTGAATGACTGCAAAGTCATCTTTAAGGGGATTTTTCCCTTCATCAACATAAACGGCATAGAAGATATACTCGCCGCCTAAACCCGGTATGAGCTCAAAATCCAGTAAAGTATGCTGAATTTCTAGCGTTTGTAAGTTGGTTTTGTAGGCTTGCGCTTTTGCTTCAAACACATTTAAGCCTGAAGGTGTTTTAAAGATTAAGGCACCTGCATATTCAATAGCAAGCCATAAATCAACGGGTTTCAAGCGGTTCACTTTGACGTTGATCTGGATATCGACTTTGATCTTGTCGCCTATATTATAGAAGGGTTTGAGGTTTTGAAATTGAACACAGGCCCATTCTTCAGCGGTGGGATCAATTTGACAGCCGCTGGGCTGCTTTGTTTGAGATAGCGGAAAAAAGCCGATTTGCAATGCGGATGGGGTTGTGGAAACAAAGGGTTGTCCAAAGCTGTAAATGAGGGTAGCACTTCCTGCGCTCATTTTACTGCCAACGGCGCTAAATAGCGGGCGTTCCAATGTATCGGCATTGATAATGTGGCTGAAACTGGCGAATAAAATGCTTATCAGCATGATTGTCAATGGGAGGGGTTTTTGGGGTGTGTTTGGCATAGTTTAATTCTCTTGTGATATGTAGGGTGGGTAGAGCGGATTGGATTAGTACAACTAATTACGGGGATAAACGAATTTGGAGCAAAGGCTTATTCGTTTATCCTAGTAATTAGCTTCGCTGAACGAAGTTTCGTTGTACTCATTCAGTCATTCGTTGTACTCATTCAGTCAGTTGTTAGTGATCCCAATCATCCCAAACGCCAGAGGGGCCATCATCGCATTTAAATTTCATTTCCAAAATATCATCACTACTGACATCACCCACCAAATTCATTCTGCCAGAATGAGCACCATCTATCATTTTGGTACACATCATCCTTTTGCCAGCCTCTCCATGCACATCGGCATAGTAAATACAAATCCGGCATTGTGAAAAATCGCCCGCTGGCCCTTGCTTACCTTCAGGCCCCTGCGGCCCTTGTGCCCCTTGATCACCTTTAGACCCCTGTGATCCTTGTGAACCCTTATCCCCTTTAGGGCCTTGTGCTCCTTGCTCACCTTTAGATCCTTGTGAACCCTTATCTCCTTTGGGCCCTTGTGCTCCTTGCCCTGCAATTCCCTGTGATCCCTGATCACCTTTTGGCCCTTGCGGCCCTTGTGCGCCTTGTAAGCCTTTAGGCCCTTGCGGCCCTTGTGCGCCTTGATCACCTTTAGGCCCCTGCGGCCCTTGCTCACCCTTATCTCCTTTAGAGCCTTGTTCACCCTTATCCCCCTTCGGCCCTTGCTCACCTTTTTCGGCTTTTTCAGCTTTCAAGCTCGCCCAATCAACACATTGCCATTGACTGCCATCCCATTTAGCGGCAGACGCTTCTCTGCTGCAAACTAAACTCCCTAAAGTGGTTTGTTCAACCGTTTTGGCATGAAAAGCATAAGGGACACTGGACATAGAGACTGTTTGCAAAGTCGCGTTAAACTCAGTACGCAAGGCATGAGGTTGAGTAAAATCAACAAACTCTTCAAAGCCCATTTGTTCGCCTAGCACGACGCTAAAAACACCTTGAGTGATTTGCACTGGGTGGTGTTCAGTCCAACCGGTACCCGGTATAGAAAAGGCGATTGTGCTTTCGCCCTCTACAGGCCTACTTTCTTCATCTAACAAATAGCCTTGAAACGTGATCGTGCTAGGCACTTCGGCATAGGCTAAATAGGGCATGATACCCAGTAGTAGCACAGATAGTGTTTTTAAAATAGGCTTTGTCATTAAAACCTCCTCTGGTTATGATACGAATATGCAATGAATGTGTAAATAGACTTAGATTGCCTGATTCACAGGTCGCGTATTTATATCATATAACCAAAATGAGGTCTACAATTTTGGGGCGGGTCACGAAAATTTTGTGAGAAAGGGGCGGGAACAGATTTATAATAGCTTGATTCTATTATCTTTTTTATTTTGCAACTGAATTAGGAATTAGTCATTATGAATTTTAAATGGTGGGCAACAAAAAGACGTTACCCACCATTTCACGCGTGAAATACATTTATTGATGTTTGAATAAATCTAAAAACGGGATAGAACGCTGATTGCGCTGATTGACACTGATATCGATTAATCTTGATCAAATAGAGACGCGAAGCAGAGACGCGAAGCATCGCGTCTCTACGATAATCACCCAAGGACGAGTTTTTTTAAAACCCATCAGGGCGCGGCCTACCATATTTTTCGTCCAACTGAGTACGCTTCTCGTTGCATTCTTTATTCAAGGCTTTGATCTCCCTTTTCCAGGGTTCACAATCATTGGGCTTGTCTTCACACCATTGCTCTCGCGCTTGTTTGAGTTGTTCGCGCTTTTCTTTGCGCCGCTGGGCTTGTTTTTCTTTAAATTCCCGCTTCAATCCTTCACAACGATTAGGCCCTTGGGCTTTGCATTGTTCTCGTAAAACACGTCTTTCCTCTTGTAGTTGCTTTAACCAAGCACGTCGGCGTTCACACCAGTCTGAATCAGCCGCACAGTGTTCCTCAAGTGCTTTTTTCCGCTGGGCCCGCTTTAGACAAACTTCTCGGCTTGCTAGACAGTTGGGATCAATCATTAGCGTAGTGGATGAGGCAGATTGAGGGGAATTTTCCCAAGTGTTTTGGGCCGCCCAACTGGTTGGGGTAAAGAAGGGTAATAAGCCTATTACGGCTATTTTGGTCATTTTCATCATGTCGATTTCCTTTTTCAAGGTTTTCCATCTATAGGAGTTTAGATAAATATTTTGGCTCAAACCTGACAGGTTTTGAAAACCTGTCAGGTTTTTAAACGGCCTTGAGCAAACCAGTGTATTGCTTGTGGATAAATACGATGTTCTTCCTGTAAGACTCGTGCAGCTAAGCTGTCTTCGTCATCATCAGGCAATACGGGTACACGCGCTTGGATTATCACTGGGCCTGAATCTAATTCTTCGGTGACAAAATGTACACTGGTACCATGCTCTTTCATGTTTGATTGTAATACGCGTTGATGTGTATGTAAACCTTTAAAGGCCGGGAGTAGGGATGGATGAATATTGAGTAAGCAGCCTCGGTAGTGTTTGATAAAGTCGGGAGAGAGAATACGCATAAATCCGGCTAATATTACCAGTTTGGGTTGGTAGTGATCAATAGCGGTTTGTAATGCGGTGTCAAATTCAAGACGCGATTTAAAGGTTTTATGATCAATGATTTGGGTAGCAATCCCGGCTTGTTGAGCATAAAGTAGGCCGGGGGCTTGTGGGCGGTTACTGATAACTGCGCGGATTTCAATTAAAGGATCAGCTGCGTCAATAATCGCTTTTAAGTTGCTGCCGCGTCCAGAAATGAGGGCTACGAGTGGTAATTTTGCCATGTTTAAATTCAGGAGTTCAGGAGTTCATAAAATAACAGCCAACAGTTCAGTTTCGAGAAGTTTCGACAGGCTCAACGCTCAATTTTGAAATCAAGAACCTAATGAAGGGATTGGATCGTGGGGCACCCTGTTAAAATCCTTTTTTATATACAATCCTTGTAGTTAGGGTTTAAATCCTTTCTTATAAACAATCCTTGTAGTTATAATCTAATATTCATTGTGGGATGCGTTTCAATCTCACCAATCTGCCAAGCGGTTTCGCCCATTTCTTTCATATAAATCAATGTGTTATCAAGATGTGCTTGTTCTACGCAAATGACCATACCAACACCACAATTAAAAGTGCGGTACATTTCTTTATCGTTAATTTTACCCTGTTGTTGTAACCAGTTGAAAATAGGAGGCGGTGTCCAACTTTGGAGATCAATATGAGCGCATAAACCGGGGGGTAATACACGCGGCACGTTGTCTAATAAGCCGCCACCGGTGATATGGGCTAAAGCGTGTATAGGCACTTGCTGCATCAATTGCAATAGGGGTTTGACATAAATGCGGGTAGGTTCTAATAAGACTTCGCCTAGTGTGCGCGGATCATCCGTTTCAGTCAGCTTTGAAAAAGGGAATTGGGGGGAGATTTTTGAAATATCAAGCAGTTTACGAATGAGTGAATAACCGTTTGAATGTGGGCCGCTAGAGCGCAAGCCGATTAAGGCATCACCGGGTTGCACTTGACTGCCATCAATGATGGCGTTTTTTTCAACGATGCCAACGCAAAAGCCGGCCAAATCAAAATCGTTTTCATGGTAGAGGCCGGGCATTTCTGCGGTTTCGCCCCCAACTAATGCCGCGCCAGCTAATTCACAACCTTGGCTAATGCCTTCAATCAGTTGCGTTGCTATTTCGATTTCAAGCCGGCCGGTTGCATAGTAGTCCAGAAAAAATAGGGGTTCTGCCCCTGAAGTGACAATGTCATTGACACACATGGCGACTAAATCAATACCAATGGTGTCATATTGATTCAGCACAGTAGCGAGTTTTAACTTGGTGCCGACACCATCTGTGCCAGAAACGAGTACCGGATTTTGATAACGATCTAGGGGGATTTCAAACAGTGCCCCAAAACCGCCTAAGCTGCCTAACATTTCTGGTCGATGGGTGCGTTTAGCAATCGGTTTGATGCGTTCAATAAATTGGTTGCCGCTGTCTATATTGACACCAGCATCACGGTAAGTCATGGGGGGAAGTGTTTTCTCTGTCATATACTGAAGGGAGTTGGAATAGGTGAAAACGAAATCAGG
Organism: Candidatus Parabeggiatoa sp. nov. 3; assembly: GCA_003645185.1. Lineage (GTDB taxonomy): Bacteria > Pseudomonadota > Gammaproteobacteria > Beggiatoales > Beggiatoaceae > Parabeggiatoa. Next base: position 6,031 of record QNEL01000021.1, read on the forward strand.
TTTTTTTCAACACAGAGATACAGAGGAACACGGAGTGCCACAGAGAGTTTTTGTCTCTGTGAAACTCTGTGGTACTCTGTGAACTCTGTGTTGCGTTTTTAACGCAAAACTCTTTTTTGAACTGTTTGAGGCTGAGAATCATTTTCATTTAATTCCCAAATCTTCAAAAAGTTTATTGGTATTTTCAAAACGAGCGCCGTCGAAGGCTTCAGCATTGTTCAAAGCTTGGATTGTGGTTTCGTTCAGCATTTTTTTTGACTCAAACGGTAAACTTTGGCGTAATTGTACTTGCTGATAAAATCGGTTTACAGCTTGGCTTGCCGATAAAGCAAGCTGTTTAAAAACCATATCAGCGTTCCGTTTGAGTATCGTCAAAGTTTGTGTCATTATCAGTTCTCAGTGAGTTTGAGATTTTTGATTATGAATGTCACGCAAGGGCAAACACGATGAATTTTCCCTACATAAAATGGGTTATTGTAGGGCAATCCGTTATGGTTGCCCTGATGTTGATCACTCTGTGAAACGCTGTGGTACTCTGTGAACGCCGTAAAGCGTTAAAAACGCAAAACATTAAAAGGGAGAATCACAAGGCCCTATGCCAAATGGATTTTGCAGTGGACAAATTCCTTTTTTCGCATCAGCAGCTTCACAACCGGTGTTCACATAGAGAACATCCTGACTTTCACTACCCGCTACCGTTAAGCGTGCTGTGATTTCAGCCCTTACCCAAAAAGCATATTGTATTGCATACACCACATTAAAGTCGGCATAACCATTACTTCCCGTCTTGAGATTTAACTTATCCACAGTAATCACATTACCCGGATCAAGTTGGTTATTGCTATTCAAGTCCTCACTTGCGTCAAGTATACCATTGCGATTAATGTCTTCATTAAAGCAATAGTTACTCTGAATTTCCGGATCCAGAGTCACATTACCATCAGCATCAACTAGAGCCGCCCCTTTAATGTAAAGTACAGGATAAATACCCAAAGTCACTTCAGCATCACTCACTGGTGTACCATTGGCATCGGTGACTAAAACAGTATGAAACACATTATACCTTGTGCCATCTGTTTCGTCGTCTCTGGTCAGCTTGTTGCCAGAGCCAATAGCCACAAACAAGCTCTTTTTAGCAACGGTTAGGTTGGCAGAAGCCGAAATACTGGTATCGGCAACGGTAGCGGTTATTTTTACGCCATCTGAGGCACTAGACGATGGGCCGGCAATGTAGAGGGTACTGGCTCTGCCAAAGTCATCTGTTATCGCAGAACCTTGGGTCAGTCGTCCACCCGTAATATCTTCCAAGATGAAATTAACGCGCTTTCCAAAAACAAGGTTGTGTTCCGGATCACGTACCACCGCCAAAATCTCGCTTTGTTCAGTTTCCGTACCGATGGGATTGGTACCAATCACGGCGGGATTCACTTGAAGCGTGAGAAACATTGCTTCGGCGGCCACAAACTTGAGATTAAATTGCCGAGAAGGGCCACTTGGCTTTTCTGCCCTGACGGTAATAATGGCATCTCCCGCATCACCACTTGGTTTAATGGTAAATGTGGCATCGCCATTAAAATCAGTAATGGCTTCATTCTTGTCCAAGCGGCCACGCGTTGTGGACAGGATGATTTTTTCATTGACTTGAGCCACTCCGCCTTCATCCCAATGTATGTTAAATCGCTGACCTTCAGTTAATTGGAGAGGCACTCGACAACCTAAATCAAGTACACCGTTTTCATTCAAATCCTCTCCCAAATCAAGGATGCGATTGTTATTGCCATCTTCGTTTTCATCAATGGAAAGACAGAGATCGTTTGCAGAAGACATGGGGATGACGGTGAAATTACTATCGGAAATGGATATCTTCAAAACCGCTTTTTCTGCCCCAGTTTTACTGGCCGTGATCGTATCTTCGCCAGCATTGCTGGCTGTCATAGTCACCTTAGTTTGACCTAGCGCATTTGTCACTGGAGATGTGGTATCGAAAGTATTATTCAAATCAGACGTGATGCTTATCGTTTGTCCACCGATGCCTTTGTTCGCGGAGTCTTTAAGAGAAATCGTTAGGGTTGCCGATGTGTTGACAATCACGGCCGTCGGGCCAGACAAGCTCAGTGTCGTACCCACCACGTTAATAGAAATACTATCCGTTTTCGGTTCGCCCGTGGTTGTCGCGACACTTGCCGTGACAATAATTGTGCGATTATCCTGATTGCCTTGCGTCGTTAAACGCGCTTGAGCTCGTCCAGAGATATCTGTGATACCAGGTGTTGCTTGGCTGGCTTCTATGGCAATTGGTACAAGTTCTCCAGAATCCGCGCGAAAACTCACTTCAGCGCCTTGTACCAAATTATTATCCTTGTTTTTGACTATCGCGGTGATAATCACGCCTTCACTATTCCCTTCGGAACCGAGTTGTGGACTATCAGTGATTAAGCTGATTGTCGCGACATCTTTGGTCGGCCCATCTATGCCGGCTTTAAAAATCACATCTACCGAATTACTGTTTAATATAGGCACACCATCTCGCCCTAAGGCCGATGCGGTTACTTTAACAGTGCCGGCCTGACTGATAGTGATGCTGCTTTCAAATAGGCCAGTATTGTCAGCCGTTTGACCTTCAAATCCAGTTGAACCAAAGAAGGCCGATCCTGTCACATCAGGTGGTTCGTCACCGGGTGCGGTTGAAAATCTCACGGGCACACCGGCCATAGGGGTGCCACTGGCATCGCGTGCCAGTACTCTCAGTGTGACGGCACCTTGCCCCACTTCCACATTATTATTGAGTACGGTTAGCGTCAAAGTCGCGGGTATGGGTACAGCCACTGGTGTAAAAATGACTGGAACCGCATCTCCAGGGATGCCTTGGGCTACAGGCGTGACATTAACCACTAAAGTTGCGGTTAAGGTGTCGGTCAAATCAATTGCCGTTGTCGCTGTGGTGCGAAACTCACCTAGCGCATTCGTCGTACCTGTTGTTTCAGCAATCGCTATGTCGTCTCGATCTGAAATGAGTTTGATCTCAACGCCTGGTACTGGGGCACCTCTCGTATCACGGGGAATCGTTATCAAAGTGATTTTAGATTTACCATCAGCCGGCTGTGGTGCATTTTCGACAAGGAGTTCAACGCTACTTGTCGTAATACCGGGGCCACCCGCAACAAAGTTAACCAATACCGGCACACTAGAAATGTCAGTATCTTCTATAGAAAGCGTCACGGCAACTTCTCCTGCCATTGGAGAAGTAATTGTGGTTGTGAAGGTGCCATCGTCTAAGGTTTGGCCTTGAGCCGGATTAGCTATAGCTGATGTACCCGTGGGCATTTGCACAAACACAGGCACATTAGGCATAACCCGTCCACCGTTATCTCTTGCAACCACACGCACTGTAATACCGGTTGTGCCATCAGCGGGTTGGTTGTTATTCAGCACAGTGGGTTTAAAATCAACGACAGGTCGACCGATAGGTTCCTGTGGAACAAAGGTGATCGTTTTTGCAGTGCCGACAATACCTTTGACAACCGGAGTCACTTCGATGCTTTCCGCCACTGTACTGGTTACCGTGGTGCGAAATTCTCCCACCGCATTGGTTTGCCCGCCACCAATATCCAGATTAACAGAATTATCAGTTAATTCGACGGTTGCATTAGGTACAGCCTTACCGCTGGCATCACGGAACGTGACAATCAAGGTAATTGGGGAATTGCCATCGGCCGCTTGTCTATCATTTTGAACTTGTAAATCAATACTGCCACTGTCTACCGTTTTAAAGGTGATGAACTGATGTTCACCGACAAAACCGTTGACAACTGGCGTGACTTTTATGAATTCTTCTACCGTACTGGTTACTGTGGTACGAAATTCTCCGATGGCATTGGTTCTACCACCACCAATATCCAGATTAACAGAATCATCAATAAATTGAACCTCCGCGTCGGGTACCATATTACCCATGCCATCACGGAATGTCACTATCAAAATAATGGCTGATTCTCCATCGGCCGGTTGCTCATTATTGAGTATGTCTAATTGAATCCGATTGCTGTTGACGGGCTTAAAGGTAATCGTTTTCTCATTACCCACAATACCTTTAACAACAGGCGTGATATCCATGCTTTCCGGCACAGTAGTGGTTACCGTGGTGCGAAATTCACCCAAAGCATTGGTTTTACCCCCGTTTATCTTGACACGACTGGAGTCAGAAATGAGTTGTACATCGGCATCTGGAACGGGATTACCAAAAGCATCACGGAATGTCACGATTAAGGTGATTGCCGATTCACCATCAGCCGGTTGCCCATCATTTTCAACTCGTAAATCAATCGTACCGCTATCTATGGGATCAAAGCGGATTTTCTGAATAGCTCTGACACTGGGATCGGGAATCCCTTCGACTACCGCTGTCACTTCGATGGTTTGGGCCCTATCACTGGTTACCGTCGTGCGAAATTGACCCAGTTCATTCGTGACACCCGTACTACTTCCCATTGTCATTTGGGTTTCATCAGCGTCGGTAATCAATTTGATATTGACACCAGAAAGCGGAGTGTTTTTGTCATCACGGGGAGTGACAGTCAAACTGATCTTAGATTCACCATCCGCAGGTTGTGGGCTATTGAAAACTTCCAACTCAAGCTGAGTCGGTATAGGCGGTTCAGTGCCAGGTGGCAGTGTCGGGGTTATAAATTTAATCATTTCTGGCCGACTCACAATAGCTGTTTTATCAACCACAAGCGTCACGGCAACTTGACCGGCTTCCGTGGAAGTGATCTGAGTGGTAAAAGAGCCATTGTCTTCTGTATCCCCTTTAGAGGGTGTGGCTTTAGCCGCGATGCCAGCAGACATTTGTACAAAGATCGGTGCGCCGACCACAGCTCTACCGTTACTGTCTCTCGCAACCACATCAATTTGAATGGCATCAGTACCATTGGCCAGTTGGTTATTACTTACAACATTAATATCTAAATTAGCCACTTGGCTGCCAATATTAATGACTTCTTCACCAGTCTCCTCATCAATATCAATACTGACAAAGGTGAGTGACTGGTCAGCAGTCAAAGTACGGGTTTTCGCCAAAGCCTTCACCGTTACGGAAACCTTTTCAGCTACCGTATCGCTGATTTTAAACACTGCCGTTCCGCCAGCGCCTGTTTCTACCAAACTGCTATCAAAAATCACCGTGTTAGAAGTCGCTTCTATTGTCACGGGTACACCCGATACTGGGGTACCTGCGCTATCGCGCACCATCGCGGTTAAAGTAATTTGATCTGAACCCCCTGCTGTTTGGAACAAAGGATTGGCTAATAGAAGAATCGACTGAATAGTGGCTTCTTCCTCTTCCTCCTCCTCTGGTACTAAGGGTTTAGCTTTAAATTTGACCGTCACTTCATTACTGTTGATTTCTCCAATAACCGCTTTAGCGGTAAATTGTTCAACAACCGTATCTGTGAGGGCAACTGAAAAACGACCACTTTTATCAGTCGTCACACTATCCCCTTCTTCAAACTGGGCAGAACCGCCACTGACAATAATGCTAACCATTTGTTTTTCAATGGGATTACCGGCTTCATCCAATACGCGACCACGCAGATAAACCTTATCTGTACCATTAGCGGGTTGATTATTATCGATCGGGTTATCCAGTTCTATTTTAGCGACTTGAGCGCCGCTATCTGATACGGCCTCTTCAGGACTCGCAAAAATAATGGTTTGTGAAATGGTTTTGGTTTGTTCGCCGCTAGTTGCCGTAGCCGTGATATTCACCATTTCTTCAACATTATTGCTGATATTCAATTCAAAACGACCTTCATTCCCCGTATTACCGTTGATATAATTCCAGTTGTATTCTTCACCGATGCTTAATTTGCTGGTGTTAGAATCACTGGTAATGCGGATCGGTACATGAGGCACAGGGACACCAGAAAGATCACGTGCAATGACGATCATTGTTGCGACACTTGTCCCATTAGCGGGTACATTATTCTTTTTAACCACTAAATCAATGTCTTCTATGCCGCTGACCACTTCACTGGCAACAAAGCTGAGTGTCAAGGGGCCGGCTGCTGTGCCGCCCGCGAAAGGCGTTACCTTCGTTGTTTCTGGAACCGTATTGGTAATGCCCGTAGTAAATTCACCATTGAGATCAGTGTATCCAAAGGTTTCTGTTGGAACGGCGGAGGAATTGAGCGCAAAGGACAGACCGACAAGCATACCAGGAATACCGATACCTCCGGCATTACGTGCTCGAACTTGGATATTGATGGGTGTTGTGCCATCAGCTGGCACGCTGCCATCAGTGAGTACTTTCGCGCTCACTTGTCCCCCAAAAAAGAGCGTCATATTAAAGCCGCCTTTATAATTGCCTGTACCACTGATATTAATCGTCACATTGCCACTACCAGGATGACTGACCGTAAAGGTAGCCTCTCCATGACTATTGCTGCTACTTGGCACATTTTCCAAGCTGCCTTGACCCGAAACGAGAATGACTGCAATGGTCACATTGGGCTCAAGGACATAAGATGGGGTATCATCATTGGGATCAATGGCTTCATAAGTGGTCAATTTGACCGTCGTACTGCCCCCACTGGGCAAAATCTCTTGTGCGCTAGTAAAAACCGTCACATTCTGAGGGCCATCGGATAAAGAGGTAGAGGTATCTCCCCCCGTTTTGCCCCCAGTACCAACCACTAGCCCGCTGGGTTCATCGGAACCCCCTCCACAGGCCGTGAGCAAACTCAGTATGAGTGTAAGTATCAGCCCTTGGCTGAAAAATCGTATTGACATTGATTTAATCCTTTTTTTCAGTTATTGAAGTTATTGAATGTAGGGGGCCGGTAACAGGTTTTTGTTGCCCACCAATGTGCCCACTCGTGTTGCAATGTGGGATTGTTATTTTTTATTTAACGCAAGAAAGAGACGCAAGAGAATGTATTTCACGCTAAAGTTTCGCGGAGCGAAACTTTAGCGTGAAATGGTGGGTAACGGGTTTTTGTTGCCCACCAATGTGCCCACTCGTGTTGCAATGTGGGATTGTTATTTTTTATTTAACGCAAGAGACGCAAGAGACGCAAGAGACGCAAGAGACGCTAAGTGCCTTTTAGAATCCTGGGTGTGACAAAAATCAGGAGTTCCGATTTATCATCTCGACTTGAACGACGTTTGAAAAGATTACCTATCAGAGGGAGATCAGACAAAAAAGGAACTCTCGTTATGTTGTTGCTACTGGAACGCTCATAAACACCCCCTAACACAACCGTCTCACCATTATCAACGAGTACATTCGTTTTCACCTCGCGTTTGTCAATACTGACAATGCCATTAATGCGTGCTCCTACCGAATCTTTTTTGATCGATAATTCCATGTTAATACGGTCATCTGGCGTAATCTGCGGTGTCACTTTCAGTTCTAATACCGCCTGTTTAAACTGGACTTCGGCCACTGCACCGACTCCGGCTAATTGAACGTAAGGAATTTCAGTGCCTTGGGTAATAATGGCTTCTTGTTGATTACCCGTGATAACACGTGGACTGGAGACAATCTCGCCATTGCCTTCTGATTGCATCGCCGATAATTCCAATTGTAGTAAATAGCTACCAATTTTACCAATGGCTAATCCGAGAGCCGCCGGGGTACCGTCAACAATAGCTGGTAAACTCACAATAAAGTTTTCTCCTTGACCTTCCCCCGTCAAAGTATTATCGCTGGTAAATCCTGTCCCCCCCGAAAATAAGGTATCACCACCCACTTTACCGCCAAAAACCACGCCATTGCCTTCTCCAAGATCTTCATTGGCACTGTAACCAAATTTGACACCTAAACCTTTACTGAAATTACTGTTAGCAATCACCAGTCTCGACTCAATCAGCACTTGACGTATCGGCGTATCAAGTGAGTTGATTAAATTACGGATTTCAGAAATTTTGGATGCTGTCTCTTGAATGATAAGGGTATTGGTTCTTTCATCTGTAGAGACATTACCCCGTTGGGAAACAAATGAATGTTGCCCCCGAGTGTGTAGCAGATTGGCCAGATCATTCGCTTTGGCGTAATTGACCTTAATAAATTCGGTGTGAAGTGGTTCAAGCTCCTTGATTTTTTTCTGGGCTGACAATTCGCGTTGCTTACGCTCATCAAGATTTTTTTTCAAATCTATCATAACCACATTGCCGATCTTTCTCATGCCTAATCCTTTTGCTTCAAGGATAATATCAAGAGCTTGATCCCAAGGAAGGTTTTTGAGCCGCAAGGTAATAGAACCACTGACGTCTTGGCTTGCGATCATATTCATATTGACCCACGGCAAATCAAACAGCAACGATAATACGGCACGCACTTCAACATCTTGAAAATTGAAAGAAACCAGTTGACCCTCGTATTTGCGTTCCTCAATCTTGATTTTGTCCTGTTTAACTTTTACTTTTTCTTTAACCTCAATCACATATAAATTGTCTTTTTGGTAGGCATGATGTTCAAAATTGCCTTTGGCGGTGATCTTCATACGCACATTGGAACCACGCGGGAAGGTGTCTATGAAACTGATTGGCGTGGCAAAATCTAAGACATCCAAGCGCCGATCCAGTTTTTTAGGCAGAGCGGTATCGGAAAATTCCAACACAATATTCTGGCCCTTAGGAGACATATCCACCACAATAGCAGAATCCGATAAAGTGATAGCAATGCGTCCAGTGCCATCTGAGGTACGCTGAAAATCAATATCTTGTATGTGAGGGCCTCTAGGAACTGGCCGACTGCTTACCGGTGTTGGTGAAGTCCACCCCGTATACGATTCTTCATATCCGCTATGACTCGATGGCACGGGTGAAGTCCACCGTGTAGGTGATTCTTCATACCCGCTAGGAGTCGATGACACGGGTGAAGTCCATCCCGTAGACGAGTCTTCATATCCGCTAGGAGTCGATGACACGGGTGAAGTCCATCCCGTAGACGAGTCTTCATATCCGCTATGACTCGATGACACGGATGGGGTAGAGATCGTTGGGCTTCTAGGAATCAGCGAATCGCGAGTAGAGGGCATTGTACTCTTGGATGCCATATTTTCTACCGTTACCAACACGCGATGACTAGCCACCTGAATGTCATAAGGCACCATTGTTACCATTTTGAGAACAACGCGAGTACGGTCACGCGCTTCCACGGCACGGGTACTTTGTACCACGCCAATACCTATGGTTTGAGATTTTTTTTTCAATCCCAGTTTAGTATCGGGAAAGTCCAACACAATGCGTGCTGGGTTGTCTGTCGAAAAACTTTGAGGGGGTTGAACCGAATGGGCAAAATTTAATTGGATTTGTACGCGATTGCCTGGCATCGTAGAAAATCCAATTTTGTTTAAGCGATTGAAAGTGTCTAAGGCAACAGCGTTGGGCATCAAAAATAAATGAGAACCCATTAGCAAAAGGAACCCTGTCGCCATGATTTGAAAAACGCTGCGTAGTCTTTTTAAAACGAATAATGGGATCATTTTGATCAACCTCCCAATTCAATTAAAGAATGAAAAGAATGAAAGGCATTGTATTTAGAACCGATTCAATTCAACCCGAACGCATACAATACCGAGAAACACAAAGAATGAAAAGAAAGAATGAAAAGGCCATTGTATTTGATCAGATTCAATCCGAACGCATACAGAGATAAACACAAAGAATGAAAAGGCCATTGATTATAGAATAGAACCGATTCAATTCAACCAGGACGCATACAATACCGAGAAACACAGTGTGAAATGTTGCACATCAACTTGATGCCTAAATGAACGGCATACTTAACCATCCAACAATTGAATTGTTGATATTTTATCCTTCCAGCACCCTTCACCATCAGGAATCTGTTCTAAAACGTCGATTTCTGTTTCAGAAACATTGATAATTTTGCCGTAGTATTGGCCCATATAATCTCCCTGTTTGACATGATAAATCGTACCCTCGCTTTTTGAAATCACTAATGCCCACAAAGTCTTATTGGCTTCCAATGTTCCCACCATTTGTAGCGCATCAAGAGGCATCAGTTCTATGCCTACCCGCACCCTATTAGAATCTGGAGTTGGACAAGGCTCTTTTCCATCTTTTCCACGAGTTGTTGTTTTAGGTATATTGATAGGATTTGGCCCTTGAGTGTTGTCTTTTAAAGGTATAAAGGGATCACGCAAATGTTGTACTTCGTAGAAATAGGGATTAATTTGCTTAATATCTGGCATCGCGTCGACATGTGGGTTTTCTCTGGCCTCGATTTTGGCAAGCTCTTTTTTTAAATCTCGCATACTGCGATCACCGCATGCCGATAGAAATAGTGTTATCAACAGACTATAGAACCCAAAACGGTAGCGATATTTTGGCTGCCTAAAATTTGTCATAAAGATTCTCCTTTCATTACCATGAGTAATTGCTGAATTGGAGTCTTACCACCTATCCGTTTATCTATTGTATATAGAGACGCGATGCCTCGCGTCTCTGGTTCGTTGCATTGGTAGAGACGCGAAGCCTCGCGTCTCTGGTTCGTTGCATTGGTAGAGACGCGAAGCATCGCGTCTCTGGTTCGTTGGTAGAGACGCGATGCCTCGCGTCTCTGGTTCGTTGCATTGGTAGAGACGCGATACCTCGCGTCTCTGGTTCGTTGGTAGAGACGCGATGCCTCGCGTCTCTGGTTCGTTGCATTGGTAGAGACGCGATGCCTCGCGTCTCTGGTTCGTTGCATTGGTAGAGACGCGATGCCTCGCGTCTCTGGTTCGTTGCATTGGTAGAGACGCGATGCCTCGCGTCTCTAGTTTGTTTCAACGCGAAGCTGAGACGCGAAGCTGAGACGCGAAGCTGAGACGCGAAGCATCGCGTCTCTACAGGTATTATAGAAAACGGATAGGTGGTAAGGAATTGGAGTTCCTTACACCCCAAAATTAATGGTGGCCAGATTTCTTTTCAGGCGGTTTCTTCTTTTTAGGCTTTTTTTCCTCTTCCTCAGATTTTTCAAGATAACGATAAATTTGTGCCGTGATTTCTAAGATTAATGGCTGTTTATCATTTTTTTTGTTCTGAGTTATAGAAACATTATGCAGGGTGACGATACGATGCAGGGCTGCAACACTACTGACAAATTTACCAAATGCATGATAATCACCACTGGCTTTCAACTTAATGGGTAATTTAACGTAAACCCCTTTTTCCGATTTTTCATTCTTGTATTCGGGTTTAAATAATTCTTGGGTTAACCCATTAGCCAGTACGGTTTTAGAAATATCTCGAATGAGTTCATCAACTTGGACATTATTTGGTAATTTTCCGAGCAATTCTTTGAGTGTCGTCTCAATTTGTACCAATTGTTCTTTAAGTTTAGGTAAGGTAGCCGCTTTCCATTGCTTTTTTTTAAAGTCCTTAACTTTTTTTTGTTCTTCAACTTGAAGTTTGGCTAAGTCAGTTATTTGATTTTGAGTGTCAAACCAATAGCCAGAAAATAGGGTAACAGTACACAAAACAATAATGATCAATCCTTTGATAGGAATAGGCCAATTGCCAAATGTTTTCGGATCTAAATTATTAAAATCTTCCTTATTCATGGTGTCGTCTCCTCCTTTTTAGGGAGAGTTAGGCGGATTTCCAACTTAAATAGACTAACACTACGTTTTACTTTGCGGGTTTTACTTTGTATCTCTTTTCTTTCAATGGATATAATTTTATCGGTCTTCAGCCATTTCGATTGGTCGATATTGCCCATCAATGAAGAAACACGCGCATCAGATTGTGCAACACCTTCAAGCTTGATCTTATCACCCTTTTGTTTCATGCTGCTAAAATAGACACCATCAGGCACCCGTCTGACGATTTCATCAAAGAAATGGACCACCTGAGGCCGTTTGTCTTCTAATTCTTGAATAACGTCTATGCGTTCAATGACACGCTGTTTTTGTTCGTCTAGGTTTTCAATCTCTTTAATTTGATCCTCAGCTTGTTTAATTTTCTGTTGCAAATATTTATTGCGGTCTTCCTGATAACCCACTTCGCTTGCCATGTAAAAATGCACGGACAACCAGACACAAACAGTAACAAACAGCGATACACCTGCAATTATAAAAAAGCGATAGCGGCGTTCTTTTTCAAGCGTATCACGCCACGGTAATAGATTAATACGTGTCATAGTTTAATGCTCATCAAAAGTGCGTAGGGCTAACCCACAAGCAATCATTAATGCTGGGGCATCGTTCATCAGGGATTTTTTGCTCACTCGTGAAGCGATTGACATAGAAGCAAACGGATTCGCAATTGTGATATGTCCCCCCACCTTGTTGCTGATTTGTTCAATAATTCCGGGTATAGCGGCACACCCCCCTGCAATTAAAATATGTGACAGTTTGCCATAGCTTGATTGTGCATAATAGTATTGCACCATCCGGCTTATTTGTAAGGCCATTTCAACTTTAAAGGGTTCAAGTATCTCTGTTTCGTAGTCCTCAGGGAGTCCACCATCGCGTTTAGCTAAATTAGCCTCTTCATAGTTGAGCTCATAACGGGCGATGATTTGGTCAGTCAGTTGTTTACCGCCAAACATTTCTTCATGTGTGTAGACAATTTCACTTTCGCCTACTGGTTTATCTTCTTCGCTTTTCTTTTTGCCTAATACACTCATTGATGTGGTGGTGGCACCGACTTCGATTAAGGCAATGGTTTCGCCGTCATTAATTTCTGGATCATTTTGTGCTATCATAGTCAAGGCGTTTTCCAGTGCGTATTTTTCTATATCCACAACTTTAGCTTTTAATCCACCCATATCAAGCACAGTGATACATGCCTCAACCGTTTCATCACGACAAGCCGCCACTAAAACATCAAAACGCTCCGGTTCTTTTTCATTGGGCCCGATGACTTTCCAATCAAGATGAACATCCTCAACCTCTTGACCTAGATAAGTGGCGGGATCAGTTTCAATGGCTTGTTTCATGTCTTCATCAGACATGCCGCCATCCATGGTGGTCATTTTAGTGATAACCGAGGGCCCGGCTACTGCGACGGCAGCATGTTGGGCACGGGGTTTAGCTCGCTTGACGGCATTGTCAATAGCATTACCAACGATTTCCATATCAACAATGTTTTTATCTTCTACCGCTTTTTCTTGTAAGGGTTCTATAGCGTAGCTTTCAACTTTATACCCTTTACCCGCTTGGCTGAGTTCAAGTAGTTTGACAGCAGTTGAACTGATGTCTATGCCTACAACCTGATCGGATTTTAAACTGAATAGGCTCATGTTTCTTCGCTCAAGTCTCGATCTTTTATTTGAATTTTGTTATTGTACTACACGTTAATATCAAATTCGCTATTCGCTATTTGCTATTCGCTATTTTTGACTGATAATAGTGATAGAATCAAATGATTTCAGTGAGATAGGATAAATAGTTCATGTAGTCTATTAAAATATATTGGTAACTATAGTTCAAGACTCAAAAAAAGACAAGTGAGTATCATATCAGTTATCAGTTATCAGTTATCAGTTGTCTGTGGGCAAGGTGTTTAAATCTAAAAATAATTTTTAAAATCAATTCGCGCCAAAAGTTTTGCGCGCAAAACTTTTGGCGCGAAACTTAAAAAAGTAAGTGACGAGCGTAGATAAAGGGGGCGAACAACTTGTCTGGTGGCAACGTGTTTAAATCACTATATACAATGCTCAATGCTCAATGCTCAATTATCAGTTGTAAGTCTCAAGTTTTTGTACACCATTCAAGATTTCACGCTAAAGTTTCGCTTCGCGAAACTTTATTTCACTTAAGAAGTTGCGCGCAACTTTTGCGTGAGCCGAAGGCCAGCGAAGCTAAATGTGAAATAAAGTTTTTGTTTGCCTCAACTTTTACAGCGAATTGTTCTAAGATCAGCGAAGCTAATCCTGAACACTTGCAACTCCTGAACGTCTAGTAGTTCATTTTTTATGAGAACAGATTTAATAACTGATAACTACCAATCCGTTTTTTCATTTTTAATTCTTAATTATTTATTCCATGAGTATTAGATATTATTTTTACAAAACATTACATATCACTTTATTAATGGGATTGTTGCTCATTTTATTGGCTGCGGGAGTTTGGGCAGCCGTAGTGTGGTATTTTATTCCTCAATTGCCCTCAGTAGAACGCTTAAAAGATAATCGTTTGCAAGTGCCCCTTTATGTGTATACTAAAGATAAGGTTTTTATAGCAGAATATGGCGAGCAGCGTCGCATCCCTTTGGCAATTGATAAAAACAAGCATGATCTGTTGATTAACGCGGTATTAGCCGCAGAAGATGATAGGTTTTACGAACACCAAGGCGTTGATTTAAAAGGTTTACTTCGGGCCGGGGTGAGTTTGCTTAAAACGGGTGAAAAACGTCAAGGGGGTAGTACGATTACTATGCAATTAGCCCGTAATTTCTTTTTGTCAGACATTGCGACTGAAAAAACCTTTGCTCGAAAGTTTAAAGAGATTTTGTTGGCCTTTAAAATTGAAGAAGAGTTGTCAAAAGAGACTATTTTAGAATTATATCTGAATAAAATTTTTTTAGGCCATCGCGCTTACGGTATGGGGGCAGCGGCTCAAGTTTATTACGGCAAAGATGTTGAACAGTTGAAATTGCCAGAGTTGGCTATGTTGGCCGGTTTACCTAAAGCGCCATCGGCCAATAATCCGGTAACGAATCCAAAACGGGCCTTGGCACGTCGAAATTATGTTCTGGGGCGCATGTTGGCCCTTAATTATATTACTCAAGAAGAGCATGAACTGGCTTTAAAGACTCCCTTGACAGCACAATTTCATTCCCTGACACCAGAAATTGAAGCCTCTTATGTTGCAGAAATGGTGCGTTCTTTTTTACTTCAACAGTTTGGTGAAGAAGCCACTTATACCAGTGGTTATAAAGTTTTCACAACCATTAATAGTCGCTTGCAAGAACGAGCGAATTGGGCTTTACGCAACACCTTATACCGCTATGATGAGCGGCACGGCTTTAAGGGTACCGTTGACCATGTTTCCATACCTAAAGGAGTGGATATCGAAAAATGGGCCTTTGAGATTTTGCAAAAATATCCGAATCAAAGTAGCTTGGTGCCCAGCCTAGTGCTTGAAACGCGGAAAAAAAGCATTTTGGCTTATAATCAAAAAGCGGGGCAATTTAAAATCACTTGGGATGCTATGTCTTGGGCGCGTCGTTATATTCGTGATAATAGACGAGGTCGATATCCTAAAAACGCAAGAAGTATCGTTAGGCGGGGCGATATTTTTATGGCGCGTCCCGACTTGCAACCTCCCAAAAAGCGGAAAAGGAGGCAAGAAACAATCTATAAGGAGCAGTCTTTGTCTGAAAAATTGTTCAAAAAGGTACGCTGGCGTTTGTCTCAAGTACCTGAGATTGAAGGGGCTTTAGTGGCGCTTAATCCCAAAACGGGTGCCATTATTGCCTTGACGGGCGGATATGATTTTTATTTAAGTAAATTTAATCGGGTTACTCAGGCGCAAAGGCAACCCGGTTCGACTTTTAAGCCGTTTATTTATTCTTCCGCCTTGACGAAAAGAGGTTTTTCGCACTCGACTCAGATCAAGGATGCACCGATCATGATTAGAGTGACTGATATGAAGTGGCGCCCCCGTAATTATACTAAGAAGTATTACGGTTGGACGACGCTCAGAAACGCGTTGGCCCATTCTTATAACGTCTCAGCTGTGCGCTTATTAAAAAAGGTGGGCGTGAATTATACGATTAATCATCTGACTCAGTTTGGTTTTGAGCGTGATAAAATTCCTAAAAATCTGACGATTGCTTTAGGAACGGGTGAACTCACACCGCTAAAATTAGCTTCAGGCTTTGCCGTTTTTGCTAATGGGGGCTTTCGGATTCAACCTTATTTTATTGATCGTATTGAGGATATTAATGGAGAAGTGATTTATTCCGCCAATCCCTTAAAAATTTGTCGCAATTGTCCCTCTGAGATTTTAGCCTCAAAAGAGGAAGAACACTCTAATATTCTCGTTTCTCATAGTGCTTGTGGTAGGATACCTCGCTACGCGCCGCGGGCTATCACCACTCACAATGCCTATATGATCACTTCCATGCTTGCCGATGTGATTCGCATTGGCACAGGTCGTCGGGCCCTTAAACTCAAACGTAATGATATTGTAGGCAAAACGGGAACAACTAATGATCTGCGCGATGCTTGGTTTGCCGGTTATTCACCCGACATTGTGACTGTTGTTTGGACTGGTTTTGATAAGCCCCGTTCTCTAGGATATAAGGAAACAGGCGCGCGTACCGCGTTACCTATGTGGATTGATTTCATGAAAGAAGCATTAAGAGGTAAACGGGAGAAGCCTTTACCCAAGCGATATCTTAATCTAGCGCAAAAAAGTAAAGGTAACAAGGGTAAGATTTATGATGATGATAAACCGCGAACTCCAAAGAAGAAACGTCGTCGTGTTTCTAAACCAAAATCATCGCCTTCTCAAAAAACTCAGGATAGCCGTTCCAACACGTCAGTCATTCCCGATCAAGGGTTATTCTGATATAACTACACAGATTATCGCTCATGTGGGTAAATAGGTGAAATGCAGTCATAACTTATTGATAATAAACGGAGCAAATCAAAATTTCACCCATTTCCCCATATGAGCGAAGATTATATAACGACAAGGATTGTTTATTCGATGCGGATTAGATCGTGGGCTATTTGAGATTGATGTTGAATTGATTAATATTAATCTCAGCGTTAATCATGATAATCAGCATTTCACGCAAAAGTTGCGCGCAACTTTTCTTAGCGTCGTTTCGCTTCACCGCGCGCGTGAAGCGTGAACCGAAGAGAGGCTACGCTAAATATCAGCGTTCTATCAAGTTTTTAGATATAACTACAAGGATTGTTTAGTCAATGCGGATACGTTTGTGTTGTGTTCTGATTGATCTTGAATTTTGACTTTGTATTTTTAAAGCCCCTTCTCTACCCAATCTTTACTGTTTTAATTGTTATCGGTATTGAGATAAATAGAGGGTTTCTAACCTTGGCATTGTCATAAATTGCGCTTTTTTTGAATTTATAGTGATCGACACCATACTTTACACACGAAAAATGCACTTAACTATCTGATATCAAACTAAAAACTGCTTCCATTTGTGTGTAAAGTATGCTGTCGATCACTATTAAAGCCAACAGCTTTCAGCCGTTGTCTAAAAGCTCAAGTCAGGTGGTGGTGACTAACCCAATCCGAAAATTATATTTCACATTTAGCTTCGCTGGCCGAAGGCCAGCGAAGCTAAATACAGTTTTTGCGCGCAAAAACTTCTTAAGTGAAATGGTGGGCAGTATAACGTTTCTTGATCATTGATAACGGATTCATTGATAACTGATAACTGATTGACATGCTTATTAATAGTTTATTGATAATTTCAGCTTATTTGCTCGGTTCGGTTTCTGGCGCATTATTGGTTTGCAAAATAATGGGTTTATCTGATCCGCGTACACAAGGTTCAGGTAATCCAGGTGCAACGAATGTACTACGACATGGTGGTAAAAAAGCGGCCATTATAACGCTGTGTCTTGATGTATTGAAAGGTGTGATCGCAGTAGGCGTGGCGAAATGGCTCACCACAGAAGCGGGGATATTAGCCGCGGTAACCTTAGCCGTGTTCTTAGGACATTTATATCCCATTTTCTTCCAATTTCGCGGTGGCAAAGGTGTCGCGACGGCCTTTGGGGCATTATTAGTGTTAGCTCGGCCCGTCGGCTTAGCGGCATTGGCAACTTGGTTGATGATAGCTTTACTGTTTCGTTATTCCTCACTGTCCGCTATTGTAACCGCCATACTCATCCCGGCCTACCTGTTTTGGTTAACGGGTGTGCAAGAATATATCTTGATGAGTTTCATTATGAGCGCCTTACTGATTTGGCGGCATCGTTCTAATATCCGTCAATTATGGACGGGTCAAGAAGACAAAATAGGCTAAACTTAATTAACAATTAAATAATTGATAATGAGAACAATCAATTCCTTAACTCAAGTCATTTTGTGGTTACTACTGATGGCAGGATGTGGTAGCCAGCTAGTCAAGGAAGGCACACCACAACAATCAGTTGTTTGGGCTGATGATGGCTCTGATGTAGCCGTAGTCGGTGTTCGTATCGCGGACAATTCATCTCAACAACACCAGTTCCAGCATCAAATCGTGGTACAAAATATTGACGGTTCAGGGCGACGTACTATTACAGAATGGCGCGATTATCGACATGGCAGGCTATTTTATATGAAACAGGCCGGTTATTTCGTCGTCGAATCGCTATTAGACAATGGCGCACGCCGTTTTGATAAAATTGCTTTAAATGGCAATGAAATTTTGATAATTGAAACCCCTGATAATAAACACCAACCGTGTCAAAATGCTGAAAGGCAGCCGCCAGCCCAAGTTGATCATAGCGTGATACCCTCCCCTGATGGTTTGCAATTGGCCCATATTTACAGTCCCTTATGTGGCAAAGTCACGGTAGAATTTTTACACGCTAATAATTTAAACCTTTTCGACAATCAAACCTTAGACATTGATGGCCCCATGAAGGCCACTTGGCATCCAGATGGCTACGTGATTTTAGCCACAAACAACAGTGGTAAGGCTTGGAAAATAGCACCACTGTCAGCACCGCAGCCAATGACTTCTCCTGAATGTCTTTCACCCGTGACAACAAGTAGTGAGATATCGCTAGAAGGCCAACAAGTTTATTTTGAAGGTGAGCAATTAGTCACGAAAAACATAGGCAGTCAAAAAGCGTTTGGTTGCCAGTAATTGATAATTGATAACTTATAACTTATAACTGATAACTGATATGGCAGGACATAGTAAATGGGCAAACATCCAACACCGTAAAGGTGCCCAGGATGCAAAACGAGGTAAATTGTTTACTAAACTCATTCGTGAAATTACCATCGCCGCCCGTATGGGTGGCGGTGATCCCGATGCGAATCCGCGTCTCCGGGCCGCTATCGACAAAGCTTTAGCGGGCAATATGACTAAAGATACGATAGAGCGTGCCATTAAGCGCGGCGCTGGCGCACAAGAGGGAGATAACTACGAAGAAGTGCGTTACGAAGGTTATGCATTAGGCGGAATAGCAGTCATGGTTGATTGTATGACCGATAATCGCAATCGTACCGTTGCCGAGATACGTCATGCTTTTAGTAAACATGGCGGTAATTTAGGCACTGATGGATCTGTCGCCTATTTGTTTGAAAAAGTGGGCTTACTCAGTTTTCCCGCTGGTAGCGATGAGGAACACATCATGGAAGTCGCTTTAGAAGCTGGCGCTCAGGATGTCGTGCATAATGATGATGATTCCATTGATGTACTCACAGCACCCCAAGAGTTTTATACCGTCAAAGAAGCGATGACAAACGCCAAACTGATATCCACAGAAGCAGAAGTCACCATGCGTGCGTCAATCAATATTGCCTTAGATTTAAACAACGCCCAAAAAATGCTCAATTTATTGGACAGACTAGAAGATTTAGACGACGTTCAACAAGTTTATTCTAATGCCGATATCAGTGATGATATTCTGGCACAACTGGCCGCATAATGATTCATAACCCTTTGTGATAACACGTATTTTAGGTATTGATCCCGGCTCCCGGATCACCGGCTTTGGCATCATTGAACGCCACCGGCAGCAATCTGTGTATGTAACCAGTGGTTGCATACGCACACAATCCAAATTGATGCCACAACGCTTACAAGAAATCTATACCGGATTGACTCAAATTATTGAGCAATATCAACCCACAATATCGGCCATAGAACAAGTTTTTGTACATCGCAATGTCGCCTCCGCTCTCAAATTAGGACAAGCACGGGGCGTAGCCATCCTCGCTTGTGTACAACACAATTTGACAGTGCATGAATACGCCCCCACTCAAATTAAACAAGCCGTAGTTGGCAACGGCCATGCGGAAAAAATACAAGTTCAACAAATGGTTAAAATACTGCTCTCTCTCTCCAAAATGCCACAAGTTGATGCCGCAGATGGCCTAGCCGCCGCGCTTTGTCACGCTCATCACTCCTCTTATGTCAGTTAATATACTGTAGGGTGGGTAGCGTGTTTTTGTGCCGGCCCCATTTAAATATAATTGTTAATATACTGTAGGGTGGGTAGCGTGTTTTTGTGCCGGCCCCATTAAAATATACTGTAGGGTGGGTAGCGTGTTTTTGTGCCGGCCCCATTAATTTTAATATTACTTATATAGTTAACATCAGCATGAACAGTGACAGTCGAGAACAGCGCCCTTATTACATTTTTCAATTGCATTGCGAAACAACACCTAACTTATGATCAGTCGCTTACATGGCTTATTAATCGAAAAACAGCCCCCCCAATTAGTCATAGATGTCCAAGGTGTCGGTTATGAAATCTTCGCACCCATGTCGACTTTTTATAACTTACCCGAAATCAATAACGAAATCAGCCTATTAACCCATCTCAGTGTACGTGAAGATGCGCACGTACTCTATGGATTTTTGAATGAATCAGAACGCGGGTTATTTCGAGACTTGATTCGCGTCAGCGGCATCGGCCCAAAATTAGCACTCAGCATTCTCTCCTCAATGGAACTCCCCACATTTGTACAATGTATCCACAACAACGATCTCAAAAAGCTGATACGCATCCCCGGTGTCGGCAAAAAAATGGCAGAAAGACTAGTCGTAGAAATGCGTGATCGCCTCAGTAATTTACGCAGCAGCACCACAGCCTTACCAACAGCACCCAATACAGGCTCCCTCACACAAGGGCTAACCAGTCCAGTTGAAGATGCCATCAGCGCCTTAATAGCCTTAGGTTACAAACCAGCAGATGCCAGTCGTTGGGTACATGCCGTCGCAGAAGACGGTTTAAGCAGTGAAGTTTTAATCCGTCGCGCCTTGCAATCTGCACTGTGAAAAATGTAGGGTGGGGTAGCAAAAAAAGTTTTGCGCGCAAAACTTTTGGCGCGAAACGTCTTTTTGTTGCCCACCATGCCAAATTAAAATGTATTTCACGCGCTTTGTTTCGCTCCGCGAAACTTTATACTTAGCACCCTCATAAATTGCGCTTTTTCACCCCAACAGCCAACAGCTAAAGCAGTTGTCTAAAAGCTCAAGTCACCTAAAGGTGACTAAACCTATCTCTAGCGAGATTTCGAGCGCCAAAAGCGCAAATTGATTTATACTGTCCACTGTTATAAATTTTGTGTTTTGTTAGTCACCTTTAGGTGACTTGAGCTTTTAGACAACTGCTTTCACGCCAAAAATTTTGCGCGCAAAATCTTTGGCGTGAAAAGCTGTTGGCTAGTACTCAGTTCAATGCTCAAATGGGGCGCATTCCCAAAAAAAGGGTCATTTCGCATTTGCGCCCCGCTTTTAGTGAAAAATTCATTTTGCGGCCTGCTTTTAGTGAAAAATTCATTTTGCGGCCCGTTTTTAGTGAAAAATTCATTTTTCTGCCCGTTTTGAGTGAATGTATATTTTGCGAATCGCCAAGATTGATAATGTTTTTTTGGGAATGCGCCCGCTCAAATGTAGGCTGGACAACGTGGTTGTTCACCATGCCGACACACGATTTAAATGATAACCCCCTTTAATTAATGTAGGCTGGGCAACGTGGTTGCCCACCAAAACACCTTATAATTATGATGGTGGGCAATAAAAAGATATGGGGAGCCCTACACCTTTACATCAAATGGAGATCACACCCGTTTAATCAGTCAAATCAGCGTTCTATTTGCATGAAACTGATAACTGATAACTGATTTCCACATTTCACGCTAAAGTTTCGCTCGCGAAACTTTAGCGTGAAATACAGTTTTGCGCGCAAAACTTTTGCGTGGAACTGATAACTGAAAAGGAATCCAAAATGCACATCAAAAGATTCACTATCAAAGGATTTAAAAATTTTCAACAGCACATTAGCCTTGATAACATAGGGGATATCTGTGTCATTCATGGTGAAAATAATGTCGGTAAATCGAATGTATTGGAAGCCATGCAATTATTTTTTCAACTCTTATTGCTTCAAAAAACTCGTCAAAGTGTTCCCATAACTTGGAGGCAAAAACTGAGCTTTTCAGAAATAGAAGAACAGGGATTTTATCCCAGTGAACTATTTAATTTAGAAGTGCCACTACCAATTGAATTGAATGTCACGTTCACAATTCAACCTGAAGAACTCAAACCAGCCAATATTCAATCACCACTCCCCACTTCTGAAGTACACCTGACTCTCCAATTAAAAAACATTCATACTGATTTTGAATATCGCATTCTAAAATATCAATTTGCAGACGGCACCGATGTCACTCATCCTGAAATAACGGCCGAACAGAAAATTTTTGCCGTACAATTTGCCCACTTTCTCGCCCAAAGCTTCTTACTGAAAACCAAAGAAACCAGCAATCGGTTTGCATTAATTAGACTTGATCGCCGGATATCACAAACTGAAATCGAAGCCGTGCGTAGTGTAATACCACAAGTCTTGTGTTTACAACTGTATGACGCAAAAGAATCCCCAGAACCCTCACATTACAAAAGATGGGCACTGTTTGTCAGCATCATGAAAAAATTCAATGATGTACTGGGAGAAGGCGAATTTGTCGTATTGTTTAATCGCCATACAGGCCGTGCTAATCTAGCCTTTCAAACACCCGTCACACGCATTCCAATTAATTTATTAGGTTCCGGTATTCAACAAATTGTTGCCTTAATAGCGCGACTACTGATGAGCAATGCCAGTTTTGTTGCCATTGAAGAACCGGAATTAAATTTACGCTATACGCTACAATTACGTCTACGCGAGATTTTCAAAGAAATTATTGAAGCATCTGTAGGCCCCCAACAACTCTTTTTAACCAGTCATTCACCCGCCTATGAATTTGGTCAACATTTTTACGCCCTGCGTAAAATCAATGACATACCCAGCGTTGAACAGAAACCGATTAAAGAGGCCGTATTATTTACCCATCATCATGCTGATTCACCCTACCTAGTCGGTGAACATGCCCCCTTGTGTTACGTATCAACAGATGGATTAGTCAAACTACCAGAACGTATTTGTAAACGGCTTAATCTCGAACAAGGCGGTGGTGTCGTCTTGCTAGAACGAAAAGACACCGGACATGTCGAATTATTAACCGACAACCAGTTTGATGACTTGTTTGAAGAGAGCGTTGAAAATGAACCAGCATGAAGTCTATAACTTACTCTGTCGTGGTGAATTAACAATGGCATTCGATACCAATGCTTTATTTAGTAACAAACGTTTCAGAACCCTGTGTAATGGTATCAACCGCCTCAAAGATTGTGATAAGCAATACCAATTTAATTTGGTTGTGCCAGCACCGGCACATGCCGAAAAATTGCACGATTTAAAGCAAGCATACCGAGAACATTATGATTTCAATGAATATCATTAAAGGCCTCACAGACAAAGGTATCCGCATTGCCTCGTTTGAACCCCATCATGCCGATATCGTAGCCGACTTAGTGGGTGAACAATTTCCAACAACCCAAACATGGCGCACATTTAAACGAAATCGTTGTCTAGCATGTCTCGGCCTAAACAAAGATCAAATCACTCTCATTCAGGGAAGTGGCAAAACCTGTGGCGCAACAGTCGATTGGTTGATTGCCGGCTACGCAAAAGCAGAAGGTTGTTTGCTCGTTACAGGTGATACAAGAGAAGAATTTAAGAACATCATGAAAACAACATTAGAACACTTAGAATCAGCCGTTGAACAATTATTACAAGAAGCGACAAAAGTGAGTACAACGTAACGAAGGATAAACGAATTGTAGATATAGATTTTAACATCAGTAAAACTCAAAACTGGCATGAACAGTGACTGTTCAGTTTTATAGTCTTGTTCGAGACTTCAGATGTCCAAGCTTTATATATTTTTGGCCTTGGGCAACTTGGGCAACTTAAACTGCTCGAAGCATGGCACGATTTTCTTTCGCCCCCTTCAGATAATTACGGCAAAAGGGCGATAACAAAGGTTCGCCCCTACATTGCGTCTGTAGGGCCTCAATGCCACCTTCGTTAAGGGCAGACACGCAGGTATGCCCCTACCAAACCCCACGTATTCAGGGGTTGTAGGGGCGAACCTGCGTGTTCGCCCAGGCTTAACGAAGGTGGCATTGCTGTAGGGCCTGGGGTGTTAAATTTCAGGGATTTTGATGACTTTTTTTTCACCCAATATTTGTAGGGTGGGATCGCTTAGCGACAATGAACTCAATAATAAACCCAGATTTCACCGCCCGCTTGCCCACCATCCCCAGAGGAATAAAAATAGGGTGAACAATAAACCAAGAAATGTGTTTATATTTAACACCCCAGGGCGAACCTACGTGTTCGCCCTCAAATTATTTCTTAATTTGTCACCATAAAAGTCAGTATACTAATAATTTTATTAGGATTTTTAATATAATAATCCTCAATATCAATATACACAGTCGTATCTTCTAACTTCAAAAATTTCCAAGCATGCCCCGTTGTAACCGCGCCATAGATACAGGGTAATGTTTTGCCCTCTTTTTTATTATAAATTTGAGCCGCTATCATTTCAGCTATACATTGGCCCAACCCCCCCATAATTTTTTCATTTTTAGCTACCGTGATAACAACAATAGGCGTATCTAAGAAAAGTTGTTCAGACGACTTGCTCATAATGAAATCACAAAAACCATTGAGTCCCTTATCTTTATCTACCGTAAAATCTATTCCCGAAAAAAAACTGATATTCAGTTGCTTCTTTATTTCCAGAAACAGATTAATAATAATGAGTTCAGAACTCGCTTTTTCTGTTCCTATGGCAAGCGCGATAGGCACATTGTTTTTTAAGATATCGGCCAAAAAATCGCTTATTTCAACCTCTTTAACAGAAGAAAATAAATCCTCAGTTTCCACTATTTTCAGACTAAATTCAGATTTCACTTTTTTCAAGTCAAAATCACTATAAGCCATATAACAGCTTCTTTTTTCTTACTCATCCATGATCATTTATCCCTGATAATTCGCTCTCCGTTGATAACTCAAAAACCGAGTTGCAACTGGAGTCCTGGATGGGCTGTCTCATCCGAACGGCCACTTGTATCCAAGCGACTTAATGGGGGATGCTCGTCAAAAGTCCCTAGACTCAAGGCCTAATAAAATTCACACCCAAATTAACCTAATCTTGATGCGAATTTGCAACCTCTGATTTGCAGAGCCCCTCATATCCATGACACCGTCATGGTGTCATCCAAACAGATGACATTTTTTATATTATTTGACTTTTTTTCAAAAGTCAAGTATTTAAGCAAGCTTAAGGTGGGCAACAAAAAGACCTTACCCACCATTTCACGCTAAAGTTTCGCTCCGCGAAACTTTAGCGTGAAATACATTTATTATTAAGAACCCATGAAATCTCAAACAAAGTACCTCTTCTGCCTCGGTGGCTATGATTTAGAAATGCTCACGATAAAGCAATTATTAGAAGACAACGCCCAACCCCTACTAGATAAACCAGTTGGGGAGCGACAGCTTCAGCCTATCAATCTGAAATCAATGAAGCACATCGGCATCACACCTGTTTTGATAGAATTGCACAATGATTTAGCCCATCATTCAGAACAACTCATCCACATCGATCATCATGGGCCACTTGCTGGAAAAACGCAACCGACTGCTTTACATCAAGTTTTTCAGTTACTCTCTTTACCCACATCCTCTTGGACACGTTGGTTTGAACTGGTTGCCGCTAATGATCGAGATCATATAGCAGGGTTACAAGCACTCAATGCCACTCAAGCGGAAATTATCACCATTCGTCAAGCGGATCGTCGCGCCCAAGGCATTACAGCTAACCAGCAAAAAAGGCCATAGCCACCATGGAAATTAAGGCCAATGGCACATTGAACATTGTACACTTATCTCATCATCATAGCCGTCGTTGACAGATTGCATCCCGCTTTAGGTGGCATCGGCTATTTATTAATCATATCGCCCCAAGAACTCAACTTTTTTGGGCAAGGGCAATGGGTACAAGCTTTAGCTAAAACCTTTCCTGAAGCTTGTTGGTACGGCGGAGCCTTACCAGAACGCGGTTTTTGGGGAAGCCACAACCTCAAGGCAAACACAGTCATTGATTTTTTGCAGCTTAATGCTCAAATGTAGGTTTTTTCTGTGACAACTTTAGTTTGCCGTTTTCTGTGCAAACTTTAGTTTGCCAAAAGTTTGTTTCAGTATAATTTCTAAAGTATAATTTCCAAAAATTCTAATTCAAACTAAAGTTGGAACGACAATTTTTGCTGAACTCATCTAGTTGTACTCAACTCGCTGTACTTTGGGTTTTAATTCGATTATTTAGCGTCAATTCAAATGAATTTGAAATAAAGGGTAAGATGATTATACTCAGCACGGGAATAAACTATCAGGCAAAAGTTTCGCCACGCAGTACTTTTGCCTCAAAAACTTTTCGGAGGGTGGGCAAAAAAAGACTTTGCCCATCATAAAAGTTTAAGTTGTGCCCGTGTGCGGTATAGCATATTTCTAACGTATTAATCTTCAGAGAGAAGAAAATTCAAAAGGTTTGAAAATCGCGTTTTTTAAACTAAATTGTAGCGATGAACAGGTAAAAATCAATGGCATATAGTGATTTTACGTTAAAACGAGTTAAGTCTGATCTCAATATAAAGGTGATTGAGAATGAAGCGCTTTTTCCTAACATTGAAGGTATTAAAATTAGTCCATTTCTTGAAACAATGCTAAAACGGAATGTTTCACTTGCATTAGCCATTAATACAGAAAAAGCACGTTCAGAGCTGATCATTGCAAATATATTGTTGGAAATCAAAGATCAACTCAAAAATGAAATCAGTTTTTTTTCAGGGATTGACTTTACCGTTGATAAAGATAAGGGGCTAAATGGTTATTGTGATTTTATATTGAGCTGTTCTATTGAACAATTCTATTTGGAGACACCAGTTGTAACAATAGTGGAAGCTAAAAATGAAAATATTACGGGTGGATTAGGTCAATGTATCGCGGAAATGTATGGCGCGGCCATTTTTAATGAAAGAGAAGGCAATAAAATAGCGTGTATTTATGGTGCCGTGACAATAGGTGACGAATGGAAATTTATTAAATTACAGGGCGATACTGCGTATATTGACATTGAAAAATACTATATCAATGATATCCAAAGAATTATCGCTATTTTAATGGAAATGGTAAAACAAAATACCTAAATGATATAAATTCAAGTGGTATTTGGAGTTTAATCCGGGTAGTGGCGCGTTGTATTTGTCCACTGATAACACCGCTTCCGATTTAAATGATATAACCAACACTTGCATTGCCCGCCGATAAACTATAGAATGCGCCCTTCCAATTTAGCTCAATTTGGTTCAAAAAACCAATGAACAGCTATACATGGCTATCTCTAAAATCTAAGCTAAGTCTTTTATTTTTAATGTCGTTGTATCTTCCCAATGACTTACGTTTATTTAGAGACAAGTCTATTGTAAATTGTAAATTGTGAAATCGAAAAAAAAGCTCAGCCCGTATTAAATGAATATGTATGGAACACTTGCCCAGCAATAAAGTTTAGAGATAAGAGCGTAATAAAACCCATTTCTTATCCTTGATTTATAAGCAATCGTTGTTATACATAAGCTTTTGTAGCCTGACAATGAGGTTACCTCAGCGTGATGTTTACTAACCTTTACTAGAATTTATACTGATTTAACGTGATTTCTTAATTTATCTCATATTCTCATTTTGAGAAAACGAATA
>QNEL01000022.1 GCA_003645185.1 Candidatus Parabeggiatoa sp. nov. 3
ACGCGCTGCGCGACGGGCTTTTGGAGAAAAAGATTGTTTTGCTGGCATTGTTTTATTTAGGTAGTGAGGCATATAACTACAAGGATTAGTTGCTTATGAAAGGATATAACTCATTTTTGTGCGCCTTACAATGTTTGGCATTGTTTTGATTTATGGCTCCATTGATGATCTCAACGACAAAAACGATCTTATCCTTTATTATAAATAATCCTTGTAGTTATATCTTGTAGTTATATACTTATATCTGGTAGTTAGATATCGCCTATTTTTGTTGACTTTCATGTTGAACATAATCCACAACTTCCAGCCCAAAACCGGAAAGGGCGTGCATCTTTTTCGGCGCACTGAGTACTCGCATTTTACGGACTCCTAAATCTGACAAGATTTGCGCGCCTAATCCATGAGTGCGTAAATCATGTGTCTGGGGTTGTGCTGGTAACTCTTCGCCATCATCTTGACGACAACAATAGCGAATCCGATTTATCAGCATTTTCGGCTCATCTTGTTGGTGTAAGATGACGACAACGCCACATCCCTCTTGAGCGACGTGCATCATCGCATCACGTAAGGGCCAGCCACAGGCCTCTCGCACACTGGCGGTCAAATCACATAAGGCATTACGAATATGCACCCGTACCAAAACGGGTTCAGTGGCAGATATTTCACCCTTAATCAATGCAAAATGGACAACATCATCAATCGTATCTTGATACGCTTGCAGCTGAAAGTCACCAAATTCTGTCGGCCATTGGCAACTCGCTACTCGTTTTACCGTTTTTTCATGCTCTACCCGAAAATGGATTAAATCGGCAATGGTTCCAATTTTTAATTGATGTTGTTCGGCAAAGAGTTCTAAATCTGGGCGACGTGCCATCGTACCATCTTCGTTCAGGATTTCTACGATCACGGCGGCCGATTCTAAATCGGCTAAACGGGCTAAATCACACCCGGCCTCTGTATGCCCTGCGCGTCTCAGTACACCGCCAGGTTGCGACATCAAGGGAAAAATATGGCCCGGTTGTAACAGATCAGAAGGTTTAGCCTCTTTTGCTACTGCGGCGCTAATCGTCATCGCTCTATCAGCAGCAGAAATTCCCGTTGTGACACCTTTAGCCGCTTCAATCGAGACGGTAAAATTAGTAGCATTGGGTGTATTGTTATCGCTCACCATTAAGGGTAATTGCAATTGCTTACAACGCTCATGGGTTAATGTCAAACAAATCAAGCCACGCCCATAACGGGCCATAAAATTCACATCTTCTGCTCGTGTTTTCTCGGCTGCCATAATGAGATCGCCTTCATTTTCACGATCTTCATCATCCATCAAGATAACCATTTTACCTTGGCGAATATCAGCGATAATTTCTTCTATAGTGTTAAGAGACATGATTGGATATTAGTGGAATGTGTGCAGCAAAATCAAATCAATTTGTGGAGTGTATCACATCTAAAGGCCAAACCTGACAGGTTTTTAAAACCTGTCAGGTTTTCAGGTTTTCATCTATTCATTCGCCGCAATAGCAGCCTCAATCACTTCTTGCCCTATTTCCGATTCAAATTGTTTCCAAACCGGTTGCATTGCTTTACGCCATTGGGCCAATTCAGCTTGGCTTAAAGTCAATACTTCTGTTTTACCCGTTTCCTGAGCAAAATCCATGACGCTTTGACGACTTACCATGGCCAATTCTTGTGCGAGTCGATTCACTTCAAGGCCGACTTCAGCCAGAATCTGTTCTAATTCAGTACGAATATCATCAGGTAAACGCTTCCAAAAAGCGGCATTGGTAACCACTAAATAATCTAATACGCCATGATTGCTTTGAGAGAAGTGCGCTTGCACTTCATAGAACTTTTTTGACTCAATATTTGACCAAGTATTTTCTTGTCCATCGACAACGCCGGTTTGCAAAGCATTATACACTTCAGCAAAAGCTAACTTTTGTGGACTGGCACCTAGCATTTCAAATTGAGCTTGCAAGACATGAGATTGTTGAATACGGAATTTCAAGCCTTTCGCATTAGCAGGTACGCGCAAGGGTTGATTAGCCGATAATTGTTTCATGCCATTATGCCAGTATGCCAGCCCTAAATAACCTGATTGTGTCATCGAAGACAGTAATTTTTGGCCCATCGGCCCAGTTTGGAAACGATTGACAGCCTCAAGATTATCAAATAGGAACGGTAAATCAAAGACTTGCAATTTTTTAGTGTATTTACCAAACTTCGCTAACGACGGTGCCGCTAACTGCACATCGCCTAATAATAAGGCCTCCATCACTTTGTTATCATCATACAACTGGGAATTAGGATAGACTTCTACTACCACTTTTCCAGCAAGACGTTTCTCAACACGCTGTTGAAATAATTTCGCCCCAATGCCTTTAGGGGTACTTTCCGCGACAACATGGGCAAACTTGATTTTAATAGGTGTGGCACTGTGATCGGTTTGCTCCCCAAGACAGGCGGATAACAATAATAAGGTAAGACTGATCATTAAAATACGCATGATGTTTTCCTTGAATGAGTCATAGCATTTTTCGATTGGGTTAAATTTCACGCAATTGTTTTTGCGCGCAAAAACATTTGCGTGAAATAGAGTAAATCAAATCGTTGAATAGATGCTAATCCAATTAACGGCGTTGTATTAGAAACAATAATCATTGAGTTATTTTAACCTCTAATGATTGTACAGCAGCCACTTCTTCCGTCATTTCATCAGGAGTATAGTTGATAAAAGCAATACCGCGTTTTTTCAGTAAGTTTAAAAATTCAACGCGAGTGATATTGAGTAATTGCGCCGCTTTTCCAGATGAAATGCGTTCATCGGTAAACAAATATAAAACCATCCATTCGATGATTAAGCCTTGTACTTCGACTTGGTTGAAACCAAATTGGAGCAATGGTTGTGGTACTTGAACTTGAAAAGTTGTCTTTAACATTTTGTTATTTCCTATCCAAAGCCAAGGTTTTTATATTTAGCGCGGTAAGAAACTTTTGCCTGAAAAACTTTTTAATTTAAATGGTGGGCAACAAAAACACGTTTCGCGCCAAAATTGAGGCTCAAAAAACTTTTTTTGCTACCCCACCCTACATTGATCTATTGGTGGGCAACAAAAACACGTTACCCACCATTTCACGCTAAAGTTTCGCGGAGCGAAACTTTAGCGTGAAATACATAAAAGCCCACTTACCGAACAACCGAAAAAAATTCTCTGTTGTTGCTTCAGCGATTGTCTCGAAAGGTTTCTCTCGTAAATCTGCAATAAATTCAGCAACATGTCTAACATAAGCCGGTTGATTGGTTTTACCGCGATAAGGTACTGGGGCTAAATAAGGGGCATCTGTTTCGACGAGCAGACGATCTAAAGGCACTTGTTTCGCTACCGCCTGCACCATTTTCGCATTCTTAAACGTCACGATACCCGAAAACGAAATATAAAATCCCATTTCCAAAGCGTGTTGAGCAGTTTCCCAATCATCCACAAAACAGTGCATGATACCACCCACACTCGAAGCGTTTTCCTCACGCAAAATGCGTAACGTATCCTCAGCCGCATCGCGGCTATGAATAATCAAAGGCTTACCCGTTTCTTTAGCCGCTTGAATATGAATACGAAAACGCTGTTGTTGCCAAGTCAAATCACCTTCACTGCGAAAATAATCTAACCCCGTTTCACCAATCGCAATGATATGAGGATCATCTGCCAAAGTCGTGAGTGTTTCCACATCAACAATAACTTGCTCCGACGTATTCGGATGAACGCCTACTGAAGCAAATACATTTTCAATGCGCTGCGCAATACCTAATAGCGTTGGAAAATGCGCCAAATCAATTGCGACACATAAAAAATGGCTAACGCCTTCTGCGTGAGCAGCATTAACCAATATATCAGGTGTCGTATTTTTAATTAAATCCAAATGACAGTGTGAATCAATTAACATTTCAGTTATCAGTTATCAGTTATCAGTTATCAGTTATCAATTTCTTTAGCCAGAGGTTTGGGATATGAGTGGATTTGATTCGCTTTGAAAAATTAATACCATCGCCAATTTGTAAAAATCGTAAATTTCGAGCCAATGCAAAATTTTAACTTACTGATTTTAGTAAACAATAAAAAACCGCCTTTTTTTGAAAATAGCTAAAATTTAAAATTGGCGAAGGTATTGAAAATAGGAGTGAAATGAATTGGGTTTATCCAAAAATGACCTTTTTTCGGGTGGGCTATTGCCCACAGGGATAGAATTTGAAATGAAATTACATGGTATAAGTCTTTAGATCTGATTTAAGCTTATTCGCTAATGCTCTTTCAATTTTATTTCGAGTGTCTATCGCATTCCCCTGTTCATCATTATTAAAATGTATACCAATACCAGCCGGCCGCCCCCCTTGAGCCCCTTTAGGATTTATCCAAACCACTTTACCCGCCATCGGAATTTTTTCCCCATCATTCAACAAAGTCAGCAATAACACCACTTCTTCGCCCAATTTATAAGCTTTTTCTGTAGAATAAAACAAACCACCATTTTTCAGAAAAGGTAAATAAGACTTATATAATGTCTCCTCATCGGCGAAGTTCAACTTAATCATCCGCCCGCCTCTCATACCACCCCCTTTACGTTTCATCATAACCGTCTCCTGTTTCTCGCGGTGAGTTCAATCCAAAAAATCGCAATAGATTCCAACAAGCCTTGTGCTTTAATATTAGCATTGCCCGTCACTAGCCTAATCGCCTCTTGTTGCAATTCTAGCCATTTAAACAAACTGTGCAAATCCACTTGTTTCGCGAAGTGTTGTATCATTTTTTGATGATCCTGATTGACAATATATTGCGTTTGCCCTGTAACCGCACAGCGGATAATATCCATTGTCCAACTGAGCATCCAATGTAAAACCGGTATCGCTTCTAGTTTCTCCCATTGTTCAGCAACCCGAATCGGATCATGTTTACCCTCTGGCAATTGAGTCAAGCTATTAAATAACGTTTGTCGCTTCGTTAGCGCATCCGTTTCGGCCAAATCCAAAGCAGCAAGAGGGGCTTGCGCCGACAAATTCAGTAATAATTGCATCTGCTGTATTGTTGGATTTTTTAATTGACGACGCAGCCAAGTTTGTATTAATTCACGATCTGGACGACTAAAATCAATTCGCTGACAACGACTACGAATTGTAGCAGATAAAATGTTATGCTGATGACTGACAAGCATTATCAAAGTTTTAGGAGGCGGCTCTTCCAATAACTTTAACAAACTATTAGCCGCATTACGATTCATCGCCTCAGCCGGATTAATAATAATAATTTGATAACGGCCGTAATGAGCCGTCAATTCACAAAAATGAATTAAATCCCTTATTTTTTCAATTGTAATCTGTTTCCCCTGTTCAACAGGTTGCACCTCTAAAAAATCAGGATGCGTTTTAGCCAATTGTACATGGCATGATTTACACTGCCCACAGGGCTCTTTTTTAGTTGCATTAGGCTGTTCACACAACAAGATATCAGCTAAACGTTTTGCAAACAAGGCCTTACCCATACCTTTAGGGCCCACCAATAATAACGCATGTGGCATGCGATCAGCTTGCCAGCTATGTTGCATTTTTAGCCATAATGACTCATGCCAAGGCAATACCGTCTCGATAGTCATAGGTTATCAGTTATAATGTAGGGTGGGATCGCGGGTGCTATGACCAAAAAATAGGGCCCAGAACTCATCACCCGCTTGCCCACCATTAAAAATCCCATTAAAAATCTCATTGCCCGCTTGCCCACCATTAAAAATCCCATTAAGAAATATGTAGGGTGGGATCGCTATCGGAATGATCCTCGATTTGGGCACGATCTCATCTTGCGCGCAACTTTTCTTAGCGTAGTGAAGCTTCGCTTCACCGCGCGCGTGAAATGTGAAATGGATATATTGGGTTAGTCACCACCACCTGACTTGAGCTTTATACTTGGCATTGTCATAAGGTCGCTATTACTTTTAACATAATAGCTCAAGTCAGGTGGTGGTGACTAACCCAATCCTAAAATTATAACGGTGGGCAGTATAGTTGGCTATAAAATTTAAAGTAATCGCAACCTTATGACAATGCTAAGTATGTATAAATTGGGGCTTGAAATTTTTTTGACAAACGCATTGACTATTTTTTTTCATCAAGGTAAAATGCGCCCTTCTCAAAGCCGAGGTGGCGGAATTGGTAGACGCGCTAGCTTCAGGTGCTAGTGGGGGTAACCCCGTGAAGGTTCAAGTCCTTTCCTCGGCACCAATTTATTTTATGAGCAAAAATTGATATTTATAACACATTGATTTATTTAAAAGGCCCCTTGGCTTAATTAGCCAAGGGGCTTTTTTATTGGCTGTCAATGCGTAAAGCAACTCTAATTAAACCCAAAATCAACGATATATTAGCAAATACTTATATGTCATTCTGGGGCCCTTTTTTGAATTATCTGAAAATCTATATCATATCACCCTTATGCCTCACTCCCTATTGATTAGATGTGTATAGCTAACATATTGAACATATGAACTATTACCGCCAAACCCTTCCATTTTAATTACCTTTCCTTCATAATTTCCTTTTCAAATTATCCTATCTATCAATTTCAATGATTTTTAGCCCCCCCTTTTAAAAAGGGAATTTGCTTTTATGAAAAAATCTAAAAAAGTCTATCGTTTCGCCTTATATGGTTTATCGTCATCCGGTAAGACGTGTTTGTTAGCCTCCTTAGCAATGCCACGTTATCCCCATGCATTGGGTTATACCTGCATTTGGCGAGCCATGGAAGTATCCATGCCTAAACATGAGGTGAATAAGCAAAATCATTATTTAATCAAACTACGTCGTAGTAAAGAGTGGATGACTCAAGCCATTGAGAATTTATATGCACTACAATTGCCGGCCCCTAATCCTAGCAATGATGAACAGTTTATTTTTGAATATGATTTTACCGCATCAACCCATCAAACTTTCCGTGTTGAATTAACCGATTATTCTGGGGAATTGATTAATCCCAAAATCAGTCGTGATCGGTTGGCAAAAGACATGCGAAACCAAATTATGGAAATGGATGGGATTGTCGTCTTGGCAGAAGCCCCTTTTCGGGATAAATGGCTGCATTTTCAAAACGAAAAAGACTGTGACGATCACAGTTATACCGATTTATATCCTTTGCGACAAGCTTTTAGTTTATTGCGTTGCGAAAATCAGACGTGTGCAGCATTGGATGTGCCCATAGCTTTGGTGTTCACAAAATGGGATCGCTATAGTGATATAGATTATCTCACGCACGCGACAGAGCAACGTAAATTAGAAGAATTTATGACTGCCAGCCAACCGCCACCACATAAAGGATTGCAAGATGTCTTGCATTATTCTGTGACGGAAGGCAATTTTAAAGTCTTTCCCGTCAGTGCTTTAGGGGCCTGTGAATGTATAGCCGTTGAACAGGGCAAAATAGAACGCCCTAAACAAGTGAATCCTTTAAATGCGTTTGGTTTAGAAGATGCCTTTATTTGGATCGCCCAACGGCGCGATGCCATTGATTTACAAAATTATCAAGAACAAAGCCATTCCGTCATTTTTCCCCGCTGTAAAGAAACGGGTTTAGATTTATTGAATCGCTTTCCCAAAGCCTCTAAAGAAGCGAAAGAAATCAAGACATTATTACAGGCCTGTGAAAAAGCCAAATATTCACGTATTTTATATACTGTTTTTGGGTTAATCGTATTTTGGCTAGTTGCTGAAACCAGTTTAGATTTAAAGTCTTATCAACAACATCTTGTCGCGGCTAATAATGAACACGCCACGCATCAAGAACTGGACAGGGCTGAAAAATGGCTGACAAGCTATATTGCTGCCCCCTATTATCGGCATCTGATTTCTCATGCTTTTCTCAGTCACTCAGAAGCGGAAAAATTATTAACGGATCTACAAAACCACCGAGAAACCTTTTTATGGGGGCCGGTTGAAGAAGCTTTAGCAGTCAATTTATCCGCAGCCCTTTCGCCAGCGCAAGCGTACTTAAAATATTATCCTTATGGGCAACATGCTAAAGCGGCACACGATATCAAGCTGCGTTCTGAAATTCAAACCGCTCAACGGAAATATGAAGAAACACTGCGTAAAATTGCATTTGTGGTACAAAAGAACTTGCAAAATTCGATACAATTGAGTGAATTGTTAGAAGTGTTACGCGAGTTGCCACAGCAGCCTGAAGCTGAAACCGATAGTCTGCGTCAAGAAAGGATCGCATTAGAACAACATGTGTCTGACCAGTTAACCTACTTGAAGGATCAACAAGATTGGAAACAGTTTCTTCTTCAAATTGATCATATCATGCAATCTGGTAATTTTCTTGCTGCAGGTCAAATGCTGAGTCTTCGCCCACCGAATAAGCGTTTAAATAGCTTAAAAGAGACTTTTAAAACGATAGTGATGCAGAGATTTGAAAAACAAGTCAACTTGGCGCTAACAGATAAAAAATTATTGGAGCAAGTTAGTGAATACTTAAAGGCTTACGCTCAACTACCCGGAGATTTGAAAACCCCTGTGCATCAATCTAAAGTCGCGGATTGGCAACATCAACTTTCTGAAAGACAAGATGAAATCTGGTATGAGGCTGCTAGAACACACTTGGATATCAAGCATATTAATCAGTATCTGCAAAAAGCCCCTTTGAAAACCATGAAAAAGGAGATTCATGATTACAAAGTCTATTTAGAAAGCACTTCGGGCATCATGCTGAATCAATTGCACTTGAAATTTGCCCAGATTCACTGGGAACATATCAATGACAAAGACAATATCGTTACTCTACTATTGAATGCCAGAGAAGTCATTAAAAGCAACAAGGTTAATGCAGAAGCGCATACATCAACGGATGTGATTGGCATCAGTCCCGATTTCAGTGCAAAACCTTCTGATATACTGACTATTGAAATCCAAGTGGTGAATAAGGATTTATTTTTTGATGATGATTATGGGCATGTCAAGGCAGAAATCCCCCTATCAGAATTAGCCGAAGCCACTAATGGATACAAGCTGTCACTGCGTACCGATAAAGGGGTAAAAACGGGTACGGCTTTTATTGAAATTGAAAATTATCCCCAAGAACCGGTTTTACCAGTATGGCATAAGTAGAGACGCGAAGCTTCGCTCTTATGCCTTGCGTCTCGAAAACACAAAATGTAGAGACGCGAGGCTTCGCTTATATAAATGTAGGGTGGGTAAGTTCGTTTCGACGCATAGCTTCGATCCGAACTTGCCCACCATCTCTACAATCGGGTGATTTTTAATCTTATGATGATATAAAATGCGGTATAAATGTGTGTAAGTTGTTGGAACCCGTTTTGATTTAAAATCTTATCAACAACATCTTGTCGCGGCTAATAATGAACACAAAACGCATCAAAAACTCGAACAGGCAGCAAAAATGGCTGACAAGCTTATATAATATGCGGCCCCTTAGTTTTAGAGGGCATATTTATCAGAATTGAAGCTAATTAAATTTCTAATCATTTTAACAATCTACCACGACAGAAATTGAAAATTATCCCCAAAAACTGGTTTTACCAGTATGGCATAAGAGTTCATAAGTTCAAGTCTTTTTTGACAATCCAAAACACAATACAAAGGATTATTCAAGCTTTATCAAAATTGGCTTCTTATTAAGCCCTTTTCAAATTGTCAAGATATATAATATAAATATAATAAATGTTTTTTATATATAATCCTCAAAGTGTTTATGTCGTGTGATAACAAGAACTGATAACCCTTATGAAAAAACCAGTTATTTTATGCGTTGATGATGAACCCATGTTGCTTGTGAGTCTCAAACAACAACTAAAGCATCAATTTGGAAATGACTATCAAATTGAGACGGCAGAAGATGGCAAAGAGGCTTTGGAAATTATTGAAGACTTATTAGAAGAGGGGATTGATTTGCCAGTTGTCATTTCTGATCAACTGATGCAAGGGATGAAAGGGGATGAATTGCTAACACAGATTCATGCGCTTGTGCCTAAAACATTGAAAATTCTCTTAACGGGACAAGCAGAAGCAGATGCGATTGGAAAAGCAGTCAACAGTGCTAACCTTTATCGTTACATCGCCAAACCTTGGGAGCCCACTGATCTCAATTTGACCGTTATGGAAGCGATTCGTCGCTATTTTCAAGAAAAAGAATTGACGCAATTTTACGCCAGTTTAGAGAAAAAAGTCACCGATCGTACCCAAGAATTGCAACAAAAGAATCAATTTTTAAGCATTGCCGTGCATGATTTGAAAAATCCCTTATCAGCGATTCGAGGCTACGCTGAGATGATTCAAAGTGATTTGGATGACATGCCTAAAGCAGAAATTCTTGAAGTCGTTGATCGCATTGTACTCAGTTCACGGCAGATGTTTGAGTTAATTTCAAGTCTCTTGGAAGTCAATGAGATTGAATCGGGTAAAATGAATTTATCACTGGAAGTAATGGATATAGTTCATATTTTACAATGGTTAAACGATCATTACCATGAAAGAGCCAAGGCTAAGCACATTGATTTGCAGTTTCACTCTCAGGCAGAACAATATTATGTGATGGCTAATGAAAATACCACACGTCAAGTCTTTGATAATTTGATTTCAAATGCCGTTAAATATTCACCTTATGATAAATGTGTCTGTGTTCGCATCTGTCAAGATAAAAACGTAGTTCGCTGTGAAATACAAGATGAAGGCCCAGGGCTGAGTGATGAAGATCAAGAAAAATTATTTGGTCAATTCAGTCGTTTAACCCCTAAACCAACAGGGGGTGAACATTCAACAGGTTTAGGATTATTCATTGTTAAAAAATTACTCGATTCTATGCAGGGTAACGTGTGGTGCGAAAGCACATTGGGGAAGGGAACTACCTTTATTGTCGAATTACCCGTTGCAAAAGAATAACTACAAGGATTGGATATAAGAAAGGATTGGAGCGAGACTCACTCAAGATTGTTTCGACCACCCGTCATGAATTCAGGGCTAAAAGTTTAAGTTTTTTTAAGGGGGAGTTCAGCTTTCAGACAATTGGGGGGCTGGATATAAAACAGAAAGGGGGCAACCACAAGGGATTGCCCCTACATGACATTGTGTAGGGGCAATCCCTTGTGGTTGCCCTTTGTTGTAAAATACCTGTTTATTTGTGTTTCAGTACTTAGTTATACCCTTGTAGTGACATTATATGGAAAACAACATGCTAAAACTATCAAACTATTTAATTAAAGAACAACTTTATGACGGTATTTATTCGCTAGTCTATCGCGCCTCGCGTCAAATAGATAATCAATCTGTCGTTCTTAAAGTGCTTAAAAACGATTATCCAACACCTGAAGAGATCGCCCGTTTTAAACGCGAATATGAGATAACGCAAAAACTCAATGAATCCGCCCTTGGCATCATCAACGTTTTTGGACTTGAAAAAGAAGATAAAACTTGGTTCATCGTGTTGGAAGATTTTGGAAGCGATTCACTGGCAAACCGCTTACAAGTGCAACCCATTGATATCGCAGCCTTTCTGCCTTTAGCCATTCAAATGACAGAAATTGTGGGCGAGATACACCGTCAAAACGTCATTCATAAAGACATCAATCCCGCCAATATCTTATGGAACCCAGACACGCATCAAATCAAAGTCATTGATTTTGGCATTTCAAGCCTCTTATCGCGTACACACACGATTATTAATAATATCAATAGTTTAGAAGGCACTCTAGCCTACATGTCACCAGAGCAAACGGGGCGCATGAATCGGGCATTGGATTATCGCACTGATTATTACGCTTTGGGAGTCACTTTTTATCAGATGCTCACACAGCAATTGCCGTTTGAAGTCAAAGATGCCATAGAATTAGTCCATTGTCACCTTGCCAAAAGGCCACCAGTAGCGCATGAATTGAATTCCAAAATACCGCCCGTCATGTCCAAAATCCTGCTCAAATTAATGGCGAAAACGGCAGAAGAACGCTATCAAAGTGCTTTAGGACTGAAAGCGGATTTACAACACTGTCTCACCCTTCTCGAATCAACCGGGCAGATCACTGATTTTGACTTGGGACAGTCTGATATTTCAGAACAATTTCACATTCCGCAAAAACTCTACGGGCGAGAAAGTGAAACGGAAAAATTTTTAAATGCCTTTGAACGCATCGCCTCTGTTCCCTTTTCATCAAAAGAAACAGCGAAAGAGTGCAGCGGCCGTTCCGAAATGATGTTAGTCGCCGGCTATTCAGGCATCGGCAAATCCGCTTTAGTGCAAGAAATTTATAAACCCCTAACAGAAAAACGCGGGTATTTTATTTCGGGCAAATTCGATCAATTTCAGCGCAATGTACCCTATTCGGCCCTTGTCAAAGCCTTCTCCGATTTGATGCAGCAACTGCTGACAGAAAATGAGGCACAACTCAAACAGTGGCAAGCACAACTCTTAAGCGCCTTAGGGCCTAATGGACAAATCATTATTGAGATCATCCCAGAACTCGAACTCATTATTGGGCCACAACCGCAAGTACCCACATTAGGGCCTTCAGAAGCACAAAATCGTTTTAACCTCGTTTTTCAAAGCTTTATCAAAGTATTTTGTCAAGCTTCACATCCCTTAATCCTATTCTTGGATGATTTGCAATGGGCAGATTCTGCCACACTGAAACTAATAGAATTGATCATGATGCCTGATCAAATGCATTATCTGTTTCTCATTGGCGCTTATCGGGATAACGAAGTCAATCCCACCCATCCTTTTATCATCACGCTTGAAGAATTGCAAAAAGCAGGAGCGACTGTCAACCAAATCACCTTAACCCCCTTAACCTTGGAACAGGTGACACAACTGATTGCCGACACCGTGCATCAAAAAACGCAAGCGGTTCACTCATTGGCAGAATTAGTGACACGCAAAACGGGCGGCAATCCTTTTTTTATCAACCAATTTCTCAAAACCTTGTATGAGGAAAACCTGCTAAGCTTTCAATACCCCAATGAACCAACCGTTTCCACCTCTGGAAAAGAGGGAATAAAGGGGAAAAGGGGGAATTGGCAATGGGATATAGCCCAAATTGAGGCCCTCAATATCACCGATAACGTCGTTGATTTGATGCTGAGTCAATTAAAGAAACTACCAGAAGCAACGCAACAAGTGTTACGCTTAGCCGCTTGTGTCGGCAATCGCTTTGATTTAAAAACCCTCTCTCTCATTAATGAACATTCGGCAGATGAGACTTTCCAAAAACTCATGCCTAGTATTCAAGAAGGCTTAGTATTACCCCTTTCAGGATTAGAAAGCCTAACCGATGAAATGCTTGACACACAGGCTTCCAAGTGTACGTTTCAATTTCTACATGATCGGGTACAGCAAGCCGCGTATGCACTGATTGACGATGCTCAGAAAAAGGCGGTTCATCTACAAATTGGGCGGTTATTGTTAGCCAATACACCTGAAACACAACGGGCAGACAAAATATTTGAGTTAGTTGATCACCTCAATCTGGGATATGAACGGGTAAAAGATGAGGCAGAAATACGTGAAATCGCCCAACTCAATTTGATAGCCGGGCAAAAAGCGAAAGCCGCCACTGCTTATGAAGCAGCGCTTAAATATTTCACTGTCGGCTGCCAACGCTTGCTTGAAAACAGTTGGGAAATGGAATATGATTTAACCTTCACGCTCCATAAAGAAAAGCTAGAAGCCCAATACTTAAACACGCATTATGAACAGGCAGAAAGATTGGCTCCAGTTGTGTTAGAACAAGCAAAAGCTGTACTTGATAAAAGTCAGGTGTACGAAATCCAAATGCAATTTTTAATTGCAGAAAATCAAATGCAAGCCGCAATAACAATGGGTTTGCAAGTTTTAGAACTGTTGGATATCAGCCTATTAGACTCCCCACCTCAAAACCTCTTGATTGATGAATTGACTGATTTGCCAGAAATGAATGATCCTTATAAACTGGCTGGATTGCGTATTTTAATGCTATTATTTTCGCCGGCTTTAATTGCCAATCCCCCACTGTTGCCAAAAACCGCTTTTACAATGCTCAATATCTGTAGGCAATCTGGCAATTCACCCTTAGCCGCTTTTGCTTACGGTTATTATGGTTTGTTATTATGTGGAGATCGTTCTGACATTGAATCTGGGTATCAATTCGGTCAGCTCGCTTTAACTGTATTCGACAAATTTGATGCCAAAGAACTCGAATGTAAAGTACACGAAGTGTATTACGATTTTATTGTCCATTGGAAAGAACATGCCCGTTACTCCATACAACCTTTGCAAGAAAATATTCAGGTAGGTTTAGAAACGGGAGATGTTGAATTTGCGTGTTATAGTATTATCGTTTATTGTTCTAATCTCGTTTTGATTGGAGAACCTCTGATATTGGTTAATCAGAAGCAATTATCTTATATCAGCTTGCTCCAAAACCTTAAACAAGAATTTCATCTTTATTATGCCAAAATATGGGGGCAGTTAGTACGCAATTTGATGGAAGTAGAGAGTTCTGCTGATAAACAGCACCTGAAAGGTGAGTTGTTTAATGAAATAGAATTGTTGCCTATTTTCTTGAAGACTAACAACCTCACATCGTTATTTTGTGTTTATCTTGCCAAAAACATGTTGAGTTACTTATTTAAGGATTATGCAGCGGCTGTCGTTAATGGCTCAAAAGCGGAAGAATACGAACCTGCCATGTCTGGATTGATGGCGGTTTCTGAAAATCCTTTTTACTATTCTTTGGCTCTCCTTGCCCAGTATCCTATTGTAGAAAGTCGTCTGCAATCAGACTATCTGGAAAAAGTAACCGTTAACCAACACAAAATGAGCATTTGGGCATACCATGCCCCGATGAATTTTCAGCATAAATATGATCTTGTCGAAGCTGAAAAAGCGCGCGTTTTGGGACAAGTTGTTGAAGCCATGACACTGTATGAGCAATCTATAACAGGCGCTAGGAACAATGGATATATTCAAGAAGAAGCCTTAGCTTATGAATTAGCCGCAGAATTTTATCTCAAACAGGGTATGCTAGAATTTGCCAACCTCTATCTCAAGAATGCTCATTACGCTTATCAACAATGGGGCGCTGTAGCCAAAGTCAAAGATTTAGAAGCCAGATATCCTCAAATCTTGCTTCAAGTAACAGTCGCTAAACCCATATCCAGTTTGATAACCGCCACGCAGCATTTTACCCCGGCTGTTTCCTCATCAGAAAGCAGCTTAAGTGTGCTTGATTTAGAAACCGTGATGAAAGCCTCACAAGCGATTGCTGGTGTTGTGCAATTGGACAACTTATTAACGACTTTAATGCACATCCTCATTGAAAATGCAGGTGCCGAAAAAGGTTTATTGCTTTTAGAAAAAGACAAGCAATGGCACATCGTGGCAGAAGAAGCAATCGTTGTGAAAAATGGGGAAACAGGAAAAGGGAATACAGAAATGGCTCAAGTTGCCACTACCCTCATTAATTATGTGGCACGGAAAAAAGAGGCCGTCGTACTCCATGATGCCATTAATGAAGGCCATTTTACTCAAGATGCCCACATTATTGCCCATCAAACCAAATCCATTTTATGCGTTCCCTTAGTCAATCAAGGCAAACTCGCTGGCATTGTTTATCTGGAAAACAATCTAGCCACTAGCGCGTTCACACAAAAACGGGTAGAAACCGTACAACTGTTAGGCGCACAGGCCGCTATCTCCCTTGATAATGCCCGCTTATATGAAGATTTAGCCGAATATAATCGTACCTTAGAAGCCAAAGTGGCAGAACGCACCCATGAATTATCAGAAGCACTTGATCATCTTAAAGCCACACAAGAGGAGCTGATCCAATCTGAAAAAATGGCAGCCCTTGGACAACTCGTCGCCGGCATTGCCCATGAAGTCAATACACCGTTGGGCGCGATACGCGCCTCGATTGGCAATATTTCTGATGCCATCAATGACTCAATACGGCAATTACCCCAGTTATTTCAAAAACTCTCCTCTCAACAACAACACGATTTCTTTGCGTTAGTAGAAACCACTTTCGATAGCCAGAAACAAAATCTAACAGCGCGTGAAGAGCGCAAATTCAAACGGAAACTGATTGCCCAGTTAGAAGACGATGAAATCGACAATGCTGATGATATTGCTGATACGCTAGTGGATATGGGTATTTACCAGCATGTAGAGCCTTTTATGTCGCTGCTTAAGTCTGAAGACAATAGTTTTATTGTAGAAGCCGCCTACAACCTGTCAACACAATATATCAATAGTCAAAATATTATGACAGCGGTAGATCGTGCTTCCAAAGTAGTTTTTGCGCTCAAAAGCTATGCTCGCCGTGATCTTGAAGGTAAGAAGACGCAAGCCAACGTAACAGCAGGGCTCAACGTTGTTTTAACACTCTATCAGAATCAGTTAAAACAGGGCGTTGAAGTCATCACGGATTATCAGGAAGTGCCTGAAATATTATGTTATCCTGACGAATTGAATCAAGTGTGGACTAATCTGATTCACAATGCCATTCAAGCGATGGATAATCAGGGAAGTTTAGAAATAAGCGTTGCCCAGCGAGACAATCACTTGGTTATCCAAATAACCGATTCGGGAAAAGGTATTGAAGAAAATATTAAGCCACGTATCTTTGAACCGTTTTTTACGACGAAACCTGCAGGCGAAGGCAGCGGCTTAGGATTAGATATTGTCCGCAAAATCATCGAAAAGCATCAGGGTAAAATTGAGGTAGCCAGTCAGCCAGGCAAAACCACTTTTAGCGTGTTTTTACCGATATGATGAACCTAGAAGGGCGAACCTGCGTGTTCGCCCTCCCCAAAATCCATCAATAATTTTTGATTGTAGGGGCGAACCTACGTGTTCGCCCTCCCCAAAATCCATTAATATTGTAGGGGCGAACCTAGGGCGAACCTGCGTGTTCGCCCTCCTTAATAAAAACACAAGAGGAAAAACGACTATGACCAGTTCCCGATTCCCTCTTTTAAATGTCAGGAGAATGAACAATGCCCAAAAAA
Organism: Candidatus Parabeggiatoa sp. nov. 3; assembly: GCA_003645185.1. Lineage (GTDB taxonomy): Bacteria > Pseudomonadota > Gammaproteobacteria > Beggiatoales > Beggiatoaceae > Parabeggiatoa. The sequence goes on from QNEL01000022.1 coordinate 17,033, forward strand.
GCGATTTTATTTGTTGATGATGAAAAGACGGTTTTAACCAGCCTCAAAGGCCAAATCAAAAAACAATTTGGCAGCACTTACCAGTATGAAATTGCCGAGAGTGCTGATGAAGCCTGGGAAGTAATTGAAGAATTAAATGAAGACGGCATAGAAATCATGGTGATTGTCACCGATTGGCTAATGCCCCAAGTGAAAGGCGATGAGTTTCTGGTTCAAGTGCATGAGAAATTCCCTAATATTGTTAAGGTCATGTTGACCGGACAAGCTGATGATGACGCTGTCGAGCGGGCACGACAAGAGGCCAATCTCCATCGTTGTTTGCGTAAACCTTGGGATGAACAAGAATTAATCGACACCATAAGATCGGGTATAGCTCAAGTATGAATAACAACCCCAAACCCGTCATCTTGTGTGTGGATGATGAAAAAATGCTACTGCTCGCGCTCAAACATCAACTGAAACGCCAGTTTGGAAGCGGTTATCACATTGAAACGGCCAGCAGTGGTGAAGAAGCATTAGAGATTGTTGACCACTTATTAGCCGAGCATCTCGAATTACCTGTCATTATCTCGGATCAAATCATGCCAGGTATGACAGGCGATGAACTGCTACAACAGATTCATGCCAGTTTACCCAAAACCTTGAAGATTCTGTTAACAGGGGAAACGGATATTCAAGCCATTGGCAATGCCGTGAACAAGGCTAACCTTTATCGTTACATATCAAAACCTTGGGTACAAACTGATCTCTGTATAACCGTTACAGAAGCCTTGAGAAGTTATTTTCAAGAGAAAAAGTTGAGCGCATTTTATGCGGATTTAGAAAAAAAAGTGGCCGAACGTACTCGCGAACTGCAACAGAAAAATGAATTTTTAAGCATAGCCGTGCATGATTTAAAAAATCCCATCTCAGCCATTCAAGGATTCGCGGAGATGCTGAAATATGATTTTGATGATATACCTGATGAAGTCATTGATGTGGCGAGTCAGATTTCGATCAGTGCGCGACAAATGTTTGAATTAGTCAGGAATCTATTAGAAATCAATGCCATTGAATCAAGCAAAATGAATATCTCGCTGAGCGTGGTTGACATCAAGCCTACTTTGCAAGGGATAGTCAATCAATATATTGAGCGAGCTAAAAAGAAGGATATTCTTTTGCAAATGCAATGTGATGATGAACAATATCAAGCCAAGGTTGATATCAACCTATTACGCCAAGTATTAGATAATCTGATTTCTAATGCCATAAAATATTCTCCATACGGCAAATCTGTTTTTATTCGCCTGAACCAAAATAGCCGGTTTGTCCGTTGCGAAGTACAAGATGAAGGCCCCGGATTGAGCGATGAAGATCAAGAAAAATTATTTAATGAATTTACTCGCCTAACGCCTAAACCCACGGGTGGTGAACATTCTACCGGCTTAGGCTTATTCATTGTCAAAAAATTAGTTGAATCAATGCAAGGCAAAGTTTGGTGTGAAAGTATTTTAGGACAAGGCACAACTTTTAGGGTTGAATTTCCAATAAAGTGATATAAATCAGGCATACCACCTATCCATTTTCAAATCCGAGGGCTAGGGCAACCACATGCCCCTACGGGCAACCACAAGGGATTGCCCCTACGGGCAACCCGTAGCAGTAAGCACAGAAAACATTTTTTATGAACCTGCGTGTGTGGTATCATTAAAATTGTACATAAGACAACATGACTGAGCGTTAAGGCAATTTAATAACTGATGTTACGCACCCAGATTCTTTTTTTGATAAAAAACGGGCCCAAAAGTTAATCATGCAGTAGATTTGCGTAGCGAAGCGTCTCTACATCGCTGATTTTAAATAACTTGTTGATTTAAAAAATTAAAATAGAAATTCAGATTTTTAAGTGTTTGAATAGACACAGAAGTTGAGTGCGTAACATCAGTTAATAAGAGGAACTTATAATATGACACAAATATTTGGGGAATTTAATGAAACAAAGATCAAGAGTCAGGAATACTTGATACTTGGATTTTCGCCCACTTCTATTCCTCTCCAGCAGAGATGGCGAAACAACGGGTTATCTGCCGATTTTTTAGCTGACTACTTAACCACTTTTTTTCCGGTCAGTGACACAGAACCCAGTACCTTTAAAAGGCGAAAAGAAATCAGAGGGGCTATCAGCTACATTGCCAACGAATTGTTGGAAAATGCTATGAAATTCAACGATACCCATTCTCAATACCCCATCGGTATTCAATTCAGGTTATATAGTGATCAGTTGATCTTATACACGACTAATAGCGTTCATCATGAAAATGTCGATCCGTTTCAGTCGTTTATACAGGAATTACTTCACACTGACGCACAGGATTTGTACATTCGTCAAATAGAACGCGCTCAAGAAGAGGATAATGCGGACGGTTCTGGATTAGGCTTGCTGACGATGATTGATGATTATCAGGTCAGAATCGGGTGGAAATTTGAGACAGTACAACAAGAGGGTGAAGAATTGATACTGGTCACAACAATGGTGCAGTTGGATATTTAGCAAGAAAGGGCGAACCTAGTGCAGTAAAGCGGAAATATCCAGACCACCCAGCCATCAAAAGCCATCAAAAGCTGTTGGCTGATGGGGCCTCGATATTGGAGCGATCCTGCACTAGGGTGTTGACTGAGAGCTTTTTTGGATGTGTTTATTTCAGACGATACAACTGGTTTTCTTGCGATTAAAAAAATAAACGCGCTTTTTTGCAACAGACGCTAAAGACACTCTTTTATCAAAAAAAATCGAAGTGTCTCTTGCGTCTCTTTTTCACATTTCACGCTAAAGTTTCGCTCCGCGAAACTTTAGCGTGAAATAAAGTTTTGCGCGCAAAACTTTTGCGTGAAAAGTTATAAGTAATCTTGACATAAAACCAGCATGAAACTTCGGTTTCGCTAAAAATACTCATCAAAAGAAGCTCCTAATCAACAGCCTAGGGCGAACCTTTGTTATCGCCCTAAAATCGTTATTGAATCTATATTGAAAATTGAATAGGAATCAAATGGAAAACAGAAGAGTTGAAATTATGGATACAACTCTCAGAGATGGGGAACAAATGCAGAATGTTTCTTATACGTCTGATGAGAAGTTGACGTTGTCTAAAATGTTGTTGACGGAATTGAAAGTGGATCGTTTAGAAGTCACTTCTGCGAGAGTTTCTGAGGGTGAGAAAAAGTCCGTACTTAAAATGTTAGAATGGGCTTCTGATGTCAATTTGGTGGATCGATTTGAAATTCTGAGTTTTGTTGATCAAAACAAATCGATTGATTGGGCGAAAGCGGTTGGCATTCAACGGGTTAATTTGTTAACGAAAGGTTCGTATAAACATTGCACAGAGCAATTGAAAAAAACGCCTGAACAACATGCTGAAGATATTCGAGAAACGATTCGATATGCCACTGATAATGGGATTGAGGTGAATGTGTATTTAGAGGATTTCTCGAATGGTATTAAAACCTCTCCCGATTATCTTTATCAATTGATTGATGTGTTGTTGACGTTACCAGTAAAGCGGATCATGTTGCCCGATACTTTAGGGATTTTCAATCCGTTTGAAACTTATGACTATGTGTCTGCGCTTATCAATCGGTATTCTGGTGTACATTTTGATTTTCATGCCCATAATGATTATGGCTTAGCAACGGCTAATGCAATGGCTGCTGTCAAAGCGGGTGTCGCGGGTATTCATGCGACGATTAATGGCATGGGCGAACGAGCGGGCAATGCACCACTTGATGAATTGGTAGTCAGTATTCATGATTTTTTGGCCGTCGATTTTCAGATTGATGAGAAGAAGCTTTATAAAGTGTCTCAGTATGTCGAGATGTTTTCTGGGCAACGGATGGCGAATAATAAGGCGATTTATGGCAAAAATGTGTTTACGCAAACGGCGGGTATTCATGCAGATGGCGATCAAAAGGGGAATTTATACTCGACTCAATTAGTGCCAGAGCGTTTTGACAGAAAGCGAAAATATGCTTTGGGTAAACTGTCTGGAAAAGCAAATTTGGAGATGAGTTTAAAAGAACTGTCTATTGAATTGAATGAAGACGATAAGAAAGTGCTTTTGCAGAAGATTATTGATCTGGGTGACAAAAAAGAAGTGGTTACCACGGAAGACTTGCCTTATTTAATCAGCGATATTTTTGAGACACCTGAAAATCTCCCCTTTAAATTGTTACATTGCTCGATAAATTCGACTTATGAACTGAAATCACAGGCAGCGGTACAATGTGCTTATCAAGGTAAAATAATAGAAGCTGATGCACACGGGGATGGCGGTTATGATGCGTTTATGAATGCACTGCGGGAAATCTTGAAGAAATTTCATATTCCAGTGCCTGACTTGTTGGATTATGAGGTAACGATTCCGCCAGGTGGAAAAACAGATGCTTTGGTTCAAGCAGCGATTAATTGGGAAGTGAAGCCCGTTCAGGGTGAAACGTTTATGATTACGACGCGGGGCGTGAATCCTGATCAGAATATGGCAGCGATTCAGGCGACGGTTAAAATGATTAATTTGATTTTGTCGCAACGTGGTGATTGATTTTTTATGAGAAAATGGGCTCATCAAGTGATATTGCCCCTACCAATTGAGATAGAACGCTGATTATCATGATCGGACTGATTTACGCTGATTAATCATCTGATGAATGAGATCAGTGTTAATCATGATAATCAGTCAAATCAGCGTTCTATCCTTCAATTATCACAAAATCATTTATTTTTTGGATAGGCATAACGAGTTTCAACATGGTGGGCAACAAAAACACGTTACCCACCCTACGTTTAAATTATTTTTTGGATTGTTAAAAATTCAATATGCCACTTTCTAACGAAGATAATTTACGCTTAAATGTTTTACTTGCCAATAAAGTACAGGCTATTCGTATTGATGAGTCTAAAATGATTGTTTATGGGCTGTCTGAGCGGGGTGAGGCTAAAATACAATTGCATCCGAACTGTCGTGATGAACAGTATTTGCGCTGGGTACGTGAATTGATTTCGGGTTATATCTTAGGTTCACCTGGTGGATATCCGGTTTATCTGAAACGTTGGGCGCGCATGGGGCAGACTAAGGATGATAGTTTAGAACAATTCTTGATGTTAGGGGAGCCGGAGGCGGTGGTAGCTGTGGTACATGCGCCCGGTTTAACGCCTGAGTTGGCGCGTCGTGCTTGGTGGGCTCTGCCTGATGCTGACAATGCACGTAGTTTGTTGAGAAATGACAGCGTTGCGCGGGATGAATTTGCGAAATTATTAGCGGCGTATTTGGTTGATTATTTGCCCTTTGAGGAAGAAACTGCGAATTTGATTGAATCGGTTCGGCTTATTTTGCAACCGGGCTTGATTGATGAGGATACGCGACAAAAAATCTGGATTAAAGGGCGTACTAAAACGGTTTATTTGATCGGTTTTTTATTGACGCAACCAGATGATTTACCTAAGCCGTTACCAGCGCGTCGAGACGCGGATTACATTCAAACCGGTTTAGCGCCTTTGGTGGCGAAAGGCAATCAGATTGCGACACAATTAGTGAGAATAACAAATGGTTCAGGGCAAACTTTTTTAGAGACTTGTGAACGGGTTTTGCGTAAACCGTCTAATCAAGAGGTTGTCAATACCTTATTTGATCTGATTGCAGGCTATTTTGAAAGTATTCGCCCTGATGATTATGATGATGAGATGAATATCCTGAGTTTGATAGAGCGTGCCAGTAATTTATGCGAAACGTGTGAAGATACGACATCGGTGGAACGGCGAGAAGTGTTAGCTGTTTTGCCTGATATGCAAAACGCGGTTAAAGCGATGTTGATTTTATCAGGTTTAGGGTATTCCGTATTGCGGCCTATTTTTTCGCGCACAACGGCGATTGGTAGTTTGATGCGTAAAAAATTAGCGCCATTGACAGGGCCCATTCTAGAACAGTTTGCGGTATTGCGGCAATAATGAGATTAAGCCTGACAAATAATTTCACAAGTATCTGTTTTCGTTCAAAATTTATTTTGCATCGGTGTTATTTTCGTTCAAAATTTATTTTGCGAGGGCCCAATTGGAATGCATGTTATTTTGCGGTTAGCTTGGAATGCATGTTAATTAAGCGATGACGAAGTGGAAGCCTTATTGAGTAGTGAGGCAATGTAAGTGATAGGATAGAACGCAGATAAGACTGATTATCATGATTAACACTGATTTTTTGATCAGCGACAATCAGGCCATGATCTGAATTAATCAGCGTTCTATCTCAAACAAAAACCATTAAGATTTCAATCTATTAGAGATTTAAGAAGCTATTTTCTGCCACAAGGGTTTGCAATACGAAACGACATGATGTAAACTGCCTCCTTTTTTTCACCGATGGACAAAAGCCAGTTATCAGTATTTATATAGACTTACCTTAAAATTTTCGCCTAGAGTTGACAGGCTGTCGGGCAAAGTCGCCCATTGAAACAAGGTTCAAACGGTGTCACATTGGGCCGGGGTTGACAGGCTGTTGGGCAATGTAGCCCAAGTACAACGGATCAGGGGATTGAACGGATTGATGAAAGGGCGGTTTCCATTTATCGGGTACTTTTTTTTAACGCAAGAGGCGCAAGAGGCGCAAGAGACGCTAGATTTTTCTACCGAACGTCTTTTGCGCCTTTTGCGCCTTTTGCGTCTTTAGCGTTTTCTTTAAATCATATGAAGATCAAACACATTACATTACAAAATTATAAGCGGTTTGTTCAACCGCAGACTTTTTCATTTACTGATTCTGACGAGATTGTGAATGAAAAAACGCTTATTGTCGGAAATAATGGCACAGGCAAAAGCTCTATATTACAGGCTATTGTGATTTTGCTTGCTTCGGCTATAAGAGATCATTTTAACCCTAACAAATTAGAGTGGCCCGGATTTGAATATCGTCATTTACAAACAGGTATGCTACCTTTAAAAATTGAGGCCGAAATCTTATTTTTGGATGAGGAAATCAAGACAACTCAAGAATATGCGAAGCAACTCAAAAAGATGGGGGTTAAACTGGACAGACAACCAGCCTCTCATAAAAGCGTCACCATTTCTTTTGATGACAACCAAATTTTTGCCAAAGAGGGCAGAGAAGCTTATTCTCAATTTAGAGGCTATCAATATGCTAAAACATTAGCCCGTTTTACATCTCAAAAGAATAAAATTTTTGAAAATATAGGGAATATCTATTGGTACACGGAACAACGCAATTCAAATAACATCACTAATCTGTTAGAGAGTCAAATAAATCAATTAGATGATATCAGAATTTTTTTAGCCAGTGCTTATAACTACCATACAGCCGTTAAAGATGGACGTCGGAAGATACAAGAAGGTGAATTTGATTTCTATCAAGAATTAGAATTCCTATATCAAAAAGTTTTTCCAGGACGTTCATTCGTCGGTAGTACACCACGATTTGATATATACGAAAAAGCCCAAGCACCTGATTTTTTCTGGATGATGGACAGAATCAATATGAGTTATCCGGGATGTCGGCTGGAGAACGAGCCGTTTTTCCCATATTAATGGATTTTGCCCGTTGGAATATCAATAACGCTATCATTATTATTGATGAATTGGAATTACATCTTCATCCTCCTTTACAACAAACATTAGTGAGAGCATTATCTAAAATCGGCCGTCATAACCAGTTTATTTTCACGAGCCATTCAAATAGCGTCATCTCAATGTTTGATGAAACTGAAAACCAAATAATACGATTACCCAATGAGTAAATTTAAAAAACCTGACAGGTTTTCAAAACCTGTCAGGTTTGGGCCACTACATTTCTAAAAATAATTCTCCTGAAGCATCAACGTGAACCGTAAACCGCTCAACACAACCTTCGTCGGGCGCTATGGCTTGTCCATTTTCTAAATTCAGGCGTAAATTGTGTAAAGGGCAAGTCACGGTATGCCCATGCACAATCCCTTCTGATAAGGGGCCGTTTTTATGCGGACAACGATTCGATACGGCAAATACGTTATCATCTGTCGTCCGAAAAACCGCAATCTCACCTTGTTCTGTTGAAATCACTCGTGAACCTAAACGGGGAATGTCTTTGAGATGCCCAATGTGATGACGATTTTCCATTAAACACCTCCTGCTGTTGCTTGTGATTGAGAAACACCCGCATTTAAGAAGGTAAATTCATGTTGGGCGACACCTTCTGTCGCACGCGCTTGCCATGGATCTTTTTGGGCTTGCTGTTGTGAGGCTATAAATTTGTCATATAACCCTTTCCGATTCTCTCCATCTTCAACAACGCGTTCTTGAACGTAGGTTAAACCCACCCGTTCTATCCAAGGGGCTGTGCGTTCTAGGTAATGCGCTTCTTCTCTGTATAATTGGAGGAAGGCGGCACAGTATTCTAAAACCTCTTCTTGGCTTTCTACCTTGCACAGTAAATCCGTGACTCGGACTTTGATGCCGCCATTGCCGCCAACATGTAATTCCCAACCAGATTCGACGGCTACAACACCAAAGTCTTTAATCGTGGCTTCTGAACAATTACGGGGACATCCGGAAACGGCCATTTTGAATTTATGCGGTGTCCAAGAACCCCATGTGAATTTTTCCAATTTAATCCCCATTTCTGTTGAATTTTGGGTACCAAAACGACACCATTCCGAACCGACACACGTTTTGACGGTGCGTAAGGCCTTGCCATAAGCATGTCCGGAGACTAAACCGGCTTTATTCAGATCACGCCAGACAGCCGGTAAATCTTGTTTTTTCAAGCCTAATAAGTCAATGCGTTGCCCGCCAGTAAATTTTACACTGGGTACCTGAAATTTGTCGGCAATATCGGCTAGGGCCCGTAATTCGTCCGGTGTTGTCATACCGCCCCAAATGCGGGGTACAACGGAGTAAGTGCCATCTTTTTGGATGTTGGCATGAACACGCTCATTAATAAAACGCGATTGGGCATCATCTTGATATTCCCCAGGCCAAGTACATAATAAATAGTAATTCAGGGCTGGACGACAAACATGACAGCCATCTGGCGTATTCCAGTTCATAAAGCCCATGACGGCTGGAATATTCGTGATATGTTGTTCCTTAATCACGCGTTGTATATCGTCGTGGGTGTATTCCGTACAACCACAGAGCGGTTTGGTTTTCGGAGAAGTTGAATACTCACTACCCAAAGTGGAGGCCAGTATTTGTTCTACCAATGCGGTACAAGAACCACAAGAACTAGAAGCTTTGGTATGAGCCCGAACCTCTTCTAAGGTAAACAGGTTTTTTTCAATGATCGCCTTGACAATCGTGCCTTTACAAACGCCATTACACCCACAAATTTCAGTGTTATCACTCATTAAACTGGCCGTTTGGGTTTCAGCGTATCCACTGTCTCCTAAATGAGCTTGTCCAAATAATAACCGATCACGTTGGGTACTGATATCAACGTTGTCACGCATCAATTGCAAATACCAACTGCCATCTAGGGTATCCCCATAAAGTACGGCCCCTTTAATGCGGTTATCTTCAACAACCAATTTTTTATAAATCCCTTGGCTTGGATCTTGAAAAATCAGTTCATCGGTATTGTCATTGCCCTGAAAATTGCCGGCTGAAAATAAATCAATGCCAGTGACTTTCAGTTTGGTTGAAATCACTGAGCCTTCATAACGGGAATACCCTAAAAAAGCTAAATGATTAGCACACACTTTAGCCTGTTCAAACAGCGGCGCGACTAAACCATAAAGCTGTTTGCGATGTTGTACACATTCTCCGACGGCATAAATACGGGGATCAAAGGTTTGTAAGGTATCATTAACCACAATGCCCCGTTCACAATACAATCCGGCTTGTTGCGCTAAAGCAATATTCGGTCGAATACCGACAGCCATAACAACCAAATCGGCTGGCATTTCTTGGCCATCTTTAAAACGCACACCGGTAACATGCGTCTCCCCTAAAATGGCCTTTGTTTCTGCTTTCATTAAAAAGGTTAATCCCTTTTTTTCTAATGCCCCTTTTAATAAAGCCGACGCGGTTTTATCTAATTGTCGTTCCATCAGGGTATCAGAGATATGAACTACCGTGACTTGCATACCCTGTTGTCGTAATCCATTAGCCGCTTCTAGCCCCAACAATCCACCGCCGATTACCACGGCCTTTTTGCCCTCATGGGCGACTTCCAGCATGGTATTGACATCTTGGATAGTTCGGAACCCCACTACTCCCGACAAAGTGTTATTTGGGATGGGAATGATAAAGGGATTGGAACCAGTAGCCAGCAATAAGCGATCATAGTGAGTGCTTCGCCCCTTATCACTGTGAATTTGTCGCCGCGCCCTGTCTATGGAAACAATCGTATGTCCTTTGTATAAGGTAATGCCGTTATCTTGATACCACTGTTCCTCATTGATGATGATGTCATCAAGGGTATTATCACCGGCTAAGACAGGCGACAGTAAAATTCGATTATAATTACCATAAGGTTCAGCACCAAAGACGGTAATATCGTATTGATCCGGCGCTAACTTGAGCAATTCTTCAAGTGTGCGTATACCGGCCATGCCGTTACCAATACAAATTAATTTTTCTTTCATAAATAGGGAATACCTCAATTTGTTATACTTTCTTGTAGCCCGCTTGGAGTGCAAAATTTATTTTGCCCTCGCTTGGAGTGCAAAATTTATTTTGCCCTCGCTTGGAGTGCAAAATTTATTTTGCCCTCGCTTGGAGTGCAAAATTTATTTTGCTTTCTGCCAAAATTGATAATCACCTATTTTTTGGGAATGCGCCCATGTGTTTTTGTTGCCCACCATTCCAACTTATTAAATTTATAAATGATTCTTAATGCTTGCCATATCAATAAACTAGCCCCATATCATGACAACTTTTTGGAGTATTATCAAATAATATAAAGTCTTCGCAAAATAAATTTTGCACTCCAATTGCAAAATAAATTTTGCACTCCAATCGCAAAATAAATTTTGCACTCCAATTGCAAAATAAATTTTGCACTCCAATTGCAAATTTTGCAACGAAAATTATAAATGAGGATTTTTTTCATGTCTAGTATCCAAACAACTTGCCCCTATTGTGGTGTAGGTTGTGGCGTTATTGCACAAACCGATGAGAGTCAAATAACCACAATTGAAGCTGATAAAACACATCCCGCTAATTTTGGGCGTTTGTGTTCTAAGGGCATCGCTTTAGGCACGACATTAGGGCTAGAGGGCCGCTTATTATTGCCTGAAGTGCAAGGTAAACAATGTGATTGGGATACCGCTTTAGATGAAGTGGCTAATCAATTTCAAAATATTATAGCTGAACAGGGGCCTCAAGCTGTTGCGTTTTATGTATCGGGTCAGTTATTGACAGAGGATTATTATGTTGCTAATAAATTGATGAAAGGGTTTATGGGTTCGGCCAATATTGATACCAATTCCCGATTGTGTATGTCTTCTAGTTTGTCTGGTTATAAACGCGCTTTTGGTAGTGATAGCGTGCCGGGCAATTATGAAGATATGGAAGAAACGGATTTATTGGTTTTAGTTGGCAGTAATTTGGCTTGGTGTCATCCGGTTTTATTCCAACGGATTTCTGCGGCTAAAGACAAACGGCCTGAATTAAAAGTCGTGGTTATTGATCCCCGTCACACGGCCACTTGTGAAATTGCTGATGTCCATTTATCGATCAAGTCGGGTAGTGATGTTTGGTTATTTAATGGTTTATTAGATTTTCTGCGTCGCAATGATTATTTAGATTATGACTTTCTGGAAAATGCGACAGAAGGTTTTGCTTCAGCATTAGAAGCGGCACGAGCATCGAGCGTTTCAATTCCGGCTGTGGCGGGGCAGTGTGGACTTGATGAAGAACAAGTGAGCCATTTTTTCCGTCTATTTGCTCAGAATCAAAAAGTCGTGACACTCTATTCTCAAGGCGTTAATCAATCCACCAGTGGCACTGATAAAGTCAATAGTATTATCAATTGTCATTTAGCGACGGGGCGATTGGGTAAACCGGGGATGGGGCCTTTTTCGATGACTGGCCAACCTAATGCGATGGGAGGCCGTGAAGTTGGCGCATTGGCTAATCAATTAGCTTCTCACATGGATTTCACACCAGAACATTGCGCCCTAGTGCAAGACTTTTGGCATTCTCCATTGATGCCCACTGAGCCTGGGTTAAAAGTGGTCGATTTATTCAAAGCGATGGCTGCTGGCGAAGTGAAAGCCATTTGGATTATGGCAACCAATCCGGCTGTCAGTTTACCGAATAGCCATGCTGTGAAACAGGCATTAGAAAAATGTGAATTAGTCGTCGTTTCCGATTGTGTTCGCCATAATGATACGACAGCTTATGCTGATATCTTATTGCCAGCCCTGGCTTGGGGAGAAAAAGACGGTACGGTGACTAATTCAGAACGGCGTATTTCCAGACAAAGGCCTTTTTTAGACGCGCCAGGTGAAGCGAAACCAGATTGGTGGATTATCAGTCAAATTGCGGAACGTCTGGGTTATGCCAAACAATTTGCTTACCGTACCCCCGCTGATATCTTCCGAGAATATGCAACGCTATCGGGCTACAAAAACAATGGGAGTCGCGATTTGGATTTAAGCGGTTTATTACCGCTTTCGGATGAAGAATATCAAACCTTAAAACCTGTCCAATGGCCAATCTGCGATCCGATTGATAATCTCCAAAATGTTGAACACTGCACCGGTTTAAGAGGTACAGCCCGCCTGTTCACCGATAGACGGTTTTTTACGCAAAGTGGAAAAGCCCAGTTGATCAGCATCACGCCACGCCTGCCTGCCCATTTACCGGATGTGAAATTTCCGTTAATCCTGAATACGGGCCGTATTCGTGATCAATGGCATACTATGACACGTACTGGCAAATCAGCGCGATTATTAAGACACATTGATGAATCGTATGTCGAAATTCACCCTGATGATGCCAAAACAGTAGACATTAATGAAGGGAGTTTAGTTCAAATCAGCAGTCGTTTAGGGCAATGGCTCGGCCGTGCGAAAGTCAGTCAGAATCAACAAATCGGCAATGTGTTTGTACCCATGCACTTCAATGCTCAAAATAGTAGTCGTGCAGTAGTCGATGCCCTGATCATGTCCAGCACGGATCCGATTTCAGGACAACCTGAATTTAAACATACGCCCGTGCGTATTTCACTCTATCGTCCAGCATGGCAAGGTTTTATTTTGTCAAAACACCCCTTAACGCTACCAGACGAACACATCAATTATTGGGCTAAAATCTTAAGTGATAATGGTTGGCGATATGAATTAGCGGGAGAAACGCGCCCTGATAATTGGGCTGATTGGATACATCAGCATTTTGGAGAAAATCTAGAATGGTTAGAATATCAAGATCGGGCAACAGGGCGTTATCGTTGCGCTAATATCATAGAAGGGCATTTAAACATTTGTGTGTTTATTGCTCAAGATCAAAAATTACCGGCACGCCAAGGTTTAATAACGCTGTTTACCAAAGACAGTTTAAGCCCGGCCGAGCGTTTAGGTTTATTGACTGTACAAGCAGAAGAACAAACAGATAGTACGATTTGCGCTTGTTTTAATGTCAGGCGCAATGAACTGTTAAAAGGGATTTATGAGCAAAATTTGCGTACACCGGCACAAATAGGCGACAAATTAAAAGCGGGTAGCAATTGTGGCTCGTGTATTCCCGAATTGAAAGGATTGCTCAAAAAAGTTGTGTAGGGGGCAATCTAGTGCAGGATCGCTCCAGTTTCCATACCATTGAAAAAACAGGGCAACCACAAGGGATTGCCCCTACAATTTGCCCGTAGGGGCAACCACAAGGGATTGCCCCTACAAAGGGCAACCACAAGGGATTGCCCCTACAAAGGGCAACCACAAAGGATTGCCCCTACTTATAACATTTTAATTTTATATGAAAATCGAATCTATTTCTATTCAACATTTTAAACTCTTTAACCAGTTTGAAGTTTCCTTTAAGCATAAAACGCTTGAAGAAGTGAGTGATCAATTTCTGATACTCGGTGATAACGGCACGGGTAAAACCACTCTACTGCAAGCTATTGCGCTCCCCTTAGCATTGGCAACCAAACAAATTGTGCGTATTGCTGATTTTGATTGGCCCGGTTTTTTGTCAGAACGTTTCTGGAAATGGGGAATCCCACGAATTCAATTGGAAATCTCTTTTGTCGATGAAGAAATTGAGGCTACCCGCGAAATTGCTAAACAATGGTACGATGCCCAACCTGAAGAATTTAAATCAGAACATCCTTTCGTGGAGCCAAGTGATTGTCATGCTATTCAAATCAGCCTGACGAGTCATCACTGGAAAATCGGCCAAAATACGCCCGCTGAACGGTTTCAATTCCAAGGGCGTTATTATGCTCAACAACAATTATTATGGTCAGCCCCTTCGGTTAGGCCACTCTTTTCAAAACTACCTGGTATTTTCTGGTTTGACCAATATCGCAACTTGGTTTCAAACGCCGAAAATCGCCAAGATGAGAGTAATGGGCACTCTTTTTCTAAACAAGGCATTGCTCGTTTACGGGACTATCTGATTGAGCTAAAGCGTCAACAGGGATTAGGTATTGCGCCAAATGATGAGTTGATGACGCTAGAACAGCATTACCAAAAAATTTTTGCTGGACGCACTTTTAGCGGGTTAGAAATGATGCCCAGTCTTGAATCACCGATGGCTGAACAATGCTTCTTTGTTCTCAATGACGGAGAACATACTTATGATATTGTGGAAATGTCAGCAGGTGAACAATCTATTTTTCCCATCTTATATGAATTTGTGCAACAACAAATTGCTTATTCCGTAGTGCTGATTGATGAAGTTGATCTCAATCTGCATCCGCCCGCTGCACAATCTTTATTGCGTCAATTGCTCAAAATAAGCCCGACTTGTCAGTTTATTTTGACAACTCACTCGGAAGCGGTAAGCGATGTCATCAGTGGTAACGAAACTTTGCGTTTGCCCGGAGGATCGTTATGCCTGTAAATACACTCTATTGCGAAGGCAATACCCAAAGTAGTGATATACAAGTTCTATTCAGGATAGTACCAGAGGGTTGTGTAGCTAAACCGATTGGCAGCAAGCATGGTTTGAATCACCGCATTCTGGGTGCCAGAGAGGCTAAAAAAATGCGGCTATTGTTGGACTCAAAGATCGCGATTTCGATGATGATGACTCTCAACCCTTGAACTGTCCTCATGATTGGGCCACGACAGTCAATGGTAAACGGTTGCAGCTTGGTTGGTACTGGGATCGGAAAGAAATCGAAAATTATTTGATTGATCCAGAGGTAGTCAAACGGGCCTTGGGCTCTAAAGCGCCCCCCCTCAATGAATATAAAACAATTCTCAAAAAATCAGCTCAAAAAATTGCGGATTATACAGCCGCTAGAATCGCATTATCTGGTATTTCGTATCCAAATCCGCCTTTTAATTGTTGGGGGGAAGAACGGGAATTGGGCTATTTTTTCCCTAAAGACAAAGGATTACAGGCGCAAGATTGTCGGAGTAAAATAGGGAGTATTTTGGCAGATAAAAAAAGGAAAAGGGATGTTTTTCAAGTAGATGTATTAGATAAGTTTGAGCAATTACAACAAGACTGTAAACCGGGTGGCAAACGTTTTGAGTATTATTTAACTTTCTTTGCCGGTAAAGACTTACTTTATATGATGCGGCATGATTTGAAACGATTTGGCTTTAAAGACTCACAACAACTGGCTTGTTATACGTTTCGTGATGCGGTTCTGCGCGGTATTCGATATTCACCTACTGATGTGTGGACATGGTTGCCAGAATGGCAAAGACTTCGAGATTTGTTAGAGTCTTTTGTCTATTAAGTGAAAAGTTATTGATGTGTTTGTCATTAACCATTAACCATTAACCATTAACCAGTGCCTGCGTTTATATTTAGTTAAAATCGATCTAAACGCTAAAGATGCTAAAGATGCTCGTTTGTTAAGAGAAAGAGAAACGTCTCTTGCGTCTTTTGCGTCTCTTGCGTCTTTAGCGTTTTCTTGAAATCTTTTTAACGCAAGAGGCGCAAGAGGCGCAAGAGACGCTAGATTTTTCTACCGAACATCTTTAGCGCCTTTTGCGTCTTTAGCGTCTTTAGCGTTTAGTATTGAAATTTGAACGAAAATAAATCGCAAAATAAATTTTGTCAGATAAATAGGTTGGCCTTGAACATACTCGATATCAAGACATTGATAACTGATTTTCACGCAAAAGTTTCGCTTCGCGAAACTTTTGCGTGAAACTGATAACTGAAAAAAATATTTGGCTTCATGGCGCACTTTGTGGGACAATGCGTGGGGGTTTAAAGAGCGTAATCGCCGTCCGCCACGTGATCCCGTCAATGCCTTGTTATCGCTGGGCTATACTTTAGCGGGCAATAGCGTTGGACATTTGGCCAGCCGTTATGGTTTGGATTTGGCCCTAGGTTTCCTACATATTCCAAGCCGCAACCGGCCTTCA
>QNEL01000023.1 GCA_003645185.1 Candidatus Parabeggiatoa sp. nov. 3
ATCATAAGAGTGATGAAGCGTAAGTAATTGGGTGATGGTGGGCAGCAAAAAGACGCTACCCACCCTACGAGGAATGGTACTTTCATTAAATGTTACCAACAAAACGGTTAGGGATAACTATTTATGATTGATAAGACGGCTTCTGCGGCTTGTTGGTTGGCTTGCCTTTGTAAGCTGTGATGTAATGCGGTGAAATTTTTTTGTAATGCTTTGATTTTGTTGGGATTGTCTAGCCAGTGTAATATGGCTGTGCCTAAGTTTTCTGGTGTCACTTGGTGTTGTAAAAATTCTGGCACTATTTTGTCTTGGGCTAGGAGGTTGGGGAGGGAGAAGTGGGGTATGTGAACGAGATGTTTTGCGAGCCAGTAGGTGAGTTGTGCTAGTCGATAGGCGACTACCATGGGCCGTTTGAGTAACATGGCTTCTAAGGTGGCGGTGCCGGATGCCATTAATATGATATCGGCTGCTGCCATCGCTTGTTGTGATTGGCCGTCTATTAGGGTTAGGGGTAAGTCGGGTGCGATTTCGGCGATTTGTTGATTGAACTGGGTTTTTAAATGGGCGTTGGCGATGGGCACGATAAAGCGTAAATCGGGCCGGTGTGTCAATAACCATTGCGCGGTTTGTAGAAAGGGTTTGCCCAGTTGATGGACTTCTTGATGCCGACTGCCGGGGAGTAATGCGATCAAGATGCCTTGATGGGGTAGCCCTAAATGATTTCTGGCGGCGATTTGTTCGGTTTGTAAAGGGATATCATCTGCTAAGGGATGGCCGATAAAGCGTACTGGGATGTTGTGTTGTTGGTAATAATCGGCTTCAAAGGGAAATAGGGTGAGCATTAAATCACAAGCTCCGGCGATTTTACGCATGCGGTATTGCCGCCAAGCCCAGACTGAGGGGCTGACGTAATGTATGGTGGGTATCCCGGCCGCTTTAAGGGCGTGTTCTAATCCGAGATTAAAGTCTGGCGCGTCAATGCCGATGAAGACATCGGGCGGGTGTTGTAGGAAGTGATCGCGCAAATGAGTACGACATTTTTTGAGTTGGGGATAGTGTTTTAGGACTTCGACTAGGCCCATGACTGAAAGTGTTTCTAAGGGATAGTGGCTCAGGCAGCCGGCTTGAATCATTTTGGGCCCGCATAGGCCTTCGATGATGATATTGGGATGCTTGGTGCGTAGTGCGTGAATGAGTCCAGCACCTAATATGTCTCCTGAGAGTTCGCCTGCAATGATGCCTATACGCATGTTTTTTTGTAAGATGTAGGGGCGATGCTGCCTGTTCGCCCTGAACCTGCCTGTTCGCCCTGATGTAGGGGCGAACCTGCGTGTTCGCCCTGAACCTGCGTGTTCGCCCTGAACCTGCGTGTTCGCCCTGAACCTGCGTGTTCGCCCTGAACCTGCGTGTTCGCCCTGATGTAGTGTTCGCCTTTTCTATGATTTCCTTCTTCCTATCGGACAATTCCGCGTTTGGATTCTTGTAAAAAAGTCACTAATTGGCGAACTTCTGGGTGTTTTTCACTGAGTTCTTTGAGAGTTTCAATGGCTTGTTCTGTTGTCAGGTTTTGTTTGTAAATGATTTTATAAGCTTGGTGCAAGGCTCTGATCGTTTCCTTACTAAATCCTCGACGCTTTAAGCCTTCTTTGTTTATGCCGTAAGCTTCTGCACGGTTTCCCCAGACTGTTACAAATGGGGGAACATCTTTGACAATAAGCGTGCTTGCACCTGAAAAGCTATGCATACCCATCGCACAAAACTGATAAACTAACGTAAAGCCACCTAAAATCACGTAATCTTCTATCCGCACATGGCCTGCCAAGGATGAATTATTGGCGAATATGGTTTGATTTCCCACATCACAATCATGGGCAATATGGCAGTAAGCCATAATCCAGTTATCATTTCCTAGGCGTGTGACACCGCCACCTTGCACAGTACCTCGATTTATTGTGCAATATTCGCGGATTTCATTGCGATCACCGATTTCTAAACGGGTTTGTGGTTCCCCTTTATATTTTTTATCTTGAGGAATCTCACCTATCGAAGCAAATTGGTATATTTTATTATCATGCCCAATTTGGGTTGGGCCTTTTATAACGACATGTGGGCCTATCCAAGTGCCAGAGGCAATTTGGACATGGGATCCAATGATGGAATAAGGCCCCACTTCTACATCGCTATCTATATCGGCAGTGGGATCGATTAAGGCGTGTGGATCTATCAAGTTAGGCTATCTGTTCCTAAAAAGTTGGACAAAGTTGCCCATTAGGTCATTCGCTCTCTGTTGATAATCCAAACGGATTGCAACTAGAGTCCTGGTTGAGCAGTCCCAACCGTTGGCATCAGTCCCGTTCTGACGGTCTCATGCAACCATGTACTGTACGAATTGAAGACAGTCCCTTTGGGGTCAAATTAGCCTCCAAGCCGAGGCTTGAACACCAATTTACCAATCTTCACTTCTCAATACCAAGTACGAGAAAACCTTTCTCGTTATGAGTCAACCTGACTCATCACTCATTATAGGGTGACTTAGTTAGATTTTCAAATCCTCAAAATTTATTGGACAAATTATTGGACAAATTGTACAAGAAAGTCTAACTTTGTCCCATTTTTTGATAGCAGTTAATTTGCTCTTCCTGATTGTTCAGAACTGATAACCACTGTATCTTCTACTGGAGTGGTTTCAGCAACTTTATCTGTTGCAGCAATTTTATCATCTGCTTTAGGGGTTTCAGCAATATCTCTTTTCATACACTTCAACTCAGCACTGGCAACCAATTTATTATCTACTTTAGCGGTTGCGGCATATATCCACATACCACGGGTAATGCGTAGTATTTTGACTTCAAGCAATAATTGATCGCCTGGTTCCACTGGTTGTTTAAAGCGGGCTTTATCCACGCCAACGAGATAATACAATGAATTATCATCAGGCGGTTCATCCACTGTTTTAAAGGCTAAAATACCTGTGGCTTGTGCCATGGCTTCAATAATCAAAACGCCAGGCATAACAGGCCGATGTGGAAAGTGGCCTTGAAAAAAGGGTTCATTATAAGTGACGTTTTTTATGGCAACCAAGGATTCACCTTTAGTGTAGTCTAATACTCGGTCGATTAACAAAAACGGATAACGGTGATGAAGGTGTTGAAAAATTTGATGGATATCTATGCGATTCATAATTCACGCCTTAATGATAATCATGTGATAACTGATAACGGATAAGATGATAACTGATAACTGATAACCTCTCATTTTTTCTCAGCTTGTCCTAGTTTTTTTAAACGTCGCGCCATGTCATCAAGCGATTTGAGTCGATGGTAATTTTTATGCCAACGTTGGTTAGGTTCTAATGGTGTGCCAGAAGAATAGACACCTGGTTCACGGATAGACTGCATGACTTTTGAGCCGCCCGTGATTTGCACATGATCTACTATTTCAAGATGACCGGCTATGCCTACATCGCCTCCAATCAAGCAATAGCTGCCGATGCAAGTGCTACCTGCAATACCGACACATCCTGCCATCGCAGTATGTTCACCCACTTGGACATTATGCCCAATTTGAATTTGATTATCTAGTCTAACACCATTTCCAATAGTGGTATCGTCTAATGCCCCTTTATCTATGGTGGTATTAGCCCCAATTTCCACATCATTGCCAATGGTAACACCGCCGAGTTGAGGAATTTTAACCCATTTTCCATTATCATTGGCATTGCCAAAACCATCTGCGCCAATAACAGCACCGGGATGAATGATGACACGTTGCCCTAGTTTTGTGCCTGTACATAAGGTGACATTGGCTACCAATCGAGACTGATTGCCAATTTCAACACCGCGCTGGATCACACAACCGGGGCCTATTTCAACCTCAGAACCGACTTTGACATCTGCTTCGATGACGGCCTGTGGTGCGACTGATACGGTGGCATCCAAACAGGCCTCTGGACTCACCCAAGCGCTGGGATGTATGCCTGGGGGTTGACGTATTGGCGGATTTAACAAGGCTGCTGCAACTGCATAACCTAAATAGGGATTATCCATAAGCAGTTTTGGTACGTTTTGACACAGTTGCTGATTTTTAAAGGCTATGATCACGGCTGCGGCTTGTGTTTCCAGCAATTCTTTTTTAAACAGACGATTGGAAAAAAAACTGATTTCCTGTTTGCCTGCCTGTTTTAAGGAGGCGACACCAATAATCTGCAAATCTGTTTTTGAAGCACCTTCTAATTCTGCCCCAATCTGTGTTGCTAATTCAGCGAGACTTATGGTTATTGTCATCCGATTAAACCTGAAATTCTGAACTTATGTTCTCCTGAACTCCTTCCTTGAAAATCCGTAGATCGCGATTTTGTAGTGAATTTCACGCTAAAGTTTAGCGAAGCGAACCTTTAGCGTGAAATATAGAATAATGCAGAAATATTTCTATATATCCGTACAGGGGAACGATCTACCCATTATCCCCTCGCTGAAGCTTAGGGTTACTTAATTAATAAATAAATAAACAAAATAAACACTCGTTCTGTTGGATGTAACCATTTTTTAACGTTATTACCAACTATTTTGCTTTCATAATAAGTTATACTTAGCACCGTCATATAATAGCGACCTATTGATTCTAATAGCCAACAGCTTTCAAAAGTTGTCTAAAAGCTCAAGTCAGGTGGTGGTGACTAACAACCAAAGCGCAAATTATAACGGTGGGCAGTATATAATGTCGAAAAAATTTCTATATTATCAACACTTCACTATATTTTTAGCAACTATACATTCCATTATGAGTTAGGAATGGTCACGAAATAACTTTTCACGTAAAAGTTTTTGCACGCAAAAACTTTTACGTGAAAACCCGTTTTATAGGAACCCCAGGTGGAACCAGGGGCTATGATCTCGCTACGCTCGGCAACGAAGTTTCATATTCAACCCCTTCGGGGTTGGCGTATTAATAATATATCAACTTTTATCTGAGTTTTCTCAACATCTATCTATAAATGTCCAAGTTATTTTGTGACGGTTCCTTACTGCCATTCCAGACGGCTCAAAACTTGATCTGTAATATCAATACTTTCACTTGCCCAGACTACCCCTTCGCTGAGAATCAAATCATAACCGTCTATTCTAACAATGTCTTGAATCACTCGGCGAATGGATTTTTGAATCTTATTCAGTTCTTCAGTGTGGCGAATGTTATAGTCTTTTTGAAAGGCCTCTTGTTCACGTTGAAATTCACGTTGCTTTTGCCTAATCTTCTGGCTCTTTTTCTGTGCCTTAGCCTCGCTCATAAATTGAGCGTCCTTATTGAAGCGATCTATCCGATCTTTTAAGTCCTGCCCTGCATCGATCAGTTCTTGTTGTCTTCCTGCAAATTCTGTATTTAAGCTTGTGATTGCTCTCTTAAATTGTGGCGCTTGATCCATCAGTTTGATGGCGTTGACGAAACCAATTTTAATTTCCGCAATAGCTGCGGCTGGGAAGAACATACTGCAAAGTAAACCTACAATAATAAAATGACGTATTTTCATCAGTTATCTGTTATCAATCATAACACTTTGTGAAACGCTGTGTCTTAAAAAAAACGAGTAAACAAGTCCTCTTTTCAATAAAAAATATAACGAGCGTAGCGAAAACATTCTTTGTATTCGTTGTACTTTTACCAATTAAATGTTGTACCAATGGTGAATTGAAAGGTTTGAATTTGATCACCTTCTTTCCTGTTAAGCGGTTTAGCTAAACTAAAACTTAATATCCCTAAGGGGGATAACCAAATCGCAGATATACCGGTTGAATAACGTAGCAGATCGGCATCAAATTTATCTTCGCTGCCATAGACATTTCCGGCATCCAGAAATGTAGAGAGTCTAAATGAACGCACTTTTTTGGTAAAAGGTATTGGCAAAATGATTTCTGCGTTTCCAACCACTTTTAAATTACCGCCCCAAGGGAGTCGGTTAGAATCATACGGCCCTAATGTATTGGTCCGGAATCCGCGAACTGAGCGTGGCCCACCTGCGGTATAATTCTCAAAAAACGGTAAGTATTTGTCCTCACCATACCCATCGCCATAAGCAACCTGACCTTTAAGTAAAAAGATATACTCTTTTCCCAATGGATATAAAAAATGCTGACGATAACTCAGCTTATAATAATCCAGATCGCTAAACGGTAGCGCCACTTCAGCCGACACCGAGTGTAACATGCCTCTATCAGGAAAGAAAACGCGATTACGGGTGTCATATTGGAACCTCGTATTCAAGCGATAGGAATTATAACGATTGCCATTATCCTCAATAAAATCAAATACCTCATTAGCACTTGAGCGCGTTGTATTGAGTTCCGTCTTGTCAAAAGCGGCACCGACATAGAGACGATTAAATTCGCTCAGGGGCAAACCATAATTGAGACTGCTACCATAAACATCAGTGGTGTAACGACTCAAGTTAGCTTGTTCGGCATCCGTGGTTTTGTAAAATAAGTCAAAACCCCGACTGACACCATCTATAGTCGTATAAGGGTTCAAATAAGAAAAACGATAAACGGTAGTAATTTGACTATTATTGAAAGTCAGTCCGACACGTTTACCAGAGCCTAAAAAATTATCTTGAACAACGCTTGCATTAAATAATATTCCCCCCGTTTGTGAGTAACCAACACCTGCCATCAAGTTACCTGAAGGCCTTTCTACGACGTTGTAGTTGATATCAACCATATCTGTGGTATTGGGCACTTTGGGTGTTTCAACTGCGACAGTATCAAAATAATTTAAACGTTCTAGGCGAGTCAAGGAACGTTTAACATTTTTTGTAGAAATCCAACTTCCTTCCATCTGTCGCATTTCGCGGCGTAAGACTTCATCACGGGTTCTAGTATTGCCTTTAAAATTGATCTGTCGCACATAGATCCGTTTACCGGGATCAATAAAAAAAGTCATGGCTACGGTTTTATTCTTTGAATCGATTTCAGGTATGGCATTGATCTTGGCAAAATAATAGCCTTCATCACCAATCCGTTCAACAATGGCTTCCCGACTTTTACTGACTACTTTGCGCGAATAGACTTGATCCGTTTTCAGGGTGAGTTTATCAATTAGCTCTTGTTCTTGTACAATTAAATTACCGATTAATTTGATTGTCGAGACGGTATATTTATCGCCTTCTGTCAGATTAATTGTGATATAGACATCTTTTTTATCTGGCGTAATAGAAACTTGCGTTGAATCAATATTGAAATTGATATAACCCCTATCAAGATAGTAAGAACGTATCGATTCCAAATCAGCTGCGAGTTGTAAGGCTGAATATTGATTATCTTTATTCCAGAATGAAAACCATCCCCCTGTACTCTGTTTCATTTCATCCCGTAAATCGTCATCGCTAGTTGTTTGATTACCGACGAAGTTGATTTGCTTGATTTTCGTAACCAGGCCTTCTGAAATGTCGAGTTGTATTGCGACGCGGTTGCGGCTAATTGGCGTAACGGTTGATTGGAGACGCATCGAATACTTGCCTAAATTTAAATACTCGTGTTGCAAGGATAATTCAACTTTTTCAAGCATTGAACGATTAAAGACTCGTCCTTGAGCAAAACCCATATTTTTAAGTACGCGAGTCAATTCCTCTGTTTCAAGATCCGTATTGCCTTCAAAAGTAATTTTAGAAATGGCGGGTCGTTCTTCTACGACGACGATTAAGACATTACCTTCCCGTTCTAGGCGTATGTCTTTAAATAAACCCGTTTTAAACAAAGTCGAAATGGTAACACTTGTAGCGTCTCTCGAAAAACGTTCACCAACTGTCACGGGTAAATAATTGAACACTGTTCCTGCGGAAATCCGCCTTAATCCTTCTAAACGAATGTCTTCTATTGTAAAGGTTTCAAAGCCATAGGCAACCGACTGCCAGAGTATGAAGCTAAAAACGAAAAACCATTTCATATCAGTTATCACATCAACTATCAATTATCAAATTATCAAATTATCAATTAACTTTGGTCTACGTTCCAACGCAGTAATTCGCTGTGCGAAATCAACTTGAGTTTGAAAGGGCGAACACTGTCGGTAGCTCCTACAAGATTTGGCGTAGGGGCTCGCCGAATGTGTTCGCCCTCCCCAAAATTCGTTATAATCAGGATAATTGATTACCTAAGCAGTCGTTCTAAATCATTGTATATCGCCAATGTCATTAAGCAGAGCAACAATGCCAAGCCTATCCGTTGTAAGAAATATTCTGTCTTTTCAGTAACGGGGTTGCCTTTGATCCATTCTATCAAATACATCAATAAATGACCCCCGTCAAGTAACGGAATGGGTAGCAGATTAAGGACACCCAAGCTGACACTGATTAACCCTAAAAATGACAAAAAGACATCAAAGCCTAGTTGAACTGATTGTCCTGCAAACTGGGCTATACTGATAGGGCCACTGATATGTTCATAAGAAATTTGCCAAGTCAACATCTTGACCATGACGCGCAAAGTTAAGACGCTGATATCCCAAGTTTTTACGATCCCTTGTATAAAAGCATCACCTAAACCATAACGTACTGTGCCTTTGTATTCATCAGGTATCGTATAGCTTCTGGGGCTATACACCCCCATCCGCCCTTTTCCCTCAATATTATCGGGTATCAACGTTAAATTGAAGCGTTCATGATTTCGTTCAATGACTGCGCTTATTTCTTGTTCTGGGTGCTGAACAACATACTCGGCCCAAGTATTCCAATCGCTAATCGTTTGATCATCCAAGGCGATAATTTTATCACCTGGCTTGAGTCCAGCACGTTCAGCGGCGGAATCTGGCATGATATTGCCGATGATAGCGGGTGGAGAGGGGCGAAAGGGTTTGAAACCGAATTTTTCAAAAAATTGTCCCTCGGCAATATCATCAAGTGACATCCCTTGTAAATTCAAGGTTAAATCAGATTGAGTGCCTTCTCGATTTTGCACAGAATAGACGATGCTCTCATTATCATCAAGTAATTCTTGCAGGGTGGCTTGTATGACATTGTCCCAACGTACAGTCTGTTGTTCATTAACGGCAATAATCTGATAGCCCGTTTGAAAACCGGCCTGATCTGCCAAACTGTCGGGGGTAACCTCGCCTACAAAGGCTTTCATGCCGGTTATACCCACCATATACATGAGGGTATAAACGATGATGGCGAATAAAAAGTTAAATAAGGGGCCTGCGAAAACAATGGCAGCACGCACTTTTAGAGATTGTCGATTAAAAGCCCGGTGCAATTCATCTTGTGGCACCTCTCCTTCACGCTCATCAAGCATTTTGACATAGCCGCCCAAGGGAATGGCCGCAATGACAAATTCGGCATTATCTTTGCCAAAGTTTTTTTTCCACAAAGCTTGGCCAAAGCCTACCGAAAAACGCAGGATTTTGACACCCAATCGCTGTGCCACCCAATAATGACCAAACTCATGCACAGTCACTAAAATGCCAATAACAATGATAAAAGCCAGTAAGGTTTGTACAAATAACATTTTTAATATAGGTGAATTGTAGGTGTTCGAGGCAAAAATTTTGACGCGCAAAAAGTTTTGCGTCGAACCGAAAGGAAGCGTTTGCGTGTGTTAATTGTGAATTATCAATTCTCAACGACTAAAAATCATCACTGATGAAGATTTACGGCCTCTTGGGCTAACTCACGAGCTTGGGTGTCGTCTTCAAGAATCGTGTCGATTGAAGTGGCGACTCTACCCGTTAAGCGGGATAAGGTGGTTTCAATCACTTTATGAATAGCGGTAAAACGCAAACGCTTTTGCAAAAAGGCTTGTACGGCAATTTCATTGGCTGCGTTCAATATCGTCGTTGTTGTGCCACCTGCGTTCATTGCCTCAATGGCTAATTTTAAACTGGGGAAACGGTCAAAATCAACAGCTTCAAAATCCAAACGAGCAATGTCGATCAGACTTAAACGGGAAACACTTGAAGCAATGCGTTTAGGCCAGGCTAACGCATGAGCAATAGGGGTACGCATATCAGGATTGCCTAATTGCGCGAGTACCGATCCATCAATATATTCAACTAGCGAATGAATGATACTTTGAGGGTGTAGCACCACTTCAACTTGTGTTGGCTTAGCGGCAAATAACCAACATGCTTCAATGATTTCCAGTCCTTTATTCATCATTGTGGCAGAATCTACCGATATTTTACGCCCCATCTTCCAATTTGGGTGGGCACAGGCCTGTGAAGGGGTGATTTCATGCAATTGTTCGATAGGGGTTGTGCGAAACGGGCCACCTGATGCTGTTAGCAAAAGACGGCTAACCCCCATTTCTTCTAAGGTATGCGCTAATGGTGCAGAATCATCGGATTTAACTTCTGACGTTTTGAAATGATGAATTTCTGAACGATTGATGGGCATGCATTGAAATAGTGCATTATGTTCACTGTCAATTGGCAGGAGTTCAGCGCCATGTTGCTGTACCGCTTCCATAAACAATTGCCCTGACATGACTAAGGCTTCTTTATTAGCCAATAGGATGCGTTTACCCGCTTTTGCAGCGGCTAAGGTGGGCAATAAACCGGCGCTACCAACGATTGCTGCCATTACCATGTCTACTAAAGGCAAACTCGCGACGAAACTCAGTCCGTCAGTGCCACTTAAAACTTGCACCTTTGAATTGAGCTTTTGTAAGCGCAGCGATAACTGTTCAGCTGCCTGTGGATCGGCCATCACGGCATAACGAGGTGACCATTGAAGACAGAGGGTTTGTAAACGATCAATTTGTTGATGCGCTGTTAGCGCAATAACTTCAAATTCATTGGGATGTTGTTTAATGACATCAAGGGTATTGAGACCAATGCTGCCAGTCGCTCCCAGTATAGTGATTTTCCTCAAAACAGATGTCCTAGTGAAACAAGGCCCATGACAAAAATGGGCGCGGCAGAGGTTAAACTATCAATACGGTCAAGTATACCACCGTGACCGGGTAAGATGTGACTACTGTCTTTGATACCCACTTGACGCTTAAAGACGCTTTCCAATAAATCGCCTAGAATTGACACTATCACGGTTAATAAGCATAATAACATAAAAAGCAGTAATGTCATGAATGACATTGATTTGAATAGGGCATAACTCAATGAAACGATTGAACTCATCAACAAGGCTCCCAGTACGCCTTCCCAAGTTTTGCCTGGACTGATTTTATCAGCCAGTTTTCTTTTTCCCCAGCGTTTACCCATAAAATAGGCGGAGCTGTCAGCGGCCCAAATCAATACGAATAAAAACATCACCCATTGTCCACCATAACGTTCATGTTCATGCAAATGCAATAGGGCAAAAAAAGTGGAGAGCAAAATAATAAAACCCAAGACGGCTTTAGGAAAGGGTGAGGCCAATATCATTTCATAGCCTTGTTGATAACGCCATAGCGACAAACCGGCCAATAGCCACCACAAACAAACGACAAACAAAACCAACATCATGGCCGGTTGCTGTCTAAAACCGTAGGCCATTAACAACATCAAGCAAGTTAGGGTAGCATAAACAATCCGTATTTTCCAAGTATGCCAGCCACATAACCCTGCCCATTCCCAGGCACCCAGCACGACAAAAACACTCAGCACCGATGCTAAGATCATCGATGATAAACTCAATACCCATACGATTAGGGGAATTAAAATAATAGCTGTGAGCAAACGTTGTTTAAGCATTTTCTTGTTCAACTTGATCGGCCGTGCGTCCAAAACGACGTTGACGGGTTGCAAACGATTCCAAGGCCTTAGTAAAAGTCGCTTTATCAAAATCCGGCCATAAGGTATCGGTAAAATACAGTTCTGTGTAGGCTAATTGCCACAATAAAAAATTACTGACCCGTTTTTCTCCACCAGTACGGATGAATAAATCGGGTTCTGGTAAATCCGCTAAAGAGATTTCTGTCGCTAAAAGACTTTCATTAATATCACTACTTTGCAATTGGCCTTGTTCAACTCGCGCGGCAAGACGTTTAGTCGCTTCAACAATATCCCAATGTCCGCCATAATTGGCTGCAATCACTAGGTTGATGCCAGAATTGTTTTTTGTCTGTTCTTCAGCATCAGCAATCAATTTTTGCAATTTTTCTGAAAACGCTTTTTTATTACCAATAATGCGTAAACAAACATTATTTTTATGTAAAGTATCAATTTCCCGTTGCAAGGCCGTCATAAACAAATCCATCAACAAACTCACTTCTTGTTTAGGACGTCGCCAGTTTTCGCTACTAAATGCGAATAACGTTAATGCTTTTATATCGTTTTCAGAACAGAATTTGATGACTCGACGTACCGTCTCGACTCCGGCTTTGTGTCCAGCATAGCGCGGCAATAGCCTTTGTTTAGCCCAACGACCATTACCATCCATAATAATGGCAATATGGTGTGGTTTTTGGTCTTTCGTTTTAGAAGCCATTATCGATTATAACTAGAAGGATTATTTATAAGAAAGGATATCACTACAAGGATATATATAACTACAAGGATTATTTATTCGATGCGGATTAAATCATAGCCTTTATGAGTTCGTTATGTGAGTCTTGATGACTTATTTATTTTGCTGAAGTTTCGTTCCGATCTTATCGTTAAGTGACGCTCTTATCTGCATCGAATAAATAATCCTTGTCGTTATTATTAAACTTCCATTAATTCAGCTTCTTTCTCTTGCAGCACACTATCCACTTGGGCAATCATTTTATTCGTCAATTTCTGAATGATTTCTTCACCATGATGTTCCTCATCTTTAGAAATCTCTTTATCATTCATTAATTCCTTGAGATCATGATTCCCATCGCGACGTATATTACGGATAGCCACTCGCGCTTTTTCCGCATCATGGCGTACCACTTTAACTAAATCACGCCGCCGTTCCTCTGTCATAGGGGGTAAAGGCACACGTAGCAAATTCCCAACATTGGTAGGATTCAGTCCGAGATCAGAATTTCTAATCGCTTTTTCAACTATTGATGCCATATTCTTTTCATAAGGTGCAACCCCTATCGTTCGTGGATCGAGTATAGTGATATTAGCGGTTTGATTGATAGGCGTATCTGTGCCGTAATAAGGTACATTAATGTGTTCGAGTAAAGAAGTATGAGCACGTCCACTACGAATTTTGATAAAATCCTCTTTCAGTGCTTTAACACTTTTATCCATCCGCTCCTCTGCATCTGTTTGAATCATTTCAATCATTTCACTCATATAGACATCCTCACTATTTATCAATCAACGTACCTTCATCAAAACCCTCGATGGCACGGACTAATGCACCCGCCTTACCCATATCAAGCACACGTAGTGGGATATTATTATCCCGACACAAAACAATGGCTGTCGTATCCATCACGCCTAAGCCAAGTTGAACAACTTCATTATAACTTAACTGCGAAAAACGTTTAGCAGTTGGATCGATTATTGGATCGGCCGCATAAACACCATCCACTTTAGTCGCTTTGATCATCAGATCGGCTTTGATTTCAATAGCGCGTAAACTCGCCGCTGAATCCGTCGTAAAAAAAGGATTGCCCGTGCCGGCCACAAAAATCACCACTCTGCCTTTTCTCAAGTGACGAATAGCACGTTGTTGGTTGTATTTTTCGCAAACGGAATCAATCTGAAGGGCAGACATCACACGCGCTTTTATTCCTGCTTTGGCAAGGGCATCTTGCATTGCTAAACCATTCATCACCGTTGCTAACATGCCCATGTAATCAGCAGAAACCTGTTCAATACCCGTTGCTTTTAGTTGGGCACCGCGGAAAATATTCCCGCCGCCAATCACCAAACCTAATTCAACTCCAAGATGCACCACGTCATGCAGCTCTGCGACAATACGGTTTATCCCCTGTGGTTCAAAACCAAAATCAGCATTGCCCATCAAAGCTTCGCCGCTGAGTTTCAGTAACACGCGATGATAGGCAAGGGAAACATCAGACATAATATTGCTAACCTTCACCTAGTTTGACTTTTCTAGGCTTATGTTCCAACGCAAACTAAAGTTTGCACTCCAACGCAAACTAAAGTTTGCACTCCAACGCAAACTCATAGTTGGAACTAAATCAGACTAAAATTTAAAACTAAATAAGTAAGTAACTAACTGAGACATACCAAGTATTCAAGTTGATGACAATAATTCTAATCCGTATTTTGTACCTGTTGCATCACTTCTTCCACAAAATTGTCGCTTTTCTTTTCAATACCTTCACCCACTTCAAAACGTTCAAAATGGGCAACACGGGCACCATTAGCCTTGAGTAATTTTTCTACGCTTTGTTCTGGATCCTTGACAAACGGTTGACCCAGCAGAGTGATTTCGCCTAAAAACTTGTTCAGGCGGCCCTCTACCATTTTCTTAATGATCTTATCAGGTTTACCTGTCTCAGCCGCTTGTGCCCGATAAATTTTTTCCTCTTTAGCAATCGTCTCGGCAGGCACTTGATCTCTTGACACACAAATGGGACGACTCGCTGCAATATGCATCGCAACATCTTTGGCTAATTCAGCAGAACCTCCGCGCATATCAATTAAAACGCCAATCCGTTTACCGTGCAAATACACACCGATGTTGTCGTGCTTTTCCATCAAGGCAAACCGCCGCACATTGATGTTTTCACCAATTTTGGCAATTAAATCCTGACGGGCTTCTTCAACACTTTTTCCGCCCAAATTGGCAGCCTTCAAGGTTTCCAAATTGGCATGTCGTTCTGTTAAGACGATGGCAACGAGCGCATCACAAAACGCTTTGAAGTCATCACCCTTAGAAACAAAATCTGTCTCGCTATTGACTTCTACCATCGCAGCATGGTTATCTTTTTGCTGTAGAGTAATTAAACCTTCGGCAGCAATTCTATGCTCTTTCTGTCCTGCTTTAGTAACGCCTGATTTACGCATGGCTTCAATGGCAGCCTCAATATCACCATCACTGTCTACCAATGCTTTTTTGCATTCCATCATACCCGCACCAGTGCGTTCACGCAGCGTTTTAACCAATGCTGCTGTAATCTTCATTTCTCAAAACCTCTTGTTGTTGTATTTATCATTATAAGACTGGCTTCCTCATCCTATTCATGTTAACAAATTTTAATAATAGCACTCAATAATAGTGAGTGAATATACCCAAAACCTATTAATTACTATAAATTGAAATGATTGAAATAAAAATAATGAGTTTAATTTGTCGTCCAGTATTCACGCTAACTTAAATCATGAATTAGATATGCCATGAATACTGGATATTTGAACGAATGAATTTCTACGGCTTATACCGATTGAACGTAAGGCACGGCAGGCTCGTCTACTGTCTCCTCAATGGGTACTGTTTGAGAATCGCTCTCCTCAACTTCCACAAAATCGTCTTCCGAAGCTGCCTGCAAGCTCGCTTGGCGGCCATCAAGAATAGCATCTGATATCCCATTAACATACAATGTGATAGCCCGAATCGCATCATCGTTGCCTGGGATGACATAATCAACATTCAAAGGACTGTTGTTCGTGTCTACAACACCAACAACGGGAATACCCAATTTAGTGGCTTCTTTGACGGCAATTTTTTCATAGCCCACATCAATGATAAACAACGCATCAGGTAGGCCATTCATGTCTTTGATACCGCCTAAACTGCGTTCTAATTTATCCAACTCACGAGTCAGTGACAGCGCCTCTTTTTTCGTTATACGATGTAGAGTACCATCTTGTGTGAGCATCTCTAAATCCTTGAGACGCTTGATAGAAGCCTTGACCGTTTTATAATTGGTCAGCATACCCCCCAACCAACGGCGATTGACGTAAGGCATACCACAGCGAATAGCGGCCTCTTTAACAGGCTCTTGCGCGGCACGCTTAGTACCCACAAATAAAATATTGCCTTTTTTGGCAGTCATTTGGCCCAAAAAATTCCCTGCATCATTAAACATGGGCAGGGTATGTTCAAGGTTAATGATATGAATTTTATTACGATCCCCAAAAATATACGGCGCCATTTGAGGGTTCCAAAAGCGAGTTTGATGCCCAAAATGTACCCCTGCTTCGAGCATTTCACGCATAGAAATATTTGACATAGATATATAAACTCTTTAAAAAGTGGGTTATTCCTCCAGACACCCCATATATTGACTCTGATGGGAGCACCCCAATTTATGTGACGGTGTCTGTGTGATATTGTAAAAGCGCGTGTTTTATACCATAAAAGGCTCACCACAACAATCTAATTGTCATGGCTGTTATTATAAAAACTCAACAAGAAATAAAAAAAATGCGCGTCGCTGGGCGTTTAGCGGTTGACGTGTTGGACATGATCACACCTTATGTGCAGGCCGGTGTGACAACTGAAGAATTGGATAGGTTGTGCCATGAATACATCGTTAATGTACAACATGCGGTGCCAGCGCCATTAAATTATAATAAATTTCCTAAATCCATTTGTACCTCTGTCAACCATCAAGTTTGTCATGGCATTCCTAAGGTCAAAAAATTGAAAAACGGGGATATTCTGAATATTGATATTACTGTCATTAAAGATGGGTATCACGGCGATACCAGTCGCATGTTTATGATTGGTAAACCCAGTATTCGTGCCAAACGCCTCGTAGAAATTGCTTATGAATGTCTTTGGATTGGCATTCAGGTTGTCAAGCCCGGGATTTATTTAAATGAAATAGGCAGGACGATTCAAAATTACGCCGAATCTAAAAAATGTTCTGTTGTACAAGAATATTGTGGACACGGCATAGGCCAAAATTTCCATGAAGAGCCCCGCGTTTTGCATTATTATAGTAATGAAAACACGGATAATATCCTTTTGCAAGCCGGCATGATCTTTACGATTGAGCCTATGATTAACGCGGGTAAACGACATATCAAAATCTTACCCGATAAATGGACAGTCGTCACCAAAGATCATAGTTTATCAGCACAATGGGAACATAGCCTTTTAGTGACAGAGCAAGGTGTTGAAGTACTCACATTAGGGGCAGACGAAAAAGCACCTTTATCATATTGCCAGTAGTAGAGACGCGATGCTTCGCGTCTCTGGCATTGTGTCTCAGGCATCGCGTCTATGTTCGTTTCGACGCGTAGCAAAGCAAATCAATGCCAGAGACGCGAGACATAGCAAATCTACACAGCGGTTTTGAGGCTCAAATATTTTAGGCAAAAAACTTAAGCCTCAAAAACGGATGATATACTGCACGCGGTCATAAATTAAACTTTTATGTCGTTGCTGGCCCCATTTAAATTAATGTAGGGCTCCCTACATGTTTTTGTTGCCTGCCCCATTTTCATTAAAAAGTTTTTCAGGCAAAAGTACAGCGTAGCGAGACTTTTGCCCTACAGTTTGTTACCGCGCTAAGTATAACGCACTATTGAGAATTTCTTATGATTGTTATTGATTTTAAAAAAAAATCAATGTTGCTCAGATTAATCAGTTAATATAAGCGTTCTATCCTTGAGAATTGAGAATTGAGAATTGAGAACTGTTCATTGAGAACTGATGATGCTAAACGCACCGCGTAAATCGCCCGCCTCAAAACCTGTCGCCTTATCAAAAGGATACAAGGCATTCAATTTAGCCTGAGTATCCTCACTAATCTGACTACCATGACAAATCAAACAAACCTCTGCCGTTGGAATGGCTTTCATATAACGTACTTTACTCTGCCCATCAGCGTTAACTACCTCAATAAATTCAAGCTTTTTGGGATCCTCACCCGCAACCTTGCGTTTTTCAAACTGTTTTAACACGGCCACTTCCCAAGTATCAGGGGCATTATCCGCATTACGCGGTTTGAGACTTGTCCGTGTGATTTCAAAGCCGGCCTTCTGAGAAAACTCGGCACTGATTTGAGGGGCCTTCGTCTGACACACCTCTATCGCCTTCAAAGGGCCACCCGTTTTCATAGCAGCCTTTAATTCTGATTGTAAAGCAACCCCAAAATCATTAAGGGCACTACGAAAGGTCGCCATTTGAGCCTCCATTTTGGCTTCGTCCATCTGTTCAGTAGAACAGGAGATGAGGCTGATAACAAGACAAGAAGAGGCTAGGCCTAAAATCAAACGTTTCATAGCATTTCCTTTTGTTAATTCGTTAATTGTTTTTCACGCAAAAGTTTCGCTTCGCGAAACTTTTGCGTGAAATGTGAAATTGTTAATTGTCAACGTAAATGAATTACAAATAATAATTTGCCCCTCTTTGAAAAAGGGGCTGGCTGGATTTAGGGGTTAGGGGGATTTTGGATTGGTAGCAAAATACTCACGGGTTAACTTAAATATCACTGGACTGAGCAAAAGCAATGCGATCAAATTAGGTATCGCCATGAAAGCATTCAGCGTATCCGCTATCAACCAAATCAAATCTAACTCAGCTATCGCGCCAATCGGTATCACCATCACCCAAAATACCCTAAAACGGGTAATGGATTTGAAGCCGAATAAATATTGTACACACTTCTCGCCATAAAAACTCCATCCTAACAGCGTTGTAAACGCAAATATTGCCGAGGCAAACGTGACGAGATACCCCCCAAAATACGGCAAAGCCTGTTCAAATGCCGCAGACGACAATGACGCGCCCGTCACACCAGTTGTCCAAGCGCCAGAAATAATAATGACTAAACCGGTAATCGTACAAACCACAAGGGTATCAATAAACGTCTCTAACATCGCAACGATGCCTTGCCGCACGGGGCTATTTGTACTTGCCGCCGCATGGGCAATCGGTGCGCTACCTAATCCGGCCTCATTAGAAAAAATCCCCCGTGCCACACCATAACGGATAGCCACCCACACAGCAGCACCGGCAAAACCGCCCGTCGCCGCCACTGGCGTAAAAGCGTAGGTGAAAATCAGACTAAAAGCATCGGGTATGGCATCAGCGTTGACCACCAAAATAACCAATCCGCCCATGACATAACCGATGCCCATTATGGGCACCAACTTGCCAGCGACTTCAGCAATCCAACGAATGCCCCCAATCAATACCAATCCCACCAACACCGCTAACGTTATTCCCGTCGCCCAAGTGGGCACATTAAAATTAGAATTTAAGACATCGGCCACCGAATTAGCCTGCACCGTATTACCGATACCAAATCCCGCCAACATCCCTAACAGGGCAAACACTGTACCCAACCAAGCCCAATGGCGCTTTAAACCATTTTTAATATAATACATCGGGCCACCAATATGATTACCCGCCTCATCTGTTTCACGATAATGCACGGCACAAACCACCTCAGCATATTTCGTCGCCATCCCCACCAAGGCCGTACACCACATCCAAAACAAGGCCCCCGGGCCGCCCCAAACAATTGCCGTTGCCACCCCCGCAATATTCCCAGTTCCAATGGTAGCAGAAAGCGAAGTCATCAAGGCATTAAAAGGGGTGATATCCCCCTCTCCGCTACCACGACGGCCCTGCCAAAGCATACGAAAACCATACACGAGTTTACGCAACGGCATCAATTGCAAGCCTAACATTAAATAAATGCCCGTGCCTAAAATCAGCACCAGCATAGCCGGCCCCCAAACAATACCGTTGATTTGATTGATGTAATCGTTTAAGAATGTCACGTCAAAATACTCCTACCAAGCCACTATAAAAATTGATTATAATAAAAGATTAATGATTGATAAGTAAGTTAACAGAAATACATTAACATTTTTGGAAATCTCAAATAGAACGCTGATTTGACTAATTATCATGATTGGCGCTGATTTTTTTTAATAAGTCCTTATGTTAATCAGTGTTCTTTGCCCCAGTTTTTGCGCGCAAAAACTTTATTTCACAAGTTGCGCGCAACTTCTTAAGTGAAATAAAGTTGAGCTACGCGCAACGTAGCGCGTGAGCCTTCGGTGCGCGAAGCTAAATGTGGAAATCATCACAATCAGTCAAATCAGCGTTCTATCTAATCTATCATTTGTTTTATTTAGGTAATATACCAAAAAGGTTAAAAAACTTTAGCGTAGAAATGTGTACCTACTTACTCCAAACGGAGTTTTCATTTAAGAATTGGTATAAGGCGGCAACCACAAGGGATTGCCCCTACAAACTTTTTCACTTTCAAATCGTTTAGGACTGACGCATTGACAGATTTTAACTTTTATGCTCTCGCTTAAATACCAAAGGTTTCATATTGTGACTGATAACTCAATTTCACATTTAGCGTAGCCGACCTTCGGTTCACGCAAAAACTTTTGCGTGGTGTCAGATTTTTAACCATTTTTATATTGTGTTATATTATTTTAAACCGATTGATTTTTATTGAGAATATATATTTATAAACTTGTCAATGCGTCAGTCCTATAGTTTATTTAAAATATGTCATTATTAATCATTAGAATTTTTTTACCGATTACTTGTTTATTGGGTGTTTCATTATTACCCATTGCCCAAGCACAGGATGACCAAAAAACATTCAGGGTGGCTATCAAACCGAGTGAACCTTGGGTGATGTATGATACTGAGAAACCAAAAGAGCAACGAAACCCTATTGGTTTTAGCATTGATTTATGGCAGGGTATTGCCAAAAAAATTGGCGTTAAAACAGAATGGGTTTACACTCAAAATGTCCGTCTTCTGTTACATAGTGTGCAGGAAGGCAAGGCTGATGTTGGTATTGCGGCGATAACGATCCGCAGTGATCGGGAAAAAGTGGTTGATTTTTCCACTTCAATGTTTGAATTGGGTTTACAAATCATGGTGAGAGCTGATAAAAGTATTGGTTCTCCCATTATGGTATTAGTCAAGGAAGTCGGCAAGTTTATGACTACCCGTAATATTCTTCTTTTTTTAGGGGTACTCTTTTGCGTGATAAATATCAGATGGTGGGCAGATAAACGGTCGCCTCATGAATCGCAAATCTTTTCTAAAACTTACGGGCGTGGAATGTATGACGCTTTTTGGTGGTCTATCACCATGTTGCTCACTTGGGAAGCACCGAAAAATCGTGGTATTGCTCGACTTATTGATCTGTCTTGGCATCTAATCGGCTTAGTTGCACTGAGTATTTTAACCGGTATTATTGCAGCGTCCTTGACTATTCAAGCGGTTGGTGGTGCCATCACCAGTGAAAAAGATTTACCTGGCAAACGGGTAGCGGCAGTAGCCACTGATGCGCCTAAAGATTATTTGGAGAAGCTAGGGGCACGGGTGATAGCAGTAGACACTTTAAATGAAGGCATCGATATGGTGTTAAAAGGTGACGTTGATGCCTTGGTACACGATGGCCCTCGACTTTTGTATCTTGCCGAACAAATTAATCGTAAACACAAGCCAGGCGTTTTAGTCCTTCCGGCGGTTTTCAATCACCAAAACTACGGTATTATTTTGCCCAATGGCAGTGATCTTTTAGAATCGATAAACCTCGCCCTACTCAAATTGCGAGAACCAGAAGGTTTCGAAAAGAGTTTTCATAACAAGTTAAAGGAAAAGTGGATTCCAAAAACATTCTAGGGTGGGCTTTGGGTTTTTAAAGCCCACCATTCCCCTCAATGCCATTTCAAATCGGGCAGACACGCCGGTATGCCCCTACAAAATATAGCAAAATTATGGAACTGTAGGGGCCGCCCGATCGTGTTCGCCCAGGCTTAACTACGAACGTAATACAAACTGATGACATTAACAAATCAACAAATTCGTTATCTCAAAAGTCTCGCCCATCATTTAAAACCTATCGTGATGATTGGTAATAAAGGTATTAATGAGAATGTGCTAATCGAATTAGATCATGCTTTAGAAGATCATGAATTGATTAAAGTCACTATTGCAGGGGCGGATCGAGAAAAAAGGCGCGATATGACTCAGGTACTTTGTCAAAAAAGTGCTGCTGAACTCGTGCAAATGATTGGTCGTATCAGTATTTTATATCGAGCGAGT
This sequence comes from Candidatus Parabeggiatoa sp. nov. 3, assembly GCA_003645185.1. Classification (GTDB taxonomy): domain Bacteria; phylum Pseudomonadota; class Gammaproteobacteria; order Beggiatoales; family Beggiatoaceae; genus Parabeggiatoa. Next base: position 21,860 of record QNEL01000023.1, read on the forward strand.
CAAGAGCCTAAATTGTTCTAGAACAGTTAATATTGGTCAATATTTGATTGACAAATCAATTCGTATTTAGGTAACTCCAAAAAATTAAAATACCCACACACCGAATTGGGCAACCATGAAGGATTGCCCCTACAACGGCACATGTCTGTAGGGGCAATCCAGGGCGAATGCCCTTGGGTATATTATTTTTTGGGAGTTACCTTACAAAGCTTTCTACGAAAGAAATTCATCCAGAACAGCCATTTCGCCATCCCCAATCACTTGCATATAAATGCCCAAGTTAGGATGTCCGTATTTTTTCAGTAAGGTTTGGGGAATTTCTAAATCCCTGGCCGCAGTTTGTGGGTTGACATTGGTTGCAGCACAACGTTGGATCACTTTAAAGCCGCGCACTTTTGCAGTGCCTAGTGTCAATTCTTTGCCTACCCAATCTAATTCTGCCCAAGGCGGTGCCTCGTCAAAATAGACATTAGCGCGAAATCGCAGTGGGTGGATTTCTGTACCCATTACTTTTTCTAATTCACGCAGACTGTTAAGGTTAATACATGATAAAACTTTGGCGTTGACATCAGAAAAACGATGTCCAGGGGCTTCTACTAATTTGGGTGTGCCACGTATTTCATCACCAAGGTAGTCTGCAAAAAAATTTTCAATCGCTTGTTGGCCCTCAACGCTTTGTAAATCGCCCTTCGCAAGGAGTTTTTCATTGTGGTAAATCTGCAAGACATTGGTACTGTGATCATAAAGGGTATGCAGGGCCGCTAAACGTTCATTTTTCATGAGCATTAAAAAGTTGATTTTGGGAAGATGCTCTGGTGCAGTGGGATCAAAATCAGTCGTTCCATGCGCTAAGGCAAAACAACGATCTAGTGGTATCATTTCGCCGGCTTGCACAGCAACGCGCTGTAAGGGTTCGGGACTCATGCCCTTTATGGGATAACGGTAAAGATGAGTAATAGTTGGCATAATAATCGAAGTTTGTGTGTTATATTTTCAAATAGACATCAGTCTGCACATTTTGATGTATCGAATAGAACGCAGATTGTCATGATGCTCATGATTTTCGCTGATAAAAATCGGGGAAATATCATCTTTTACCTCTTCTTTTACCTCTGTGTACCTCTGTGTACCTCTGTGTGCTCCGTGTTGAGGTTTTTTATTTGTTGTGCCCGCGTGCAGTATACATTTGATTGATAATTGAAGAGGGATAATTGAACAATGGCTCACAAAAACACAAAGCCCATCCTACACTGATAACGGAACAAAAAATAGAGACACAATGACTTATCAAGACGATCCCCAAAAACAAAAAGACACACAAGTCATGAGCTTATCCTCCAACGAACTCAAGGCTATCTTTAATGATGAGGATATTGTGAGGCTTGAATATTCATCGGACGAATTTCCTACCCCTAAAACACCGATTATCATTGTTTTTTCTAAAGACTCTGGCAAGAAACAGCAGTATATTGAACTCCAAGAATGGTTTGATTTACTTGAAGAGTATAAGGAAAATGAAGAACCTGCCGAAATACAGCCTCTTATAGGCAACCTCGCAGCAGGGTTGGGACATGGAGAAGAATTTGTTTGTATCGTTTCTTTTCGCGTTAATGGTGATGATGAACAAGTCGGTGAAGCTATTGTTTCACCAGAGGAAAGAGATAATTGTGTTAACGCGATCCTAGAAAACTATCCCGAAGAACACTTAGATTTTTCAATAGAATTGAAGTGTAAACAGTGTTTTGAAGAGATGTTGAATGAACAATCAAATGACTCGAATTTCGGTTATGCTTCTAGAATGATTCATTAGCCGATTCGCCAATAGCGAATCTTTGTTATCGCGATTTATCGCTTTGACAGGCGATAAATCGCCTACGACAAAGATTAGGTTGATGCTTCACTGATTTGATCTAAAGCTTGGCAGACATGGGTATATTCTTCTTCAAGTTGTGTGAATTGTGCTGTGCTATTGCTCACGCCTTTTTGAGCTTGTTTTTCCAAGTTGACGGCCAATTCAGATAAGCGATAGGCCCCTAGATTATGGCAGCTTGTTCTGAAGAAAGAGGCGGCTTGTGCTAATGCAGACGCATCCCCTTTACTGATTGCATCCCCTATTGATTTCATCAAAACACGGGTATCTTCCTTGTAGGCCTCTCCTAATTCTTTAATCAGTGTTGGATCATCGTCATCAATTAAAGCCTTCAGGGTGTTTTTTAGATCGATCACAAGTATTGACATCGTCTTGCTATCAGAAACCCGTGTGGTTTCTTCAACTGATTTTGTCTCATCGGTTTGATCTTGCATTCTTTGTAATACCATGATAACCCGCTGATATTCGACTTCCACTTCAGCAAAAATGGCTGGACTATTCGTTAAATCATTATTCTGAGCGTGTTGTTCTAATGTTTGACATAAACGGGCTAACTGAGTGGCACCGAGATTGCCGCTGCTAGACTTGAGATTATGGGCGGCTGGTTTTAGCTTTTTGGCATCAACGCTTGTAACAGCTTCCATCAGAGTATTGATTAACTTGATACTTTCATCACCATAAGTTTGAATCAGTTCAGCAATGATTTCGGGCTCATCTTCTCCTAACAGAGAAAATAAGGTGTTTTTGATTGCAGCTTCTAATTCCGTTAGTAACCTGTTTTCTGATGGGATTGGCTGTGTATTCGTTTCCTGAATGCTGATGGATTTTTGAACGTGAGTCAATGTCGGATCATCTGATAATGTTTGACCTATCTTGGATAACTGACGACTGATAAGCGCATACTCCGTGATCGCTTGTTGTACTTTTTCAGCGTTCAGTTCTCCCGCTTTTCCTTCTTGTTCAAGTTGTTGACATAAGTCAGCCAGCCTTTTAGCACCCAAGCTGGCACTACTTGATTTAAGACTATGCGCCGCGTGTTGGAGTTGAGTCGAATTTTGCTTAGCTATTGCGGTTTGTAATTCCGCTGTCAACACAGCACTGCTATCAAGATAGCTTTGAATCAATTCCTTGAACAGTTCAGGTTCATTTGCACCGATTAATTCAGATAAGGCATTCAAAATGTGTTCTTGTAACCTTTTTTCTTCCAATGGCAGGGTAACTTCACTGTTTTCAGTCTCTGTGACACCTGAACTGATGGCTTCTTGAATGTCTTGGTTATAAAACACGCTAGGTTCTGATAACTGATCACGGAGCAGGGATAACTGAGAACTGACAAGTGCATACTCCGTGATCGCTTGTTGTACTTTTTCAGCGTTCAGTTCACCCACTTTTCCTTGTTGTTCAAGTTGTTGACATAAGTCAGCCAGCCTTTGGGCACCCAAGCTGGCACTACTTGATTTAAGACTATGTGCCGCGTATTGGAGTTGAGTCGGATTTTGCTCAGCTATTGCGGTTTGTAATTGCGCGATCAGCCCAGTGCAGCTGTCAAGATAGCTTTGAATCAATTCATTGACAAATTCAGGTTCATCTTCACCAGTTAACGCATATAAGGCAGTACGGATTTGCTCTCGTAAAGCCTCTTTTTCCCTTTCTAAAGGGTTCGCCTGAGTCACATTGTTATTTTCAGCCTCTTTGAAGCTAGAACGAATAGGCTCTTGAATCTCTTTATTAAACGTACTGGATTCTGATAACGGTTTATGAATTAGGGATAATTGACAACTGACACGCGCATACTCGGATAAAACCCATTGCACTTTTTCAGCAGCGCCGTTTAGTTCACCTGCTTTTCCTTGCAGCTCAAGTTGCTGACATAAGTCAGCCAGCCTTTTAGCACCCAAGCTGGCACTGCTTGATTTAAGACTATGTACCGCGTATTGGAGTTGAGTCGGATTTTGCTCAGCTATTGCGCCTTGTAATTGCGCGATCAACCCAGCACTGCTATCAAGATAGCTTTGAATTAATTCATTGACAAATTCATGTTCATCTTCACCGGTTAACGTATATAAGGTTCTACGAATTTGCTCTCTTAATGCCTCGTCTTCCTGTTGTGAAGTGGTTTCCAAAGTCACATCAAAGTTTTCAGTCTCTTTGAAGCCTGAACGGATGGGTTCAGAGGGCTCTAAAAACGTATCTGATAAGGTTTGACGAATCACAGATAATTGACGACTAACAAGGGTATACTCAGAGAGCATTTGTTGTAGTTTTTCAGTTTCACCGCTCAGTTTACCGCTTCTTCCTTGTTGTTCAAGCTGCTGACACAAATCAGCCAAGCTTTTAGCACCTAAGCTGGCACTACTTGATTTGAGACTATGCGCGGCGTGTTTAAGTTGATTTGGATTGTTGGAAGCGAATGCAGCTTGTAATTCCATTATCAAAATGTCGCTGCTGTCAAGATAACTTTGAATCAATTCATTGAGCAATTCAGGTTCATCTTCACCCGCTAACTCTTCTAGGGCGGCACGAATTGGCGATGTCTCCTCTGCCGTTGAACCCTTCTCTAAGCTTGCAGTGTTTTCAGTCGTTCTGCTTTTTTCTCCAGAAGCCATCCTGACTTCTGATGGCATCACGTCTAAGTTATTGAATCCATTCAATTCTGAAATTTCTGGACAACGCATCATGGCAGCAGCCAAATCCTCTAGGCGCACAGGTTTAGTAACATACTCATTCATGCCAGCTTCCAAACACTTCTCACGATAACCCAGCATCGCATGTGCTGTCACAGCTATAATATAAGGACGATTCGCAGGGCCAAGCCATTGTTCACGAATACGTCTAGTGGCTTCCATACCGTCCATTTCTGGCATTTGTATATCCATTAAAATGACATCATAAGGTTTTTTGGCTACCGCCTTGACGGCTTCTAAACCATTTCCCACAACGTCCGCTGAATAACCCATCTTGTCTAAGAAAAGCAATGCCACCTTTTGATTAGTCATATTGTCTTCTGCTAACAATATTTGTAAGGGTAGCTTTCTCGCTAAATCAGAATTGATTGCGAAAGGGATAGTTTTACGCTGTTTGTTTTCCCGCTTGCTAAACAAATCTTCTAAACAATTAAACAATTGAGAATATTTGACCGGTTTGGTTAAACGGGCAGAAAACAGCCCCAACTCAATGTCAGATGGCTGTTTCTCAATTGAAGTCAGCATGACCAAAGGTAATGGCTTAGAATGAAACAAGTTATGAATTTTTTGAGCTAAAGATAAACCGTCCATCACAGGCATTTGCCTATCTATAATCGCTAAATCAAAAGGATGTTCTGCCATTTTGATTTGATTTAAGGCATCTTCACCAGATTGCGCTTCTGTGACGTGTACTCCCCAAGCTTGCATATGTTGATTCAAAAAATGGCGAGTATGCTCATTATCATCTACAATGAGCATCCGCTTATTGGTAAACTTGTTTTGTGATTTGTCTGCTTGGGCTTGTTTATCAGAAACAATCTGGGCTTTGACAGTAAAGTAAAAAGTGGAACCTTTGCCCACTTCACTTTCAACCCACAAATTGCCCCCCATCAATTCACATAATTGTTTGCTGAGAGCCAATCCTAAACCTGTTCCCCCATAGCGGCGTGTCATCGAGCTATCCAGTTGGCTAAAAAACAAACAATCCATACGCTCACTTGGAATCCCAATACCCGTATCTTTTACAGAAAAATGTATCTCTGCCTGCTCAGGCTCCAATAAATGGCACGAAACCTGTACGATAATTTCTCCGGACTCAGTAAATTTGATGGCATTAGTCAACAAATTGATTAAAATTTGCTGTAACCGCGCCACATCGCTGAATAAATGTATCGGTACTTGTTTTTCAATGAAATAAACTAATTCGATTTGTTTTTCAGCAGCTTGATGAGCGACAAAACCCAACACCTCTTCTACACAATCACGTAAATTAAAAGTGTGTTTATCTAATTCTAATTGACTCGCATCAATTTGAGAAAAATCCAAAAGTTTGTTAATCAAAGATAGCAATGTATCACCACCTGCGCGTACTGTTTCCACAAAATCACGTTGTTTTGGAGTCAAGTTAGTATCAAGTATCAAGCCACTCATCCCGATAACGGCATTTAAAGGTGTACGAATTTCATGACTGATATTCGCTAAAAATTCACTTTTGGCTTGATTCGCCACTTCAGCGTCTGCCATCGCTTTTTGCAAATCAAGCACTGTTTTCTCTAGCTCACAATTGATTTGAGATAACTGTGCAGATTTGACTTGTTCTTCTAAATGTTCACTATGACGATCTAACAAGTCATCACGATTTTGGATTTTTGCCAACATGTCGTTAAAACCGTCAATCAGCATCCCTAGCTCATCACGGCCGTATGGCTTAGCACGGATAGTGTAATCGTTTTTCCAAGTCACCGTGTTAACCGTTTTCAGTAAATGTAAAATAGGCCTAGAAATCACCGTTTGAAGTCTGACAGACAACAACAACGCAAGCAACAATGAAATTAACAAAATTATTACAATAATGTAAATGTATTCTATAAGTAATTGATTGAGTTCATTTAAATCAGATTGAATATAGACGGTACCTATTTTTTTATTGTTAGTGCGATTTATAATTTCTTCAAATAAACCCAAGTGGTTTGAATCAAAATGATACTGGGTTTCTTGCACAAGTGGGGGAAAAAAATGTTTAACATCTTCGCGTCTATATTCAGCAAATACTTGACCAGAATGGTCGTAAATAACGGCGGCCATCACCTGGGATTCAGTTTGCAAAGCATTAAGGGTTTGAACGGATGACGTGGGTAACGAAAAGAGCAATGCCGTTTGGGTATTGGCACCAATGACTTTCGCCAATACCGAAATCTCACGCACCATCGCCTTGCGTAAGGATATTACTTCGTTAGCGGCAAAAAATGCAGAAGCTGCCAGCAATGTGATCATATTAATTAACAAGGTGATCAGAATTAACTTGCGCTTGATAGACAAATCGGCAAAAGTTTTCATGGTGGAATGATTCCTAGTACAGAGGTTTGTTTGGAAAAATTTTTGACAATGGGCAATTAAAACGGATCAATTCTGCCTTCAATTGTTTCATTTCATACCCATTTATTCAATTCTTTTAAATCTAATCGATGCTAGAGACGCTTCGCGATGAGACGCGAAGCATCGCGTCTCTACGTTTTGATCGTTTTAAAAAAATTTATAACTCACTAAATCATAAATGAATTTAAATGAATTTCTAATTGTTTAGATGTAGAGACGCTATTGCGAAGCGTCTCTATAATATTTTAAGTACTGAAGCACAAATAAACAGGTATTTTATCGCAAAGGGCAACCACAAGGGATTGCCCCTACGGGCGCGCTTGTAGGGGCAATCCCTTGTGGTTGCCCCTCTTATGGTTGCTTCTATTAAAATACCAGAAAATTTATGATTCAGTACTTAGATGTAGAGACGCTATTGCGAAGCGTCTCTATCATAAGACGCGAGACTTCGAGCGAGACTTCGAGCGAGGCATCGCGTCTCTACTGAATCATAAATTAATTTAACTTGTTAATGCGTAAGTCATAAGGTAATGAGTTGTACAAATTATTGATTAAATCGTAAGCCTTTTTTCCCTTCTGACTTTGAAAAGCCATTTCGGCATCTGTGAGGGTGATAAGCTCTAAAGGCTCTAATTCTGCTTGTCGCACTTTCAAAAGCTCAATCAAAAATTTAGCCCGCTCAAGTTGTGCAAGGTTAAGCGTTACCCTACCCTCATAATAAACCTCATTAGCAAAAGCAATAGTCTGTTCAACGTTCCCTTGACGCGCAACCTGTTGCGCTTTTTCCAATAATGCACGCCCTTCTATGCCATTATGATCTATAAGGCTTTTTATTTCTTGCCAAACTCTTTTAGCCCGGTTTATGGCAACGGCCGTATTATGTGCATCGACAGCCTGTATCAATGCTGATGTTGCAATCAGACGCGCTTGGAAGAATTGACCGGCCTCTAAATATTGTTCTGCTTGCGCCAATTTTTGTGAAGCTTTTGCCCAGAAAGTGGGCACATAATACTCAGCTTGGACATCACGGGCAGCTTTCATCGCTTGACGGGCATCACTCATTTCTTGCGTCGGTACTCCGGCGCATCCTACCACAACCACCGTAATGATCAGCACGACTATGCTTAGTGATTGATGCACACGCTTCATACATTGACTCCGAAAATCAATTATCAATTATCAATTCCACTTAACAAGTTTTTACGCGCAAAAACTTGAGCCTGGAAATCAGTTATCAGGGATAAAGGAATGGGATAAACTTGATTATGAGTCTGCGATTCGCTTGTCAAGGTTTAATATTTTAGGCCCCTTTCCCCATCTATCCGTTTTGAAATCCGATGGCATAAAACACACGATTTGACACGGCGTTTTATAACCAAAAACATTAATATCTAATCTAAAACTTATACTCTGTGAAGTTTTTTCTACCGAAAAAACTTGAACATCAAGTTTTTGCGCGCAAAAACTTGTTAAGTGAAATGTGAAATATTGAATGAAAACTAACGATTGTTCATTTTTCATTCTGAATTTGACATGATGGTAAAAACGATAAAACCTTATATTCAGTCTGTTGTACGCCTTGTCTAATCCTATCATACTGATCAATTTGTATGTGTTTTTGAACTTGATATAATGCTAATAGTGAATGGCTAGCCAATGAAAGTCAAAAGAAAGATCGATCAGTAGAACGAAAAAGGAGTTCATTCGTTCCCTTCGTTAATTCGTTAATTCGTTAATTCGTTAATATTTTATTTATCAGGGCACTCACAACTCATTAATGATATAAAACAATTTTTCAGTATAAGTTTAACTTCGCTAAACTTTTGCATGAAAGAGGGTTTTAGTTTTCGATCTACTGCATCATACCAAACTACAAGGATTGTATATAATAAAGGATTTTAGAAATGAGCATAAAATTCACGTTCAAAAATTTTTTTTAAATACTGCAATGACAAAAAAATAGCTCATCTTTTCGATTTAATTTCAGGTAGAGAAGCTTTTACCTGATTATAACTTCCCGTAAGGGGAGGGCAACCCGATCGTGTTCGCCCTTTCAAATAATGGAAATCCACATTATTTACGGTGTTTTCAAAATCTATTACAATCATGCTTTTTTCTAATAAAAGTAGTACACTTTCTAAAAATAAGCTTTCAAATCCTTTTTGATATACAATCGCTTTTCGTTATTATTGTCAGACTAAAAACGTGATCATCGAGTTTTAGTTCTCAATTTGAAATCAGCTAATTTCTCAATCACTTTCACTGTCTCCAAACTCACCGTTATCACCTTTTTCACCAATTCGACAATATATTCTTCATCGTCTTTTTGATTCGGATCATTAATAATTCCACTTCTTTTATTCACTTTCACACGATATTGATCAATCACCCATTCTAACGCAGAGCGATTACCGAGTTTGTAATCAAAAACGGGTTTTGGAATACCGTCTAAAGTCAGAAAGTGGTTATAAATCAATTGTTTTTTATCAGGAGAGAGTTTCATTTTTGAAACACGCAAGCTAAACGGCAGCTTGGGGTTTTCAATCATGTTGAGTGGATAGGGTGAGTGCTGTTCATAATTAAGATGCCAATCAGCTAAGGTTTCGCCCGCTTTGGCAAAAGCCCAAAAATCAGGGGCCATCGGTAAACGCGGTAATTCGCGCTTCAGGTTGGCCGCGTATTTTTCCCTAAAACCCCAATGATGTAGTAACCCATAAACGTAATAGAAAATCGCCCATTTAGTAATGCTAGAATCAAGGTAATGTTTTTGATAATGGTTCAACGCCCAGTCGGTGATGTTTTCGATGCGGTTCGTGCCGTCTTCCAAATAGGTGTAAAAAGAAAACGATTGTTGTGGATCACCATAAAAATTAATATCAGTGATTCTATCAGCCATTAAAACCGAAAAGGGTTTTCTGCCATAAGCACCCACACATAAGATTCTATTTTCTGTGTCTAATGTCGGAAAAAAAGACGGAAAAAGATAAACCCGTTCATTAAATGTCCGTTCAAAATAGAGATGCGTTCGAGTAAATGGGCGATATAAGGCATGTCTTATATTACTGCTCTCAAAATCAACAAAATGCCCTCGTTTTAAATGGGATTTTAAACTTTCTGACCAATTTAATTGGCTGTCATCATATAGAACAAAATTATCAATTTTGAGATTTTGCTCGTTTTCAGTTAATTTATCAAAGCGAGTACGGTTACTCCTTTTAGCGATCCATTTTGACAATTTTGAAACCTGTTGATTATAGACAGCAATGGTACGCTGCATGTTTTCTGCCAATTTTTGTGGGTTGAAATTATAAGCCCACACATCACGATTTGTTTTGACACCATTACTATAGTGCTTGAAAATAACGCCTTCAACTTCCGTTTTAAGGCGCTTTTCTTCCATGACACCCAATGGAACAAAATCCTCAAATTCGGATTGCAAGCCATGATTAAGCCAAACCTGATTCTTGTCGGGCTCAATCCTTTCCCAAGTGATACCGCTAATCTGTTGCTGATTTTCCAGTGTCTGCAATTTGTCGGCTTTACTCAAACTCTCATCAAGACAGGCATAAAAAATACCTTTTTCTTTTGAAAGACTTTTAACCAGAAAGGTGATGCTCACACCCACTTTGATATCAAAAACATTGGAGGTTTTGCCCGGATTTTTCCTCAGATTACCCCCTAAATCTAAAACATAGATTTTCAAAAAATCTTGCGCTAAATGCTTACGCATACCTTCAAAAGCCAGGTTATCTAAAAATCCGTTATTCGTGACAAAGGCCACAATACCTTCCCTATCAATTCGATCCGTTGCCCAGCGAATCGCTTTCACATAAGGATCAAATAACGCATTTTTGTTAGTCGCTTTGGAATCGAAGACATAGGTTTCCTTGATA